>NZ_JBMSDW010000007.1:0-246543 GCF_049445895.1 Neotabrizicola sp. VNH66
GCCTCCTGTTCCTTGATCATCCCGATGATTTGCGCCTCGGTGAAACGGCTTTTCCTCATGTCGTCTGCTCCTTCTCAGGTTGGGCAGACTCTACATCACAGCGAGGGATCTTCCGGGGGGCAGGTCAGGGTGTGTCGCCCCGTCCTGCGCCTTGGAAGGCGGCCTGCAAGACGCGCATCTGCTGCGGCGGCGGTTGCGGGGCAAAGCGCTTGCCGTCTAGAACCGGGCCAGAGGCATAACGATGCAGGAAGAACCGATGCACAGGATCACTCGCCCCATATTTGCCGCCTTGTTGCTGGCGACGGCTGCGACCGCCATGCCCGCGCGGGCCGAGCCGCGGGGCTATTACGAAGTTGTCGGGGTCGAGGCCGACGACATGCTGAAGATGCGGGCGGGGCCGGGCATCGGCTATTCCATTATCGTGGGCCTACCGAACGGCACCGAGGTCTGGCTCTACAATTGCGAGCGGTCGGGCAATACCAGCTGGTGCAGGGTCTCGCTCAAGGCGGCGCGAGGGCTGAAAGGCTGGGTCTCCGGCGCCTATCTGAAGAAGCTTTAGCCCCCGAAGCTCCACTTCCCTGCGCCGAGTGCGGGGGCGGCGCGGGTGGTGGTGAGGGTGCTTTCGGAGAACCGGATCGGGGTGCGCAGGCCCGGAATCCCCTCGGGGGCGATCTGCAGCCTGCGGGACAGGATCTGCGGTTCGGCCAGCGCCTCGGCCACGTCGTTGATCGGCCCTGCGGGCACGCCCGCCGCCTCCATCGCCGCCGCCAGCTGCGGCACCAGTGCCGCCCGGTTCTGCACCCGGGCCGGGTTCGTGGCATAATCCGGGTCGCGCTCCAGCCCGGCCAGACCCAGCACCCGGCACAAAGCGGCGAATTGCCGGTCATTGCCGCAGGCCACGATCAGATGCCCGTCCGAGGTGCCAAACACCTGATAGGGCACGATATTCGGATGCGCATTGCCCAGCCGGTGCGGCACCGCCCCGCCCAGAAGGAAATTCGTCGCCTGGTTGGCCAGCACCGCCGTGCCGCAGTCCAGAAGCGACAGGTCCACATGCTGGCCCCGGCCCGTCCGTTCCCGCGCTGCCAGCGCCGCCTGCACCCCGATCACCCCGTAAAGCCCGGTGAAAATGTCGATCCAGGCCACGCCGACCTTCTGCGGCTCTCCGCCCGGATCGCCGGTCAGGTCCATGATCCCGCACATGCCCTGGATCAGGAAATCATAGCCCGGTTGCGCGGCCCGCGGCCCGTCCTGGCCGAAACCGGTGACCGAGGCATAGACCAGCCGCGGGTTCAGCGCCGAGAGCGTCTCGTAATCCAGCCCGAACTTGCGCAATCCGCCGACCTTGAAATTCTCCACCAGAACATCGGCCCCGGCGATCAGTTCTTTCAGCCGCTCCAGATCGCCCTCGTCCGAGAAATCGCAGGTGACCGAGGTCTTGCCGCGGTTGGCGGCGTGGAAATAGGCCGCCACCCGCTCGGTCCCGCCATGGGCGCGCGGCCGGTCGATGAAGGGCGGACCCCAGCGGCGGGTGTCATCCCCCTCCGGCGCCTCGACCTTGATCACCTCCGCCCCAAGATCCGCCACCGTCTGGCCGATCCACGGCCCCGCAAGAATCCGCGCAAGCTCAACAACACGAAGGCCGGTAAGGGGGGCGTTCCGCATCGCATCGGTTCCTTCGCTTGACTGCGCCTCTGCCGGGTTTGTCGCCCGGCGGTGGCGGCTTTGGCAAGCGGGGACGGGTCTCAGCCCTGTCCCCGCCGGCGGATACTGCGGTGCTGGTGCAGGGCCAGCAGCCCGCCCGCCACCGCCAGTGCCGCGAACAGCCGGAAGGTTGCGGCGAAATCGCCGATCAGCCCGTAGATCAGGGCAAAGCTGGCGGGGCCGGCCGTCACGCCCGCAAAGGTCCATGTCAGCACCTCGCCCGTCAGGGTGCCGCCCGGCGGGCTTTGCCGGGCGGTTTCGGCCAGGATCACGCCGTTCCAGCCCAGCCCCGTCAGCCCGGCCAGCATGACCATGGCCACGCCCAGGGCGGGCAGGCTGCCCAGAAGGCCCAGACCCACCGCCGACAGCCCGGTCAGCAGCCCGACGATGCCGAGGACCAGAAAGCCGGAACCGAGGCGGTCCGCGACCAGCCCCCAGAACACCCGGCCGAAGGCGCCGCCCGCCTGCATCCCTGCGGCCAGCGTCGCCGCGGTTCCCGCGCCCCAGCCGAAATCGGTGATCAGCATGGCCACCAGAAAGGATGACATTGACAGCTGCACCGCCGAATAGACGAAGCCAAGGATGGTCAGGCAACGCAGGGCCGGATCGCGCCAGATCTTACCCTGTCCGCCGCGCAGGCCCCGCAGCACCGGCGCATCGGGGGTGCGGTCGCCGTCCCAGACCGGGATGAAACGCAGATAGACCGCGGCCAGCGTCAGGGGCACCGCCGCCAGCATCAGCAGCGCCGCCTGCCAGCCGAAGACATGCGCCAGAGGCGGCACCGCCAGCGCGGCCAGCACCCCGCCCAGGGGCACCCCCGCCTGTTTCACCGAAAACACCAGATTGCGCTTTGCCGCCGGGGCCAGCCGCGACAGCACATGCGACGAGGACGGGTTGTTCAGCGCATAGCCCACGCCGATCAGCACCGATCCCGCCGCCATCCCCGCCAGATGCCCGGTGGCCAGCGCCATGAAGCCAAGCGCCGCCAGGACCAGCGCTGCCTGCCCCACCCGGCCCGCACCAAAGCGTTTGACCATACCCCCCGCCAGCATCGAGAAGAAGATGCCCGAGGCATAGATCAGGCTGACCTGATAGCCCACGAGATGCGGCTGAACGCCCAGACTTGCGGCAACCAGCGTGGGAATCGGCGTCAGCGCCAGAACGGAACTTGTCGCAGCCACCTGGGACGCTGTGGTCAAGGCAAGGGCATCGGCCAGCCCGGAGGGGCGGCTCTGAAGAGGTCCAGACATGAAGAGATCGCAATAATCGTGACAGGACAGCGGGTTGCGCTGTGGCGGCAGATCGTCCGCCGCACCCTGCCAAGGTCGGATGCCGGGTGGCTGCTGTCAATTTGGCCCGCGCCAAAGATTTTCTCACCCCCCCTGCAAAGGAACTTGCATTTGACCATCCGCCGCCCGCTGGCCGCATCATGACCCTGTCAAGCCGGCCCTGCGCCGCCGCATCTGCAAAGCGCGGGCGGCGAAGGAAGAACCGGCAGAACGCGATGCAACAGGGAAATGCCATGACCAGCCTCCGCTTCACGTCCTCTCAGATGCGGGCCCCTGCCGCCCGCCGCACCCCGCTTGCCGCGGCCCTGTTGTCGGTGGCGCTGCTGCCCGGTGCCGGCTTCGCGCAAGAGGCCGATCTGGCCGCGGCCGAGGCGATCATCGCCGAACATTCGGTGATGCCCTCCTTTGCCCCGCCGGGCCCGGCCTTTGACGCAAAGACCTGCATGGCGGGCAAGAAGATCCTGACAATCCCCACCTCCTCGGCCATCCCGTTCAACGCGGGCATCACCGATTCGATGGAGGCGGTGGCCGAAGAGGTGGGCTTCGAACTGCGGGTCTGGCAGAATCAGGGCCAGCCGACGCAATGGGTGCAGGGCATCGAATATGCGATCCAGAACGGCTATGACGCGGTGGATCTGGTGGCGGGCATCGTGCCGGACGGGCTGGCGCCGCAGCTGACCGCCGCGCGCGAGGCCGGGCTGAAGGTCTTTGCCACCCACCACCTTGACGTGACGAACGACCGCAGCCCGCTGGCCGATGTGGAACTGCCCGTCAGCTTTACTCGCGTGGGTGAGATCATGGCCGCCTGGGTGGTCAAGCAGACCGGCGGCGCGGCCAATGTGCTGGTCATCGGTTCGGACGATGTGATGCCGTCGCAGCCCTACTGGAAGTCATTCGAGGCGACGCTGGCAAAGCTCGCCCCCGGGGCGAAGGCCACCTATGTGAACGTGCCGGTGGCGGATTGGGCGACGAAGATCCAGACCTCGGCCCAAAGCGCGCTGACGCAGGATCCGTCGATCAACTTTATCGTGCCGCTCTATGACTCAATGTCGCAATTCGTGCTGCCCGCGCTGGCCATCACCGGGCGCAAGGCCGATGTGCCGATTGCCAGCTTCAACGGCACGCCCTTCATCATCGACATGATCCAGAATGGCGATGTGCAGATGGATGTGGGCGAAAGCCTTGGCTGGATCGCCCGGTCGTCGCTGGATGCCTATATGCGCACCCTCTGCGGGCTGGAGAACACCCAGACCGAGCTTTACGTGCCCTTCTACATCTTCGACGCCAACAATGCCGCCACCGCGGGAACCCCCGCCGATTTCGATCAGGGCTATGGCGATGCCCATGTCGGCGGCTACCGCAAACTCTGGGGTCTTGAATGAGCCCGGCCGGGACCCTTTCGGGCGATGGCCTGCCGCGGCGGGTGCCCGGAGAGGCCCCGGCCCTGCTGGCCCGCAATGTCTCGAAAGTGTTCGGGACATCGCGGGTGCTGGACGACGTGACCTTCTCGGTCATGCCGGCCGAGGTGCACGGACTTCTGGGCGCCAACGGCTCGGGCAAGTCCACGCTGATCAAGACCATCGCCGGGCTGCATGCGCCCGAGGCCGGAGCGGAACTGATCCTGTACGGGGAAGGCGTGCCCTTCCCGATGCCCGCAGGCGGCGCGCGGGCGAACGGGATTTCCTTCGTCCACCAGCATCTGGCGCTGATGCCGTCGCTGACCGTGCTGGAAAACATGATGCTGAACGATCTGGCCACGGGCAACCGCTGGCGGATCAACTGGCGACGCGCGCAGACCCGCATTGCCGAGGTGTTCGAACGCTTCGACATCGCCATCGACCCGCAGGCTCGCGTGGCCGACCTGCCGCAGGCCGACCGCGCGCTGATCGCCATCACCCGCGCCTTTGACGAGGTGGAGACCCACGCCCCGCCCGGCCGCGGCATCCTGATCCTCGACGAACCCACGCCCTTCCTGCCGAAGGCCGGGGTGGACCAGCTGTTCGCGCTGATCCGGGCGGTCAAGGCCAATGGCGTCTCGGTCATCCTTGTGGCGCATGACATTGACGAAATCCGTGAGATCACCGACCGCGCCACCATCCTGCGCGACGGCAAACTGGCCGGCACGGTGAATTCGGCCGAGACGGGCCATGACGGTTTTATCGAGCTGATCATGGGCCAAAAGGTCCAGATATTTCAGGGCGGCAAAGCGCCCGCGGTGCAGCGCCCGCTGGCCGCCCGCGTCCGCGGCCTTTGCGCGAAAGCCGCGCAGGACGTGTCCTTTGAAATCCGTCAGGGAGAGATTCTTGGCCTGACCGGGCTGATCGGATCGGGCTTTGACCGCGTGCCCGAGGCGATGTTCGGTGCCGATCCGGCGACCCGCGGGCAAATGGTCATCGGGGACGAGATCCTTGACCTGACCACCCTCACCCCCGGCGCCGCCATGGCACGCGGGCTGGCCTTTCTGGCGGCGGATCGGCTGGGCCGGGCGGGCGTCGGCTCCCTCAGCGTGGCCGACAACATGTCGCTGCCGGTGCTGGGCAAATTCCGCAACGCCCTTGGCATCGACTGGTCCGCGATCGAGGCGCATTGCCGTGATCTGGGCGCGCTGTACGACATCCGCCCCAACCGGCCGGAGCTGCGGCTGTCCGCCCTTTCGGGGGGCAATGCGCAAAAGGTGCTGATGGCGAAATGGCTGCAGACGAAGCCCCGGCTTCTGATGCTGGACGAACCGACGCAGGGTGTGGACGTGGGCGCCCGGCAGCGGCTGTTTCAGGCGATGGATGCGGCGGCGCGCGAGGGGTCGGCCATCCTCATCGCCTCGACCGACCCCGAACAGCTGGCGCAGCTGTGCCACCGGGTGCTGGTCTTCTCGCGCGGGCGGATCGTCCGCGAACTGACCGGCGATGCCGTGACCAAGGACGCCATCTCGAAAGAGACGCTGGCCATCCATCCCCATACCGACGACCAAGTGAGAGAGGCCGCAGAATGATGTCCACCGCAAAGGGCCGCAGCGTCAACTGGGCCCGCATCGCCGAAAGCTATGCGCTGGTCGTGGCGCTGGTGGTGCTGTTCTGCATCTTCGGCGCGCTCTTGCCGCAGACCTTTCTGACCTGGGGGAATGTGTCCACCATGCTCGGCTCGCAGGCGGTGCTGGTGTTCCTGACGCTGGCGCTGATCGTGCCCTTGACCTCGGGCGATTTCGACATGTCGGTCGCCTCGGTCCTGACGCTGTCGGCCATGCTGATCGCCATCCTGAACGCGCGCCTTGGGGTGCCGCTTCTGGCGGTGATCCCGGTCGTTCTGGTGGTGGGGCTGATCGTGGGGGTGATCAATGCGTTCTTCATCCTCTACTTCCGCATCCCCTCGCTGATCGTCACGCTGGGCACCGGCACCTTCATCGGCGGCATCGTGCTCTGGATCAGCGGATCGGCGACCATCGGCGGGATCGACTTCGATCTGGTGATGTGGGTGGTGGGCACCCGGTTTCTGGGCATTCCGCTGGCCTTTTACTACGCCATCGCGATGGCGGGGCTGATCTGGTATGTTTTCGGCTTCACCTCCGTCGGGCGGCGGCTTCTGTTCGTGGGCCGCGGACGCGAGGTGGCGCGGCTGTCCGGCATCCCGGTGGACCGGGTCCGTGCAGGTGCGCTGCTGATCTCCTCCTTCATCGCGGCGCTGGCGGGGGTGCTGTATGCGGGCACCATCGGCGCGGCGGACCCGAATTCCGGCAACAGCTTTCTGCTGCCCGCCTTTGCTGCGGCCTTCCTTGGTGCCACTGCCATCACGCCGGGGCGGTTCAACCCGATGGGTTCGGTCGTGGCGGTCTATTTCATCGTGATCGGCATCACCGGGCTGACGATGCTGGGCATCCAGTCCTTCGTGCAGAATCTGTTCTACGGCGGCGCCCTTGTCCTTGCCGTCGCGCTGAGCCAGCTTGTCCGCAAGCGCGAGCCGCAGGATTTCAACTGATCCCCGCGCCCCCGATGGGTGCCGACTGGCCCCGGGCTTCCGGGGCCTTTTCCTTGCAAGACGGAGAATGACATGACCCTTGAAGCCACCGGAGCCGAGATCGACATCGGCAAGTTCTGGAAAACGCTGGGGGAACGGCCCATCGGTGCCACGCTGGTGACGGCGCAGGGCCCGGGCGGGCCGGTGGGCTTTCTGGGCCTGTCGGCGGCGCATGTCAGCGCCAATCCGCCCACGATGCTGGTGTCGATCGACCGGAAATCCTCATCCCTGCCGGTGGTGCTGGAGAGCGGACATTTCGCGGTGAACTTCCTGCCCGAAGGTCAGGCCGCGCTGGCCACCATGTTCGGCGGCAAGGGCGAAAAGGTCTTTGCCGAAGGCGAATGGGACACGCTTGCCACCGGCGCCCCGGTCTTTGCCGCGGCCCTGGGTGTGTTTGACTGCGCGGTGGAAAAGGTGGTGGAGCATGGCGACATTTCCATCGTCATCGGCACCGTGAAAGGCGTCCGCGCCAAGGGCGAAGGCGCACCGCTGGTGTTCCACCGCGGCAAGTTCCTGTCGGAGTGACCGCCCTTGCGCCGCCCTGCTACAGGGCGGCCGCCAGCCGCGCGGCCAGCGCGGGCAATTGCCGGTCGAACGCGCGCCGCACGATCAGCGACAGACCAAGCGGCAGCTCCATCCCCGGCATGGGCAGGTTCATCACCGGCAGTTGCAGCGCGGTCCACAGCGCGTTGAACAAAGGATTGCCCGGCGTGCGGCCCAAGGGCGCGAACCCCGGGGCGGAGGGCGCGATCAGCGCATCCACGCCCGCCAGCCGGTCTTCAACCTGCATCCGCAACAGGGCCAGCCGGTCATAAGCCTCATAATGCTGGCGTTGGGTAAATCCGGTCCGGTATTCGATCCGGTCGTGAAAGTCCGGGTGCAGCAGGTCGCCCTGTGTCCGCGACAGATGCAGAAAGGCCGAGGCGCCCTCGCAATGCTGGATGCAGCGGTGTAACTGGTCCAGATCCGCCGCGCCTTCGGGCAGGTCGAAGGGCACCAGATCCGCCACCGGGGCCAGCCGCGCGGCACGGCTGTCGAAGAGCGCGCGCCCCTCCACCTCCAGCGCATCCGCATAGGGCGTCAGCGTCAGGCCCAGCCGCAGCCGCCCCGGGGGCAGCGCGGGCGCGGGCGGCAGGGCGAAGACATCCGCCAGCAGGTCCAGATCCGCCGGATCGCGGACGAAGAGCCCGATCGTGTCGAAGCTGACGGCATAGCGCCGCATCCCCTCGGTCGTGATCAGGCCCCAGCTGGGCTTCAGCGCCGGAATGCCGCAAAATGACGCCGGGCGGATGGTCGATCCGCCGGTCTGGGTGCCGATGGCGAAAGGCACCTGAAAATCCGCCACTGCCGCGGCCGAGCCGGAGGAGGAGCCACCCGGCGTCCGCGCCGGATCATGCGGGTTGCCTGTCGCCGCATCGCGCCCGCAGGCGGCGAATTCGGTGGTGTCGGTCTTGCCCAGAATGATCGCGCCCGCTGCGCGCAGAACCTGCACCACGGGCGCATCCACCCCGGGCCGCAGCCCGCCCTGCAGCGGCGAATTCGCCCCTGTGGGCAGTTGGGCGGTGTCGATCACATCCTTGATCCCGACCGGAATCCCCGCCAGCGGGCGCGGATCATCGGGCCGGATCGTCGCCGCCTCGGCCAAGGCATCGGCGTTCAGGCAGGTCCAGGCGCGGACGGCATTGTCGCGAAGGGCAATCCGGGAGAGGCAGGCCCGGGTCAGATCGGTCGCGGTCAGGCGGCCTGCGCGCAGCGCCTCCCGTGCGGCGGTCAGCGAAAAGGCCGCGGGCGATTCCGGCGGGGTAATCGTCATGATGGTGCTTTCCGGGGGGCTGTCATGCAAACGGGCGCGGCCTGAACCGCGCCCGTCGGTCTTGCGGACAGAGGGTTACTCCGCGGCCAGCAGCCTGTTCGCCTGCTCGCGGCAGGTCATCAGCGGCTGGATTTTCGTCCCGAAGGCATCAAGCCCCGGCAGGAAGTCATCGAACGTCAGCATCAGGCCTTTGGTGCCGGGCACTGCTGCCGCCTCGTCCAGCAGCTTGGCCACTGTCGCATAGGAGCCGACGAAGGTGCCCATGTTGAAGTTGATCGCCCCGTCCGGCAGGTTGATGTGCTTGGCCGTGGCATTGTCGCCGGCATTGGTATCGGCCGCGCCCTGAACGCCCATATAGGCCAGCGCGCCCAGATCTGCGCCCTCCTGATAGGACTGCCAGCGCGCCATCGCGGCCTCGTCCGTCTCATCGGCGATGATCATCATCAGCACATAGGCGCCCACGTCGCGCCCGGTCTTGGCCGCAGCCCCCAGCAGCGCGGCCGCGGTCGGGGCATGGCCCTGCGGATTGTTCAGGCCCTTGCCGTTCACGAAGGAATAGTTGGTGAACTCGGACGAGAATTCCATGCCGCGGCCCGACTGGCCGGCGGCCACGATCTCGATCGGGACCCTGGGCGTGGGGGACAGCTTGCAGTCCTCCATCTGGAAATATTCGCCCTTGAAATCGGACGAGCCCTTTTCCCACAGATCCTGCATCACCTTCACATATTCGGTGGCATAGTCGTAGCGGTAGCCGAAATAGTCGTTGCCCGGCCACAGCCCCATCTGGGTGTATTCATTGGGCGCCCAGCCGGTGACGATGTTCACGCCGATGCGGCCCGGGGCGATATTGTCGATGGTGGAGACCATCCGCGCCACGATGGCGGGCGGCAGCGTCAGGATCGCGGTCGAGGCGAAAAGCTTGATGTTCTTCGTGGTGGCCGCCAGCGCCGCCATCAGCGTGAAGCTTTCCAGCCCGTGATCCCAGAATTCGGTATCGCCGCCAAAGCCGCGCAGCTTGATCATCGACAGCGCGAAGTTGAAACCGTAGCTCTCGGCCTTCTCGACGATCTGCCGGTTCATCTCGAAGCTGGGCATGTATTGCGGGGCCGTTTTCGAGATCAGCCAGCCGTTGTTATTGATCGGAATGAAGACGCCGATATCCATGTGATACGCTCCTGTCGGTTGTTCTTTCCGACATCCTGACCCCTAGCCCCAGCTGAAGACAAAAGAGTAATTCGCAGGGGGCGCGCGCAAATTTTCTCACCTCTTCCGTGGGTTCGCATGCAGGAAACGCCGCCCTTTCGGGCAGCGCGGCTGAAATCACGGCAGGTCCGGAAAGGGGCGGTCAGCCGTTCGCGGGCCGCGGGGCCGGTGTCTCGGCCGTGGGGCGCAGATTGGCCACGAAGGGCAGCGAGACGAGCGGGATCAGCGCCATGATGAAGAAGGTCAGCTGGAAGTCCTCCAGAGAGACCAGCGGCTTGTCGCCTTGCAACTGCGAGAGAATCGCCGCCGAAAGCGAGATGCCAAGGCCCATGGTCAGCTGCTGGAACACCCCCGCGGACGAGACCGCGCCGCTGAGCTCATGGTCCCGCAGCCCGGCATAGGTCAGCGTATTCACCGCGTTGAAATGCAGCGTCCGCGTGGCCCCGGCCAAGAGCGCCAGCCCGACCAAGGCCCAGACCGGCCAGCCCGGACCCGCCAGCGCGAACAGGGCCAGCGAGCCCGACCCCGCCAGCGTCAGCCAGACCAGCACCGGACGGAAGCCGAAGCGCTGCAGCAGCCGCGACAGGATGGGTTTCGACGCAAAGGCCCCGAGCCCCGCCATCGCCGCCAGAATGCCCGCGGTCAGCGGCCGGAACCCCATGCCCAGTTGCAACATCAGCGGCACCAGAAAGGCCGAGGCATTCAGCCCCGCCCGGCCGATGCCGCCCGCCACCACGCCGATCATGAAGGACGGCTTGCGGAACAGCCCGACCTCCAGCGCCGGATGCCGCACCCGGCGGGCATGGCGGACATAGATCAGGAACACTGCCACCGCGGCGGCCATGGCCAGAACGGTCGGCAAAAGCGGAGCGGTCGCACGACCCATGACCTCGATCGCGATCTGGAACAGCACCAGTGACAGGCCCGCGATGGCAAAGCCGGTCAGGTCGAACCGGGTCACCTGACCCTTGGGCTGTTCCGGAAACAGCCGCCAGCCGCCGATCAGCGCCACAAGGCAAACGGGCAGGTTGACGAAGAACAGGATGCGCCAGTCGAAGCTTTCGATCAGCACGGCGCCGATCACCGGACCCATCAGCGGGCCCAGAAGCGTGGGCAGCGTCAGCCATGTCATCGCCTCCAGCGTGCGGCCGGGGCCGAAGGCGCGCAGCACGATCATCCGGCCCACGGGCGTCATCAGCGCGCCGCCGAAACCCTGCACCAGCCGCAGCGCCACCATGGACCACAGGTCCGGCATCGCCGCACACAGGGCCGATGCGGTCATGAACAGGATCACCGCCCCGGAATAGACCCGCCTCGCGCCGAAACGGTCCGCAAACCAGCCCGAGACGGGCATGAAGACCGCAAGGCTGAGGAGATAGGAGGTGATGAGAAGGTGCAGTGCCAGCGGCGAGGCGCCAAGATCCGCGGCAATGACCGGCACGGCGATGGTCAGAAGGGTCGAATCCACCCCCTGCATCAGAAAGGCACAGGCGACGACAAAGGCAATCGAAACCTGGCGCGCATGGGAGAGAGGAGGCAAGGGGATCTCCGGTTGTCCGCCGTACTGCCTGACGCTTCGCAAAGCCTGACTCTCCGGTCAAAAGAGAAAAGGTTGCCCCGGGGCCAAGGTTTTCTCATGCCGCAGTTGCGCAATCCGGCAAGGGCCTGCCCGTTCCGCAGGCAGTGGCGCGGGGCTGACGAAAACTCATCCCGGCGGGAAGAAATCCGCATTGGTCGCCCGCGGGCGCGCGCGTCTAGGGTCCGGGGCAGCAACGCAACAGGACGGATCGAGGGATATGGCGCGCGTCTGGGAAAACTTCATGACGGAAGAGGACCGCAAGGTCGCGGCCAATGGCAATCTGCGGCAGCCCCGCGGCCCCGGCGCAAACCTGGCGCTGCTGGTCATCGACATGCAGATCACCGCCTGCGGCGAGGACCGGCCGATCAGCGAACAGCTGGACCGCTTTCCCGGTGCCTGTGGTCCGCAGGCCTGGGCCGCGATCCGGGTGCAGCAGCGGCTGTTGACGGCCGCCCGCGCGGCGGAGATGCCGGTGATCTATTCCAAACACGTCTTCCACGCCTATACCGGCCGCAAGGCCGCCGCCTCGGGCGTGTTCGCCGCCACGGATTTCCGCAGCGGGATTCAGCCTGAAGTGGCGATGCAGCCCGGCGATATTCTGATCGAAAAGCAGACGCCGTCCTGCTTTGCCTTCACGAACCTCATTCCCATTCTGGCGGAACTGGGGGTGGACGGGCTTCTGGTGGTGGGCAATTCCACCTCGGGCTGCGTCCGGGCGACCTGCGTCGATGGCGAGGCCGCGGGCTTCCGTATGACGGTGATCGAGGAAGGCGTTTTCGACCGGATCGAGATGAGCCACGCCGCCTCGCTGTTCGACATGTCTTTCAAGATCTGCGACGTGGTGGACGAGGGGCGGGCGCTGGACATCATCGGTCGTCCCGCCGCGCGGCTGCGGGCCTGAACGATGCGCCGCTTCACTGCCGCCGCGCTGCAGCTGGGCCCCGCTTCGGAGACGATGGCCGAAACGCTGGCCCGGATCCTGACGCTGATCGACGGTGCCGCCCGCGCTGGGGCGACATTGGCCGTCCTTCCGGAGCTCGCGCTGTCGCCCTATTTCGCCTCAGCCGTGCATGATGATCCGGCCGTTCTGGACCCGCATCTGGACGAGACCGCCAATGCCGATGCGCTGGCCGCCATCGCCGCCCGGGCCGCCGGCCACGGCATGTCCGTCGTCGCCTCCTGGGCGGAACGGCGGGACGGCGGCATCTTCAACACCATGAGCTTTTTTGACCCGACCGGGGCAGAGGCAGGCAAGTTCCGCAAGGTCCATATCCCCGGCTTCACCGAGCCGAAGCCCGAATTGCAGACCACCATTCTGGAAAAGCGCTATTTCCGTCCCGGCGATCTGGGCTTTGGCGTCTTTGATCTGGACGGTCTCAAGGCGGGCGGGCTGATCTGCTATGACCGCCGTTTCCCCGAAAGCTACCGCAGTCTGATGATGGCGGGGGCCGAGGTGTTCTGCGTCGCCTTCAACACCCCCGTGCTGAACGATGGCACGCTGGAGCGCGGCCGCGCCGCCGCACGGATGGCGGTCTGTGGCGGCGCCTTCTTCAACTCCACCCATGCCATCGCCGCCGGCAAGGCGGGGGTGGAGGGCGGCACCCGCTATATCGGTGACAGCCTGATCTGCGGGCCGGAGGGCGAGATTCTGGCTCACGCACAGACCGAAGGGGATGAGGTCGTCATCGCCGTGATCGACCTTGACCGGCAGGACAGGCTGCGCGCGGAATGGGATTTCCGCGCCAATCTCCGGCCCGAGGCCTATCGCGCGGGCTGACCGCGCAGGCCTTCGCCTGCGCCTTGGGCGCGCGGCAATGCAACGCCCAAATGACGGGCAGTTTCGCCTGCCCCCGTCATCCCTGATCCGAATTCCTTGGCCTGAATACAGCATTCAGGCCGAAACTGTCCCGGGGGAAGGAGGAGAATCGGTCGTCCGCAAGGACACAGGCGAAAGGATTCCCCATGCGCAAGCGTGTTCCCCTGAATGCGATCCGGGCCTTCGAGGCGGTCGCCCGCAATGCCTCGGTCGCAAAGGCCGCCGATGAACTTTGCGTCACACCCACGGCTGTCAGCCACCAGATCCGCCTACTGGAAGACTTTCTCCAGACCGAACTTTTCGTGCGGCTGAATTCGCGCATGTATCTGACGCCCGATGCCTCGGCCAATCTGGATGGCATCACCCGCGCGCTGGACCTGATCGACGAGGCGGTGGCGTCGATGAACAATGCCCAGTCGAAGGACAGCCGCAGCCTTGTGGTCGCCGCCTCCGCCTCGGTCGCGTCGATGTGGCTGATGCCGCGCATCGTGAAATTTCTGGAGCGGGAGCCGGATCTGGAACTGAACGTCTCTACCTTCATTTCCCGCAAGGAGGCCGAGACGCGGGATTGTGACATCCGCATCTGCAACTGGCAGACCCAGATGGATTGTCAGGTCGAACCCCTGTTCGAGGAAGAGATCGTGCCCGTCTGTTCGCCCGCGCTGGCGGCACGCTATGACAATGACTTTGCCGAAATCCTGCGCCGCGCGCCCCTGATCCATGTGGACCGCACCCTGATGGGCTATGAGGGCAATCTGGGCGACTGGAATGCCTATTTCGCCGAGGCCGGAATCACCCGCGCCGATGTGACCCACGGGCCGCGGTTCAACACGTCCTCCACGGGTGTGGATGCCGCGCGGGCGGGGGTGGGCGTGGTGCTGGGCCGGTCGCTGCTGATCGAACAGGCGATGGAGAAGGGCGAACTGATCGCCGTCGGGCAGCCCTCTGCCTCGCGCAGCCGCTATTACATGATGACGCCGTGGAAACCCGAAAGCCGCGCGCGGCTGCAAAGGTTCAAGGACTGGCTGATGGAATCGGTGCAGCCGAACCGGATGCTGCACGCGATCTGATCTGCGTTGAGAATTTCTGCGCCGGGGGCTGAGGAAAGCTCTGGCGCAATTCCGGTTCGTTCCGGTGTTACCTGCCGGAAAGGACAGGAGACCCCGGAATGCCCCCATCCCCCGCCCCATTCTCAGACAGCGCCTGCCGGATCGCCGCCGATGTCGCTTCGGGCCGCCGCACCGCCGCCGCGGTGGCCGAGGCCGCGCTGGCGCAGGTTCAGGCGCGTGAACCGATGGTGCAGGCCTTCGAATATCTTGATCCCGCATTGGTGCGCGCGCAGGCCGCGGCAGTGGATGCGGGGGCCAAGGGGCCTCTGGCCGGGGTGACCGTGGGCGTCAAGGATGTGATCGCCACCTTCGACATGCCCACCGGTCACAACACTGCCCGCTACAGGGGGGTGCGGACCGGGGTGGATGCCGCCTGTGTCGATACGCTGCGGCAGGCGGGCGCGGTCATTCTGGGCAAGACCGTCACCACCGAATTCGCCGCCACGCAGCGCGGCGGCAAAACCCGCAACCCGAATGACCCCGCCCGCACCCCCGGCGGATCGTCCAGCGGATCGGCCGCGGCGGTGGCGGCGGGGATGTGTGCCATCGGCCTTGGCACCCAGACCGGCGGCTCCACCATCCGTCCGGCCTCGTTCAACGGGATCTGGGGCTGGAAGCCCAGCTGGAACGTGATGTCGCGCGAGGGGCTGAAGGTCTATTCGCTGACCTGCGACACATTGGGTCTTTATGCCAATGATGCGGCGGATTTCACGTTGCTGGCCGATGTCTTCGGTCTGGACCCCGCCCCCGTGCCCGACAGCCTGCAGGGTCTGCGGGTCGGAATCGCCTATGGTCCCTGCTGGCATCTGACAGAACCCCCGATGCGCACCGCGCTGGCCCGGGCCGCGGCGCTGCTGTCCGAAGCGGGCGCTGCGGTCAGCGAACCGGCTTTGCCCGAAGGCTTTGACGCCCTGCCCGAGGCCCATGGCAAGATCCTGTCCCGTGAAGGCCGTGCCGCCTTTCTGAACGAATATCGCGCGACCCCGGACAGCCTGCATGACGAGTTCCGCGCCATGGTGGAAAACCGCACCGGCCTGACCCCCGCCGACATGCGCGCGGCCTATGCCTTGGCCGACCGCTGCCGCGCCGGTCTGGATGCGCTGTTCGACAGCTATGATGTGCTGATCACCCCGTCCGCCTGCGGCGAGGCGCCTTTGGGGCTGGACAGCACCGGCGATGCCTCGATGAATTCGATCTGGACACTGATGCAGGTGCCGGTCGTCTCGGCCCCCGGGTTGCGCGGGCCGAACGGCATGCCCTTGGGCATCAGCTTTGTCGCGCGGCGCTATGCCGACCGCACCGCCCTTGCCGCCGCGGCGCTGGCCGGGCCGCTCTTGGCAGCGGCGGGTGAATAATCCTCAGCGCGGGCGATCCGAAAACTCACTAAAGTCCGGGCCGCCTGCCGCGCTAGGCTGGCCCGGCACCGCAGGAGAGACCGCATGACCGACGCCCCCGAACCCGCCACCCTGACACCGGCACAGCTTCCGCCGGTCGCGCGTGAGGTCTTTCGTGACGGCATGGCCTGTCTGGCCGGCGCGGTGAACATCGTCACCACCGACGGCCCGGGGGGCCGGTCGGGCTTCACCGCCTCGGCCGTCTGCTCCGTCACGGACCAGCCGCCGACCCTGCTGGTCTGCCTGAACCGGGGCAGTTCGGCCGCCGCCGCCTTCGCCGGGAACGAGGGGCTGTGCGTCAACACCGTCGGGCCGGATCATCACGATCTGGCCATGCTTTTCGGCGGCAAGACCCCGATGGCCGACCGTTTCGCCGCCTCGGCCTGGCACAGCGGCGCCAGCGGTGCCCCGGTGCTGGAAGGCGCCGTCGTGTCCTTCGACTGCCGGATCGCGCAGCGCCACGTCGTCGGCACCCATGAGGTGATGTTCTGCGAGGTCGTCGGTGTGGAAACCCGACCCGGTGCCGCCTCGGTCTGGTTCGGGCGCCGGTTTCATGAGCTGAGGGCATGACCATGGGGCTGATGAAACAGCAGTTCACCCCCGCAGCCGCCCGCGCGCTGGCCGATCTGGCCGCCGCCCGGCCGGTGATCGTGACCGGCTCCACCTCGGGTGCTTTCGTGATGATGGATGCCGCCGCCGTCACCCCGGACTGGATCAACCTGATGGCCGCCCGGATGCGCGGGCTGATCGGGCTGGCCATCCCGCTGCGTCAGGCAGATGCGCTTGGCCTTGGGCTGCAACCGCGGCGCGGCCGGCAGGGTGGGCCGCTCTACACCGCCTCGATCGAGGCGCGGCTGGGCATTTCCACCGGCATTTCGGCGGGTGACCGCGCACTGACCATCCTGACCGCCGTGGGCGGCAGCCGCGATGACATCGTCACCCCCGGCCACGTCTTCCCCCACCTGCCCGAGGGCGATCCGCGCGGCATGGCCGATCTGGCGCTGCGGCTGCTGGCGCTGGCCGGTCCGGCCAAGGGTGCCGTAACCTGCGTCCTGCTGGACGACACCGGAGAGATTGCGGACACCACCCATGCCACGCATCTGGCCGCCGAACTGGGGCTGGCCTGCGTAGCGGCTGACGACGTGATCTGACCCCCCGATCCGCGAAGATAACAGGGGCACCGTTCCGCCGGTGCCCCCTCTTTCTTCCTACCCCCTTCATCTGTTCATAAATATCCTGCGGGGAGGTCCGGAGGGGTGCAAAACCCCTCCGGCGCGTGGTGCAGGGCGCGATGCCGGTTCAGGCCGCCACCTGCACATGCGCACGGCTGCGCATCAGGGGCTGCACCTTCTGGCCGAACACATCCAGCCCGGTCTCATAATCGTCAAAGGACAGCATGATCCCCTTGGTGCCCGGCACCGCGGCCATCTCGTCCAGCATCCGCGCCACATTGGCATAGCTGCCGATCAGCGTGCCCACATTCTGGTTCACCCGCCCCGCGGGCAGGTTGATCCGTTTCGAGGAGGAGGTCGCCTCCGCCTTGGTGTCGCGTCCGCTCTGCTCGGCCATCCGCGCCACCAGCGCGGGCGGCAGGCTGAGGATCCCGGCTGAGGCGAAGAGCTTGGCCGATTTCGTCTGTGCGGCCAGCGCGGCGGTCAGCGTGAAACACTCCAGACAGCCGTCCCAATAGCCGGTCTTGCCGCCGAATCCGCGGAACTTGATCATCGAGAGGCCGAAGTTCAGCCCATACTCCTCGATCTTGCGCACGACCCGCAGGTTCATGTCGAAGGTGGGGTCGTACTGCGGTGTCGCGGTCGAGATCATATAGCCGTTGCGCCCGTTGGGCAGGAAAACTCCGATATCCATTGTCCTGTCTCCTCAGACCATGAAGGCGCCGCCGTTGACGTGCAGCGTCTGGCCGTTCATGAAACTCGCCGCATCCGAGAGCAGCATCACGGTGACCGAGGCGACCTCGTCTGCGGTGCCCATCCGGCCCGCAAGGCTGCCCTTGACCAGCGTGGCCAGCTGCTCCTCGCTGTAGCCGCCCCGCGGTTGCGCGGTGTCGATCACGCCGGGCGCGATGGCATTGGCGCGGATGTTCAGCGGCGCCAGTTCAATCGCCATGTCGCGGGTCAGGGACACGATCCCGCCCTTCGACGCCGCATAATGGGCCGAGTTTTCCCAGCCCTGCACCGCCAGCGAGGCCATGGAGACGATGGCGCCCTTCGGTTCTGCGGCCGCTTTCACATGGCGGGCGAAGGCCTGGCTCAGAAAGGCGGTGGCCTTCAGGTTGACCGTCAGCGTGGCGTCCCACATCGCCTCGGTCAGGTCCAGGAAGGGCGCACGGGGGTAGATTCCGGCATTGTTGACCAGAAGGTTTAGCCCGCCCAGCCCCTCGGCCGCGGCGGCGACCATCGCGGGCAGGGCGACGATCTCGGACACATCGCCCTGCACCAGCACGGCTTTGCGGCCCATGGCGGCGATCTCATCGGCCACCGCCTGCGCCGCGGCGGCATCATCAAAATAGTTCAGCGCCACATCGGCCCCTGCCGCCGCCGCGGCCATCGCCACCGCCTTGCCGATGCCCTGCTGCGCGCCGGTGACCAGCAGCTTCAGTCCGTCCAGTTTCATCATTCTGTCTCCAATTGTGTCTGCGGGACCGGCGGTCACAGCATGTAGTGGCCGCCGTTCATGTTCAGGGTCGCGCCGAGGTAGAAGCCGCCCTCATCCGCGGCGAGGAGCAGGGCCGAACCCGCCACCTCCTCGACCCGGCCAAGGCGTTTCAACGGCAGTTGCGCGACAATGGCCGCCACCACTTCGGGCGGCAGGCTGGCGACAAGCGGCGTGTCCACCGGGCCGGGGTTCAGGCAGTTCACGGTGATACCGTCGCCCGCCACCTCATAGGCCAGCGCCTTGGTCAGGCCGATGACGCCCGCCTTTGCCGCACAATAGGGCACCATCCCGGGCGAGCCCTTGTGGGCAAGCTGCGAGGACAGGTTGATGATCCGCCCCCATCCCGCCGCGCGCATGGCGGGCAGCACTGCCTGACACATCAGGAAGGTGCCGGTCATATGGACGGCCAGCATGCGGTTCCAAAGGTCCAGCCCCACCGCCTCGATGGGCGCGATCTCATCAATGCCGGCGCAGTTGACCAGAATGGTGGCGGGACCAAGCGTCCTGTCCAGCGCCGCCACGGCGGCGGTGATCCCGGCGGGGTCGGTCACATCGCAGCTGGCAAAAGCCCAGTCTCCGGGCGGCAGCGCGCCTTCGGGCATCTCGGTGGCATGGTCCAGAATGCCGACCTTGGCGCCTTCGGCCAGATAGAGCGCGGCAATGGCAAGGCCGATGCCGCTGGCACCGCCGGTGATCAATGCGGTGCGTCCGGTCAGTTTTCCGGGCATGGTCAGTCCTTTCGGAGAAGGGTCAGGCAGCCGAAAGGCCCACCGACAGGATGCGGTCAGAGATTTCGCGGAAGCGGGCGAACTGGTCGGCGCCCGCGCTGGCGCCCTCGGCCACCTTGTCGTGGTTGATGCAATGCACCAGATGGCGGGGGGCCGGATAGGCCGAGGGCGGGCGCGCAGCCTGACAGGCCACCTCGACAAACGGACAGCGCGAGGCGAGCGGACAGCCCTTGGGCAGGTCTACCGGGCTGGGGATCTCGCCCTCCAGCTTCAGCCGGGGCGGGGCCTTCAGGCTGGGATGCGGCAACAGGACCGAAGCCATCAGACCCACCGAATAGGGATGCCGCGGGTTGTTGAACACATCCGCCGCCGCCCCCGTCTCCATCACCGACCCAAGATACAGAACGGTGATCCGGTCCGACAGGAACCGCACCGTGGATAGGTCGTGCGAGATGAACAGATAGGCCGTCTCCATTTGCCGTTGCAGCCGGATCAGCAGGTCCACCACCTCGGCCCGGGCGGTGGGGTCCAGCGCGGAAGTGGGTTCGTCCAGGATCACCAGATCGGGCCGCGTCATGATCGCCCGCCCGATGGCCGCGCGCTGCAACGTGCCGGGCGACAGGTCGGCGGGCAGGCTTTCCGCCTGCTCCATCGTCAGGCCGATCAGGGTCAGCACCTCGGCCAGCCGCGCCTCCCGCTCGGTCCGCGACAGGCCCGCGTATTTCAGCGGCTCCATCATCGCGCGGCCCACCAGATGGCGCGGGTTGAAGCTTTCGGCAGGCTCCTGAAACACAAACTGGATGCGCCCGCGCACGCCCGGGCTGCGGATGTCATGGCCGGGGCGCAGCAATTGCCCGTCGAACTGGATCTTGCCCTCGGTCGGGTCAATCAACCCGGCGATGCAGCGCCCGACCGTGGTCTTTCCCGATCCGCTTTCGCCGACCAGCGACAGGGTCTCGCCCTTTTCCACCTCCAGCGTGATGCCGTTCAGCGCCTGCACCACTTTGGACGAGCCGGAGATCGGAAAGTGTTTCACAAGGTTCTGGACACTCAGGATCGGCATGGCTCAGCCCTCCACCGGGAAATGGCAGCGCACGCGGCGGCCGGGCGCGGTTTCGCGCAAGGCGGGCCGTTCGGTCAGGCAGCGGTCCTGCCGCCTTACGCAGCGGTCGGCAAAGCGGCAGGCGGGTTTCACCCCCGCCGGCAGCGGTTCCGCGGTCCAGCGGGCGCGCATCTCTTCGCTATGGGCGAAGGCCGCCAGCAGAAGGATGGAATAGGGGTGCTGCGGCCGGTCGAAAAAGGCATCGCGCGGCGCCTCTTCCACCACCTCGCCCCGGTAAAGGATCACCAGCCGGTCGCTGAAATGCGCGGTGATCGCAATGTCGCGGGTGATGAACAGCCCGGCCACCCCCTGTTCGCGCACCAGCGCCTGCAACATCTCCAGCACCTGAAGCTGCACCGTCACATCCAGCGCCGATGTCGCATCGTCCGAGATCACAAGCTCCGGCGTGCAGGCCAGGGCGATGGCGATGACCACGCGCTGCGCCATCCCGCCCGAAAGCTCATGCGGCCAGGCCTTCATCCGGCGTTCGGGGTCGGGGATCGCCACTGCCTTCAGCATGGCCAGCGCCCGCGCCTCGGCCTTGTCTTTCGGCAGTCCCAGATGGTGGCGGATCACATTGGTGATCTGATCGCCCACGGTCAGCACGGGGTTCAGCTCCCGCCGCGGGTTCGACACGATCAGCGCGATGTCGCGGCCGGGACGGACGGGGCTGTCATCTTCGGCAATGCGGGTGATGTCCTGCCCGCGATAGGCCAACGTTCCGCCGGTCAGCCGCCCGTCGCCGGGGATATTGCCCAGAATGGCCCGCGCCAGCAGCGTCTTGCCCGCGCCGGTTTCGCCCACAAGGCCCACCATCTCACCCCCGCGGATGGTCAGGTCGATGCCGTCCAGCACCACCTGCGGCGGGGCATCGTGACGGGGATAGGCCACGGTGATGCCGCGCAGGTCCAGAACAGGCGGGGCGGTCTCGGCAGTGATCGGGGTAGACACGGGAAGGGGGGTCATGTCGGTCATGGCCTAGCGCGTCCTTGGGTCCAGCGCGAAATACAGAAGATCGACGATCAGATAGACGACCAGTGACAGCACGGCGGAGAAGAGGACGAAGCCCAGCACCGGGTTGATGTCCGCATTCAGCACGCCCGCCACCGCATATTGCCCCGCGCCCCCCCAACCGAAGACGATCTCGACCAGCACGGCCGATCCGATCAGGAAGCTGAACAGGACCGAGACGATGGTAATGATGTTCGGGGCCGAGGCGCGGATGGCCTGTCGCCGCACCATCTTTTGCGGCAGCCCGCTCATCCTTGCGTAGCCGATGAAATCGGAGGTCAGCGCCCGGTCCATGGTGGATTGGGTGATCTTCAGGATCGGCCCGGCATTCACCAGACCCAGCGTCAGCACCGGCAGGAACAGGTGCGACAGGGCCGAGAAGAACACATCGAAGTTCCGCCCGATCAGCGCGTCGATCAGCAGAAAGCCGGTCACATTCTGCGGCGGCAGCATCATGATCGAATAGCGGCCCAGGGGCGCGGGCGCGATCTGCAGGATCGAGTAGAAGACGAAGATCAGCACGAGGGCCAGCCAGAAATCCGGCAGCGCGCCCGCCAGAAGGCCATAGTAATCTGCCACCTTGCGCAAAGGTCCGCGCGGCCGCATGGCCGAGGAAACGCCCAGCGGAATGCCGATCAACAGCGCCACGATCAGCGACAGCACCACCAGTTCCAGCGTGGCCGGAAAGCGTTCCAGAAGATCCGACAGCACGGGCCGGGCCGTCTGCCACGACATGCCCAGATCGCCCTTCAGCACGTTCTCCATATAGATCAGGAACTGCTGCACGACTGGCTGGTCGAGGCCCATTTCGGCGCGCAGCTTTTCAACCGCCGTGGCGGTGGCATTCGGCCCCAGCATCAGCACCGCCGGATCGCCGGGGATCAGCTTGATCAGGAAGAAGCTGATGAAGACGATCCCCAGCAGTTGCGGGATGACGAACAGCAGACGCTTTCCGATATAGAGCGCAATGCGCATCACGCGGCCTCCTGCGCGGCGGGTGTGGATGGGCGGCGTGCGGCGGCATCGCGCCGCAGCTTGCGCCGGGCGGCGGGGTCGGCCAGCACCTCGATCGAGGCGCCGATCAGCGCGAAGGCAAAGACTGTCAGCCCAAGCGCCAGCCCCGGAAAGACCGAAGGCCACCATTGCCCGGTCATGACGCTTTGGTATCCTGCGGCGATCATCGCGCCCCATTCCGGGGTGGGCGCGACCACGCCTGCGCCGACAAACGACAGGCTGGCCGTGATCAGGATCGACCAGCCGATGTTGATCGACAGCTGCGACAGCGCGGGCGCCATGGCATTCGGCACCACATGCCGGGTCAGGATCGTCAGGTCAGAGGCGCCGGCGACATAGGCCGCCTCGACAAAGCGCATGCCGCGCAGGGTCAGCACCTGCGTTCGCATCAGCCGCAGGTAGATGGGCGCGTTGACGAAAGCGATGGCCGCCACGATGGAGCCGATGGACTGCCCAAAGACCGCGACAAGGCAGATGGCGAAGACGAAGACCGGGAAGGCCTGCAACACATCGGCCACCCGCATGACGCCGGTGGCAAACAGCGCCTGCCAGCGGCGGCGGCCTTCGTAGAATCCGACCAGCGCGCCCAAGGGCGCCCCGATGGCCGCAGAAACGACCGTGCCCAGCAGCGCGATCATCAGGTCGATCCGCGGCGCATAGATGATGCGGGTGGCAATATCCATGCCGGTGTTGTCCGTCCCCATCCAATGCGACCATGACGGCGGCAGCAGATAGGACGACGGATCCGCCCGGACCGGGTCATAGGGGCTGAGGACCGGGGCGAAGATCGCCAGCAGGATCAGCAGCAGGACCGCGACATAACCAAGGGCAAAGCCCGGGCGAGTAGCAGCCACATCGCGCATCAGACGCCAGACCCCGCCGCCGGTGTGGCGGGCTTTCGGCGCGGAGAGGGTTTCGGCAGGGTGCATCGTCCGGGTCCTTCGGGCGGAACGGAGGGGGCCGCCCCCGCGTGCGCGGAGACGGCGGCCGGTCGGGATCAGGCGTAGCTCAGATCCTGAAAGCGCAGGTTGTTGGCCGTGTAGTAGACGAAGCCCTGCACATTGGATCGGCGCGCGATGGTGTAGTTCGGGTAGGAGACGAAGACCCACGGCGCCTCTTCGCCGACGATCTTCTGCGCCTCGGCCATCATGGCGAACCGTTCCGCATTGTCGGCCGACAGCGAGGCGGCCTTGATCAGCTCATCCACGCGGTCATTCTTGTAATTGCCGTAGTTCGAGAAGGTGGCGCTGTCGAAGTAAAGCTGCATCGAATAGCCGGGGTCCGGGCACCACGGCGTGTCCGAGAAGAAGATCATCGGCTGCGTGCGTCCCGACACCTCGTTGAAATAGGTGCCAGCGGGAATCTTCTTCAGCACCGCCTCCACCCCGATCTCGCGCAGCGCGGTCTGGTAGAGAATGGCCATCGGTTCCTGAATCGGATCGCCCGCATTATAGGCCAGCGTCGTCTCGAACCCGCCGCCCAGACCGACGCTGTCCAGCAGCGCCTTGGCCTTGGCCAGATCGGCCTTGTAGATCTCGGCCGAGGGGTCGAAGCCCGGATAGATCGACGGCATGGCGCCGGTCATCGCGCTGGCCCGGCCGCGGTAGATGGTGGCCAGCACCTCCTCTTTGGGGAAGGCATAGTTCATCGCCTGCCGCACCTCGACCTTGTCGAAGGGCGCGAAGGCGGTGTTCAGCTCGATCCAGAACATGGGCGAGGCTTTGACCGTCTCGATGGCCACATCGGGCACCTGCGCCAGCTGCTCGAGTTCCAGCGGCTGCAGGATCAGTGCCAGATCCACCGCACCGCCCTGCAACAGCGAGGCGCGGGTGGCAGAGGTCGGCACCTCCTTGTAGATGATTTGGGTGATCGCCGGGACGCCGCCCCAGTAGTTTTCGTTCGCCACCAGCGCGATCTGCTGGCCGCGGGCCAGCGCGCCGATCTTGTAGGGGCCGAAGCCTGCGGACTCGTTGGCGATGAAATCGCGGGCCCAGGGGTCCTCGGCCGTGGCCATTTCCTTGCATTTGATCGAGTCGAAGATGTTGTTGTACAGGTTCAGCTGCAGCTTCATCAGCAGCGGGTTGGCCTGCGGCAGCTGGAACCGCACGGTATAGGGGTCGACGGCGACCACGTTTTCCGGCCCGCTCATCCCCAGAAGCTTGGTGAAGAACCCGCCGATGGCGCCAAGGGCGAATTTCCGCTCCCAGGTCCAGACCACATCGGCTGAGGTCAGTTCGTTCCCCCAGTTGGACAGCACGCCCTGCCGCAGCTTGAATTCGGCCCAGGTGCCGTCTTCGCCCACGGTCCAGCTTTCGGCCAGCTTGCCCACGATCTTCACATTGCCGGGCAGGTCGGGATAATCGGCCACATCCTCGCGCCGGACGGTCAGCATTTCGGGATCTGGGATCACCTCAAAGGCGATCAGGCTGTCGTAGAGGCAGCCGATCACATCCACCGTGCCCAGCGATCCGTCGAATTCGGTATCCAGCGACTGCGGTGTGGCGGGGGCGGCCACGACCAGCGGCTTGCCCTGCGCAAAGGCCGGGTCCAGCCCTGCCAGCGAAAGGCCAAGGCTGGTGGCGCCGGCGGCAGCGGCAAAGGTGGCGGCCCCGGACAGCAGGAACCGGCGGCGGTTCAGGCCGGGCGTCCTGTCATCGGTCATGGCATCGTCCGTCATGGCAAAAGATCCCTGTTGCGGCAGGGACACCCTGCCGGAGACAGGCCGGAGGCCCGGCCCTGTTGTTTCATTGGTCTTTTTGGTGCGCCGCTGACCTGCCCTGACCCGGTTTCATGTCCCGGCCGGGCTGGTCGTGGCGATGAGGTCAACTTGCGGGGGGGCGGCGCTTTGCGTCAATTCCCTTCCGCCGCCCGGGGGGCTGAGAAAACATTCGCGGATAGCTCATCTTTTCTCATCATCATAATGAATTGAAAAATAATGAGAAAATTTCGTCTGTCATGGGTGCGGGCGCGCCGCTGCCCCACAGACGGAAAACGGGCGGACCCACGGCCCGCCCGCTGCGCCTGTTCCTTTGGCGCCGGTGTCTCATTCCTATGCATTGCGCGGACGGCACAGTCGCTGCGACTCTGCGCCGTGCGGGCGTTTGTCGGGGCTGTGGCCGCGCGGTTACAGCCCGCGTTCTGCCAGCCACGCCTTCATCATCGCGATCTCTGCCTCCTGCGCGGCGATCACCGCCTCGGCCAGTTTGCGGATTTCGGGATCCTTGCCATAGTCCAGCTGCACCTTGGCCATGGCCACCGCGGCCTCGTGATGCGGGATCATGCCGCGGACGAAATCCACATCGGCATCGCCGGTATAGGGGATCATCATATCGGCCATCATCTTGTCCATTGCGGCGGTGTAGCCCTGCACCGCCGGATTTCCGGCCAGTTCGGGGGCTATATGGGCGGAATGGTCCATGCCGCCCATGCCCTCCTGGGCGAGGGCAATGCCACCGGCAAGAACGGCGGCCAGCGCGGTCAGGGTCAGGGTGCGGGGTTTCATCGGGATCCTCCTTGATGCCTGATGCCCCGGATAAGGCTTCCCACTGTTGGAGGGTCAAGCACACTTCGCTGTGATCCTGTGCTGCAAAAGACCTGAGGGGGGCCCCTTGACCTTCCCATGATGGGAAGCCTTATCTGCAACTGCGGACAGGTTCTGGAATGGAGGTCCGCCATGGACGGGCAATCGAACAGCGCTGCACAGGCCGGCCGGATCACCCTGCCGGTGGAAGGGATGACCTGCGCCTCTTGCGTGGGGCGGGTGGAGCGCGCGCTGAAGGCGCTGCCCGGCGTGACCGGGACCGCCGCCAATCTTGCTACCGAACGGGTGGAGGTGACCGGCCCCGCGCTGGACCGGGCGCAGATCGTGCGTGCGATCGAGGCCGCAGGCTATGACGTGCCCGCCCCGCCGGTGGAGCTGGCGGTGGAGGGGATGACCTGCGCCTCCTGCGTGGCACGGGTGGAAAAGGCGCTGGCCGCGGTGCCGGGTGTGACCTCGGCCGCGGTCAATCTGGCCACTGAACGCGCCACGGTGGCGGGCACCGCCGATCTGGCCGCGCTGCTGGCCGCGGTGGAGCGGGCAGGATATGACGCGCATCCCCTCAGTGCCGCGGTGGAGGACGCCACCGATCAGCGCCGCGAGGCGGAGGTGGCCGTATTGCGCCGCGACCTGTGGATCGCCGCGGCCCTGACGCTGCCGGTCTTCGTGCTGGAGATGGGGTCGCATCTGATCCCCGCGCTGCACATGTTCATCATGGACACGGTCGGGATGCAGACCAGCTGGCTTTTGCAGTTCGTCCTGACGACGGCGGTTCTGCTGGGGCCGGGGCTGCGGTTCTACCGCAAGGGCCTGCCCGCGCTGGCGCGTCTGGCGCCCGACATGAACAGCCTTGTGGCCGTGGGCACGCTGGCCGCCTGGGGCTATTCGGTGGTGGCGACCTTCCTGCCCCGCCTGCTGCCCGCGGGCACGGTGAATGTCTATTACGAGGCCGCCGCCGTCATCGTAACGCTGATCCTGCTGGGCCGGTATCTGGAAGCGCGTGCCAAGGGCCGCACATCCGAGGCGATCCGGCGGCTGGTCGGCCTGCGCCCTGCCACCGCGCGCGTGATCCGCAACGAGGCGGCGACTGAGGTGCCGCTGGCCGAGGTGCGCCCGGGTGACCTTTTGGCCGTCCGCCCCGGCGAACGCATCGCCGTGGACGGAACCGTCACCGAGGGCGCAAGCTGGGTCGATGAAAGCATGATCTCGGGTGAGCCTTTGCCGGTGGAAAAGACCGCGGGCACCGCGGTGACCGGCGGCACGGTGAACCAGACCGGCGCCTTTATCTTCCGCGCCACCGCCGTGGGCGAGGCGACGATGCTCGCGCGCATCATCCGCATGGTGCAGGAGGCGCAGGGCGGCAAGCTGCCGATCCAGACGCTGGTGGACCGGGTGACCCTGTGGTTCGTGCCCGCCGTGATGGCTTTGGCCGGGCTGACCTTTGCGGTCTGGATGATCTTCGGCCCCGATCCCGCGCTGACGCTTGCGCTGGTGAACGGCGTGGCCGTCCTGATCATCGCCTGCCCCTGCGCCATGGGGCTGGCCACGCCCACCTCGATCATGGTGGGCACCGGGCGGGGGGCGGAACTGGGCATCCTCTTCCGCAAGGGCGAGGCGCTGCAGAGCCTGCAATCCGTCCGCACCGTGGCTTTTGACAAGACCGGCACCCTGACCGAGGGGCGCCCCGCGCTGACGGATCTGGTGCTGGCCCCCGGCTTTGACCGCGGCCCGGTGCTGGCCGCGATTGCCGCGGTGGAGGCAAAGTCGGAGCATCCGATTGCGGGGGCGATCCTTGCAGCCGCGCAGGCCGAGGGGCTGGCCCTGCCTGCGGTGGCGGAGTTTGCCGCTTTGCCCGGTTACGGTGTTCAGGCCACCGCGGATGGACAGGTGGTGCAGATCGGGGCGGACCGCTACATGCGGCAACTGGGGCTGGATCCGGCGCCCTTTGCCGAGACCGCCGCCCGGCTGGCCGATCAGGGCCGGACGCCGCTTTATGCTGCCATCGGTGGCCGGCTGGCCGCGGTGCTGGCTGTGGCCGATCCGGTGAAAGCGACAACCCCCGCCGCGATCCGTGCGCTGCATGATCTGGGTGTGAGGGTCGCCATGATCACCGGCGACAACCGCCGCACGGCGGAAGCCGTCGCCCGCAGCCTTGGCATCGACGAGGTCGCGGCCGAGGTGTTGCCCGAAGGCAAGGTTGCCACCCTGCGCCGCCTGCGCGAGGCGGGGCCGCTGGCCTTTGTCGGCGACGGGATCAATGATGCCCCCGCGCTCGCCGCCGCGGATGTGGGCATGGCCGTGGGCACCGGCACCGATATCGCCATCGAAGCGGCGGATGTGGTCCTGATGTCCGGGCGGCTGACCGCGGTGCCGCAGGCGATTGCCCTGTCGAAGGCGGTGATCCGCAACATCCGGCAGAACTTGTTCTGGGCCTTTGCCTATAACGTTGCGCTGATCCCGGTGGCGGCGGGGGTGCTGTGGCCGCTGTGGGGTGTCCTGCTGTCGCCCGTCTTTGCCGCGGGGGCCATGGCGCTGTCGTCCGTCTTTGTCCTTGGCAATGCGCTGCGCCTGCGCCGCTTTGCCCCCGTTTCCGTGGGAGAACCGTCATGAACATCGGCGAAGCGGCCCGCGCCTCGGGCGTGTCGGCCAAGATGATCCGCTATTACGAATCCGTGGGCCTGATCCCGGCTGCGGGGCGCACCGCGGCGGGCTATCGGGTCTATTCCCAGACCGAGGTGCAGATCCTGCGCTTCATCCGCCGCGCGCGCGATCTGGGCTTTGCCGTGCCGCGGATCGAGGAGCTTCTGGCGTTGTGGCAGGACCGCGGGCGCCACAGCGCCGATGTGAAGCGGCTGGCGACCGAGCAGATCGAGGGGTTGCAGAGCCGCGTGCAGGAGATGCAGGCGATGATCGACACGCTGCGCCATCTGGCCGATGCCTGCTGCGGCGATGACCGGCCCGATTGTCCGATCCTGTCGGATCTGGGTCAGGGCCAGCCCCCCGCGCCAGTCCCCCGCCTTGCCCGGGCGCGGCTCAGGGCTTCGGGCTGACAGCCAGGTCAGCCCGGCTCATCCTCCGGGGAATAGGTCCAGTTTCCGGCGATCACCGCCGGCTCCGCCTCCTGGCTGATCCGCCGGTAGGTCGCGCGCGAGGACAGGAGATGCGCCTTCATCGCCGCCTCGGCCCAGTCCTTGTCGCGCGCGGCCAGCGCATCGACCACATCTCCATGCTGGCGGTTGCTGCGGATCAGCTCTCCCCTTGTCCAGTTGTTGAAGGTCGGGCTGACCACCGGCTTGCGCGCGACCATGTTCACCAGATCGGCGAACATCGTATTGCCGCCCTGCCGCCAGATCACCCGGTGGAACTGGGCGTTCAGGTCGCGGTAGGCCCGGCGGTCGGGGTCCTCCATCTGCACGAAATGCTCCATCCGGTCGTGCAGATCGTGCAGGCGGTTTACGAAGTCATCATCGGCAAGGGTCACGGCCATGCCTGCGGCAATGGGCTCCAGCGCGGCGCGGGCGGTGAAGATGTGGATCACCTCGTTCGGGTCCAGATCCACCACCACGGCGCGGCGATAGGCCTCGCGCCGGATCACGCCTTCGGCCTGAAGCCGCCGCATCGCCTCGCGGATGGGGGTGCGGCTGACACCCAGGCGGGTGGCCAGTTCACTTTCGGGGATCGTGTCGCCGCCGATATAGGCGCCCTCGGCGATCAGGGCACGGATCTTGGCGTAAATGTCATCGGCCATGGCGCGTCTCTGTTGCGGGCATCCACTATCCGAAATTCCGCGCGGCCAGCCAATCGGAAACCATGCCGCTGGCCTGCGCCAGTTCGGCGGGCTGGTTGACGAAATAATGGTTGGCGCCGGGCACCAGCTGGAACGTCTTGTCGGTTGAGGCCGCTGCGGCAAAGATCGCCGCGGTGTGCGGCTGCGGCACGGCGTCATCCGCCCCGCATTCGATGGCCAGAAACGGCACGCTGACATCCCGCGCCGTCACCAGCGAATTCGCCCGGCTGTGCGCGGGCGACCATTGCGACAGCCAGCTGCGCAGGGTGGAGATGCGCCCCAGCCCCACCGGCCCGCTGTTCACCGTCTCGGGGTGGCCCAGATAGGTCCAGCCGGGGCGGCGGCCGTTCGGGTCGATCGTGGGGTCCAGAAAGCGCGGGTCGGCCATGGTGCGATGGGTGACGAAGACCTGCTCCACCTCGGCCCCGCCGCGGCGACGGAGCGTGTCCAGCCGGTCCAGCACGCGGCCGGTGATCCGTTCCATCCGGGCCGCCTGCGCCGCGCGATAGGCGGCCAGCCGGGCGGGCGGGAAACTGCCCGCCCCAGTGGCCGAATCCGGCGCATACAGGTCCAGCGCCGGATCGCGGTCGTCGGGGTTCAGTTCATCCCGCAGGGACGGGTCCAGCCAGTCCTGCAACAGCCCTGCGCGGGACGCATGGGCGGCAAGGTTCAGCACTGCATCCGCCGGGATCAGCCCCTCCATCGCCACCGGGTCTCCGGCAGGGGTTTCGGTGATCGTGGGCCGCTCGGCCTGCGCCTGATAGAGCATGGCCAGCGATCCGCCCCCGCTCCACCCGCACAGCACCACGCGGTCATAGCCCCAGTCCTGCCGCGCGGCGCGGATCCAGGCGCCCATGTCCAGCACGACATTTTCCATGATCAGGCTGGTGTCGTTGCGCTGATAGCGGCTGCCCGCGCACAGCACGTGATACCCCTGCCGCGCCATCGCCTGCGGCAGCGGCAAAAGCTGCAGGGTCGAGGCCGGATGCATGAAGACGAGCAGCGTTTTCGCCGTCCGTCCCGCGGGGTGGATCAGCACCCCCTCCAGATGCGTCAGCCCCTGCGAGCCGTTGAAACCATAGGTTTCGGTAAAGGCGCGCTGCGCGGCAAAGGCCACATGTTTCCAGTCGAAGATCAGCTCTGTCATCGGATCATTCCGCCGTTTCCGCCAGAATTCCGGCATCGGCTGTTTCGGTCACCTGCCCGGCGCGGGGCGCGGTCAGTTCGGGGTGGGCGCGGGCGGCGCGGTCGTCATGGATATGGCAGCGCACCCTTTGGCCACCGGGCTGCTCGGCCAGTTCCGGCTCCACCGTGCGGCACAGGTCGGTGACATAGGGACAGCGCGAGGAGAAGCGGCAGCCCGGCGGCACCGCCATGGGCGAGGGCACATCGCCCCGCAGTTCCACCCGTTCGGGCGCGGTGCCCGCCTCCATCCGCGGGATCGCGGCCATCAGGCGCTGGGTATAGGGGTGCAGCGGGCGGGCCAGCACATCCTCGGCCCGACCTTCCTCGACGATGCGGCCCAGATACATCACCGCCACATGGTTGCAGATATAGCCGACGGTGGCGATGTCATGCGAGATATAGAGGACGGCCAACCCCAGATCGCGCGACAGCTCGTCCAGAAGTTCCAGCACACTGGCCTGAATGGACACGTCCAGCATCGACACCGGCTCATCCGCCACGATGAACTTCGGCTCCAGCACCAGCGCACGGGCAATGGCGATGCGCTGCCGCTGGCCGCCGGACAGGTCGGACGGATAGCGGTCAAGGTTGTCGGCCGCCGGAATCCGCACCAGATCCATCGCGCGGATCACTTTCTGCCGCCGCTCGGCCGGGGTTCCTATGCCATGGATAACCAGCGGCTCTTCGATGATCTGGCCGATGGTCAGCCGCGGGTTCAGGGATGAATAGGGGTCCTGAAAGATGATCTGCGCCTGACGCCGGTAGTCTTTCAGCGCCCGCCCCTCGGCCGCGGTGATCTCGGCCCCGCGATAAAGGATCTGCCCGCCGGTCGGCTGATACATCCGGACCAGGGTCATCCCCAGCGTGGACTTGCCGCAGCCGCTTTCTCCGACAAGGCCTACGATCTCCCGCTCGCGCAGACGCAGATCCACGCCGTCCAGTGCGCGGGCAACCGGCGGCTTTGTCCCGGCCAGCGCGCTGAAAATGCCGGTGCGGCCCTGAAAATGCGTCTTCAGATCCCGCGCCTCGATCACGGCGGGGGCGTCAGGCGGAATGGGGGGGCGGTCGGTCATGCGGACCCCTTCAGGCTGCGCCATGTTTCCGGCTGCGCGGCGGCTGCGCGGAACTCCTCGGCGCGGTGGGTGAAATGGCAGGCGGCGGATTGCGCGCCCATCTGCACCACCGGCGGCACCACATTGCGGCAAAGGTCAGTGGCAAAGGGGCAGCGCGAGGCGAAGCGGCAGCCCGGCGGCGGCAACAGCAGATTGGGCACCACCCCGGGGATCGAGATCAGCGGCTGGCGCGGCTGGCCCGGCACCGGCAGGCGCGGAAAGGCGTTCTGCAACCCCATCGTATAGGGGTGCAGCGGCCGGTCCAGCACGGCAGTGGTCGGACCGCTTTCCGCGACCTTGCCCGCATACATCACCACGGTGTTTTCGCAGGTTTCGGCCACCACGGCGATGTCATGGGTCACAAGGATCATGCTGCGTCGCATATGGGCATGGATGCCGCGGATGCGGGCCATGATCTGCGATTGCATGATCGGGTCCAGCGCGGTGGTCGGTTCATCCGCCAGCAAAAGCCCGGCGTTCAGTGCCAGAGCCATGGCAATCACCGCGCGTTGCCGCATCCCGCCGGAGAACTGGTGCGGAAACTCGCGCAGCCGCGCCGTTGGCAGGCCCACCAGCGCGAACATCTCTTCCGCCCGCGCCCATGCGGTGGCGCGCGACACCGGTTCATGCGCGCGGATCGCCTCGGTGATCTGGTCGCCGATGCAATAGACCGGGTCCAGCGCGTTCATCGCACTTTGGGTGATCAGCGCGATCCGGTTCCAGCGCACATCTCGCAAACCGTGGTCGTCCAGCCCCAGCACATTCTGCCCGTCCAGAAGTGCAGTGCCGGTGACGTGGGCACTGGCGGGTTGCAGGCCCATCAGCGCCTTGACCACCGTGCTTTTGCCGCAGCCGCTTTCGCCCACCAGTCCCAGATTTGTGCCGGCGGGCACCTCGAAGGCCACATCCTCGACCGCGCGGAACCGGCCGCGCAGGGTGGAATAGCCGATGGACAGTCCCTCCACCTTCAGATGCGCCGCGGGTTTGGCGGCAAGGCGGCGGTTCAGCGCCGAAAGCTCGTCCCCGGTGCGGGTCATGGTGGCCATCAGCGCCCCCTCAGTCGCGGATTGGTCTGTTCCTCATAGGCCCGGCCGATGAGGTAAAGCGCCGAGACCAGCATCACCAGCGCCAGCGAAGGCGGCACCACCCACCACCACGCGGTGCGCAGATTGCCGCTGGTGAAGGCGGTGTTCAGCATCTGGCCCCAGCTGATGACCGTGGGGTCGCCCAGACCAAGAAAGGACAGGCTCGCCTCGGTCAGGATGGCAAAGGCCACGGACATGGTGACCCAGAGGAACACCACCCGCAGGATATTGGGCAGGATGTGGCGCAGGATGATGTGCAGATGCGAGGCCCCCGCCGCGCGCGCCCATTTGACATAAATCCGCTCACGCTCCGTCAACACCGCCGAGCGGATGATCCGCGCGCCGTTCCGCCAGAAAAGAACGGTGATCACCAGAATGATATTCTCGATACTGGGGCCCAAGAGTGCCACCGCGACAATGGAAAAGGGCAGCGTCGGGATCGACAGCGCGATGTCGGTGATCCGCATCAGCGTGTCATCCACCAGCCCGCCGAAATAGCCCGAGATCACCCCGAAGACGGTGGAGATGAAGCCCACGGCCACCGCCGCCACCAGCCCCACCAGAAGGGCGACGCGAAAGCCATGCAGGAACTGGCTCAGCACATCATTGCCAAAGGCGGTGGTGCCCAGCAGATGTTCGGCGGAAGGCGGGCGCAGCCGGGCCAGCCGCCCGGTCTCGGTCATCATGGCCTTGAACGGGTCATGCGGGGCCAGCATCGGCGCGAAGATTGCCATAAGAACGAACAGGACCAGCACGGTGAGGCCCGCCACAGCAAAGCTGTCGCGCATCAGGAGCCGCAGCGACTCGCCTGCGGCAGACCATGCGCTGCGGCCCCGGATCAGGCCGGTGTCGGAAGGGTTCACGCCGCTCATTTATAGACCACCCGCGGATCGAGTTTGCCGTAGACGAGGTCGGCCGCCAGATTGGCCAGCACGATCATCACGGCCAGAAGGAAGAAGGCGGCCTGCGCCAGCGGGTAATCCTGCCGGGTGACGGCCAGCACCAGTTCGCGCCCGACGCCGGGCCAGCTGAAGACGATTTCGATGACGACGATCCCGGCGATGGTTTCCGCCAGTGCGGGAAACAGCCATGTGATCAGCGGCAGCATGGAATTGCGCGCCGCATGCCAGGCCACCCGTCGCTGCGGTACGCCCTTGGCCCGGACCAGTTCGATGTAATCCTCGGTCCGGTTCTCGACCACGCCGGAGCGCATCAGGAGCAGGTTCTCGGGCAGGAAGTAGATGATGACGGCGATCAGCGGCAGCGTCAGATGGTGCAGAAAATCCAGCGTCATATAGCGGGCAAAGCCCGTCGTCTCGCCCGGGTCGCCCATGCCGAAGCCGGGAAACCAGCCCAAAGTGCTGGAAAACACCGTCAGAAGCGCGATGCCGATGACGAAGTTTGGCACGCCGCGGATGACGGTGGCCATGAAGATGCCCGAACGCTCCAGCTTGCCGCCGCGTTTGGCCCAGCCGACGGCGGTGCCGATGGCTGCCCCAAGCGCCGCACCCAGAAGAAGGCCCGGAACGGCGATCCACAGGGTGTTGACGATCAAGGGCGTCAGCACCTCCCACACCGGCTTGCGGTAGAGGAAGGACGAGCCGAAATCCCCGCTGAGAAGATTGGCCAGATAGGCGACATACTGGTCCCAGAGCGTGCCGGTCAGGCCCCATTCTTCCAGAAGCGCCTGCCGCGCCTCCTCGGTCAGGCCGCGTTCGACCAGCACCGCGGTCGGGTCCGCGGGCATGACGCGGAACATGAAGAACATGATGGTCGTGACGGCCCAGACCACCAGCACGCTTTGTGCCAGACGGCGAAGGATATAGGCGCGCATGGGAAACCCCGGCTGGCTGCGGATGCAGGCGGCGGAAAGGCGGCCGGCCCCGGAGAACGGGACCGGCCGGGCGGCGGTTACTTCTTCGGATAATGCAGGCGGCCCTGCGCATCCCAGCCATAGCCTGCCGCTTCCAGCGCGGCACGGGCAGCCTCGACGTCGAAGCCGATCTCGGGCAGGTCGGTATTGTACCACAGCGCCAGCTGCTTCGGCACCGGGCCTTCACCCGCGGGCACGGCAAAGCCCAGCCAGCCTTCGACCGCGGCACGTTCCTTGGCGGTGGCCATCCGCAGCGCCTTGCGGAAAGCGGGATCGGTGAAGGGTTCCTTCTGGTTGTTCAGCCAGATCAGCATCGACCCGTGCGAGGGGATTTCCAGGAAATCCAGATGCTCGTTCTGGTCGGCCAGATCGCTCATTGCGGCGACGGGCAGAACCATCGTCGCAATGTCGCCCTTGCCATCCAGCATGGCCGAGCGGATCGCATCCGCCTGACCCAGAGCCAACCGCCGCACCCCGTCATAGGCGGGCGCGTTGAAATGGGCGGTGTGGGTTTCCAGCTCATGCACTTCGTTCACGCGCCAGGTCTTGAACTTGAACGGGCCGGAGCCGATGACCACGCCATCCGCCACCACATCGCGGGCGACGAAATCGCCGGTGTAATCCGCCCAGATATGTTCGGGCAGGATGAAGGCATAGGGCAGCACCGTGGTCACGAACGAGGCATCCGGTGCCTTCAGCTTCACGTTGAAGGTCAGATCGTCGATCTTTTCCGCCCCGGCCAGATTGGCGATGCGCGACGACATGGCGGGCGGCTGGAGCTCCACCACCTTGTTCAGGGTGAAGACGGCATCATCGGCGGTGACCGGCTCTCCGTCATGGAAGGTCATGCCTTCGCGCAGGGTGATCTTCACCGTGGTCGGATCGGTGAATTCCCATGCGCTGGCGGCCCAGGGCACCGTCTCGCCCGCCGAATTGTTCTTGGCAAAGGTGTCATAGACGAAGCGCAGCCAGCCCACGGCGCCTTCTTCGGCCATCGGGTTGTAGGTGGTCACATCCTCATAATGCGCCCAGTCGAACCAGCGGTCATCGGTCAGCGGCCGGGCCGAAAGCCACGGGTCCACCAGCCCTTCATGCGCGGCGACCGGGGCGGGAGAGGTCACATTCTCCCATTTGTCGCTGTTCCAGACCATGCCGTAGACGGTGTTCGTTGCGGGCCACCACGGCATGACGTCATAGAAATACTGCTGCGCGGCCTTCACGGCCTGCACCCGCTCGCCCTGGTCGATCAGCCCGCGCTGGTCCTGCACCATCTTGGTATAGGCCTCGTCGCACCATTTGGCGCCGTTCCGCCGCGCCCCGCAGGCGCCCAGATCATGCAGCCAATAGGTCGGGTCCACCCGGTCCGGGTCGGCCCCCACGGTGAAGACGGCCATGTCTTCCAGCCCGCCGCCGACCATGATGTTCGAGATGAAGGTGCTGAACTGGACCGGCTGCATCTGGAATTCCAGCCCCAGCTTGGCCCATTCCTCGGACAGGACGCGGGCCGATTGTTCATACATCGGCCCCATGTCGGCGGCGTAATAGGCGATCTGCAGCGGCGGCACGGGTTCACCCAGATCCTGCGCCATGGTGTGGGGGGCAAGCGCGGTCAAGCCCGCAGCCAGCCAGACGGGCATCCCCCTGACAGTGTAGGTCATTGTTTTCTCCTCCCGGCACCGGCCCGTTTGCCTGACGCGGCAAGACACTCCCCTGTCTGCGGCGCCTTTCTTCCTTTTGGTCGGTGTGGATCAAAAGTGTATACGATTCTGTGATCGGTCAACAAGTTTCTGCTTGATTCTGGCGAATTCTGTGAAAATGTGAATGCAGTTATGCCCGGGCACCCGGATGGCACCGGGGGCTGTGGCCGGGTCTGCGGCAAAACGAACGGCTTGGGAGGGCTGGCATGAACCGATCATGGGTCACCGGGGCAGACCGCCCCGGCTGCGATTTTCCGCTGGCAAACCTGCCCTACGGCGTCTTCTCGACCCCCGGCACCGCGGCCCGCTGCGGCGTGGCCATCGGCGATTGCGTGCTGGACCTTGCCGCGCTGGGCGCGGCCGGGCTGATCCCGGGGCAGGGCTGCGGTTTCGATGAGTCCGCGCTGAACCGTTTCATGGCGGCCGGTCCGCAGGTGTGGGAAGGGGTGCGCAATCGGCTGACGACGCTGCTGGCGCTGGACGGTGCTGGGGATCTGCGCAACCAGCCCGCGCTTTGCGCGCAGGTGCTGCATCCGCTGTCGGCCGTCACGATGCATCTGCCGATCCGTGTGGCGGGCTACACCGATTTCTTTGCCGGGCGGCAGCATGCCTTGAACTCGGGCACCATTCTGCGCGGCCCGGGCGCGGGGCTGACGCCGAACTGGCCGCATATGCCGATTGCCTACAACGGCCGCGCCTCGACCGTCGTCGTCTCTGGCACGCCGGTACGGCGGCCGCTGGGGCAGACGGCGCCCGATCCTGCTGCCGGGCCGGTTCTGGGCCCGTCGCAGCGGCTGGACATCGAGGTAGAGTTCGGCGCCCTTGTGGCCCTGCCCACCGAACTGGGCCAGACCCTGACCGTGGCCGAGGCATGGGAGCATCTGTTCGGCTTTGTCCTGCTGAACGACTGGTCCGCCCGCGACATCCAAAGGTGGGAGGGTCAGCCGCTTGGGCCGTTCCAGTCCAAGGCCTTTGCCACCTCGATCAGCCCCTGGGTGGTGACCCGCGCCGCGCTGGAGCCGTTCCGCCGCCCGGCGCCGGAGCGGGATAATCCACTGCTGCCCTATCTGCACGAAGAGGCGGATTATTTCTTCGACCTCACGCTGGAGGCGCATCTGACCCCCGCGGGCGCGGCGCAGGCCAGCCGCATCGTGCAGACCAATACCCGCCACCTGTCCTATTCCGCGCCGCAGCTTCTGGCGCATCATGCGCTCTGCGGTTGCCGGATGCAGACCGGGGACCTGTTGGGATCGGGCACGATCTCGGGGCCGGAGCGGCCAAATTTCGGCTGCCTGATGGAGCAGACATGGGGCGGCCGCGATCCGGTGACGCTGGAACAAGGCGGCACCCGGATGTTTCTGGAGGATGGCGACAGCGTGACCCTGACCGGCTGGGGTGAGGCGGACGGCCAGCGGATCGGCTTTGGCCGGTGCGAAGGCACGATCCTGCCCGCACCCGCCCGCATCGGAAGGGGGCACTGATGCGGCTGTGCCGGTTCGACGACAATCGTCTGGGCGTGGTGCGCGGGGACGTGCTGCATGATGTCAGCGCCGTGCTGGAGGCATTGCCCGCATGGCGCTATCCGCTGCCGGACCATGACCCGCTGATCGCCGCTTTGCCGGACCTGCGCCCGCGAATCGAGGCGCTGGCCGATGCGGCCCCGGCCCTGCCCTTGGCCGGGCGGCGCCTGCTGCCGCCCGTTGCCTCTCCCGGCAAGATCATAGCCGCGCCGGTGAATTACCGGCTGCACCATGACGAGGCTTTGGCCGATCAGGGGATTCACCACGGCACGAACATTCTGCCCATCGACAAGGCCGGGCTGTTCCTGAAGGCCAACAGCTCTTTGGCCGGGGCGTCGGAGCCGGTGACCCTGCGCTTTCCCGAGGCGCGCAACGATCATGAGATCGAGCTGGTCGCCGTGATCGGCCGCCGCGCTGACCGGGTGTCCCGCGCGGCGGCGCTGGACCATGTGGCGGGCTATTGCATCGGCCTCGACATGACCGTCCGCGGCACCGAAGAGCGCAGCATGCGCAAATCCTGCGATGGTTATTCGGTGCTGGGGCCATGCATGGTCACGGCCGACGAAATCCCCGATCCGTCCACGCTGGAGATGGAGCTGCGGGTCAATGGCGAGCTGCGCCAGAAGGCGCGCACGGCCGACCTGCTGCGCGATGTGGCCGCGCTGATCGAACGCGCCTCGTCCTTCTACACGCTGATGCCGGGCGACCTGCTGTTCACCGGCACGCCGGAAGGCGTGGGCCCGGTGCGCCCGGGCGATGTGATGCGCGCCGCAATCAGCGGGATCGGCGCAATGGAAATCATTGTCTGCTGACCGCCAGAAAGGAATACCCATGGAATATGTCTTCCCGCCGCTGCCCGTGCAAAGCCTGCCCGTCGCCGGAGACAGCCGCCGCTTTGCCCTGCGCCGCATCTTCTGTGTGGGCCGCAACTATGCCGACCACATCCGGGAGATGGGGTTCCAGCCGGAGCGGGAGCCGCCGTTCTTTTTCACCAAACCGATTGATGCGCTGGTGCAGGATGGCGAGACGGTGGCCTATCCGCCGCTGACCGAAAACTTTCACCACGAGGCTGAACTGGTCATCGCCATCGGCAAGGCGGGTGCCGATATCGCCGTGGCCAATGCGCTGGATCATGTCTTCGGCTATGCGACGGGCAATGACCTGACCCGGCGCGATCTGCAATTCGCCCTGCGCGACCGTGGCCGCCCCTGGGACTGGAGCAAGGCCTTCGACCGTTCGGCGGTGGTGGGCACGATCAGCCCGCGGCCGGGGCAGGCGCTGCCCGGCGCCACCCGCGTGCGCCTGAACGTCAACGGAGAGACCCGGCAGGATGCCACGCTGGACACGATGATCTGGAATGTGGCCGAGATCATCGCCGCGCTGTCCGCCTCGGTCACCATCCTGCCGGGCGATCTGATCTTCACCGGCACCCCGGCAGGTGTCGGGCCGCTGGAGGAAGGTGACAAATGCACCGTCGAAATCGACGGGCTGGCGCCGATCACCACGCTGATCGGCCCGCGCGCATGACGGCAATCCGCCTGCACAGCTATTTCCGCTCCTCCACTTCGGTGCGGGTGCGGGTGGCGCTGCGGATGAAGGGATTGGACTACAGCTATGTGGCGTGGAACCTGCGCCGCCGGGAACATCTGTCCGACAGCTATCTGTCGGTGAACCCGCAGGGCGTGGTGCCCGCGCTGGAGATGGACGGGCTGATCCTGACGCAATCGGTGCCGATCATCGAATATCTGGAGGAAAGGTTTCCCGATCCGCCGCTGCTGCCTGCGGATCTGCCCGGCCGTGCGCGGGTGCGGGGACTGGCTGCGATGATCGCCTGCGAGGTGCATCCGCTGAACAATCTGCGGGTGCTGACCTATCTGAATGACAGATTCGCCGCGGATGAGGCGGTGCAGGCCGAATGGTTCCGGCACTGGACCTGCGCCACGCTGGATCCGTTGGAGAAGATGCTGGCCGGATCCTCCCGAACCGGCACCTTCTGCCATGGCGAGACGCCGGGGCTGGCCGACATCTGCCTCTTCGCGCAGATGCTGAACAACCGGCGCTTCGGACTGGAGGAGGAGCGCTGGCCCACCCTTGGCCGCATCCACCGCGCCTGTCTGGAAATCCCGGCCTTTGCCCTTGCCGCGCCGGAACAGCAGCCGGATGCCGTCTGACCCGATTTCCGGATTGCTCGCCCGTCCGGCACTTGGGGTGCTGGCCATTCCCAGCCAGTGACGGCAGGGAATGGCTTGCGTGTCAGGCGGCCTCGGTCACCCCTTCGGGCAGTTTGGCCCCGGTCATGAAGGCCACCGCATCGGACATGGTGTAATCCTGCGGGCGGATCACGCACAGCCGGCGGCCCAGACGGTGGATGTGGATGCGGTCGGCCACCTCGAACACATGGGGCATGTTGTGGCTGATCAGGATGATCGGAATCCCCCGTGACCGGACATCGCGGATCAGGTCCAGCACGCGGCGGGATTCCTTGACCCCAAGCGCGGCCGTCGGTTCGTCCAGGATCACGACCTTGGACCCGAAGGCCGCCGCCCGCGCCACCGCCACCCCCTGACGCTGGCCGCCCGACAGGGTCTCCACCGCCTGGTTGATGTTCTGGATCGTCATCAGCCCCAGTTCGTTCAGCTTGTCGCGGGCGAATTTCTCCATCCGCGGGCGGTCCAGCTGCCGGAACAGCGACCCCATGACGCCGGGCTTTCGCAGTTCCCGACCCATGAACATGTTGTCCGCGATGGACAGGGCGGGCGACATGGCCAGTGTCTGATACACCGTCTCGATCCCCGCGGCGCGGGCGTCGATGGGCGAGGAGAAGCGGATGGGCCTGCCCTCCAGCGTGATCTCGCCCTCATCCGGGGTCACGGCGCCGGACATGGCCTTGATCAGGGTGGATTTGCCCGCGCCGTTGTCGCCGATGACGGCCAGGATTTCGCCCGGATAAAGGTCGAAGTCCGAATGGTCGATGGCGGTCACCTTGCCATAGCGTTTGACAAGGCCGGTGCCTTTCAGGATCGGTTCCATCAGCCAGATACCTTTCTGATCCATTGATCCACGGCGACGGCGAAGATGATCAGCGCGCCGATGAGGAAGAAGGTCCATTGCGGGTCGGTGCCGACAAGGCGCAGGCCCATTTCGAAAGTGCCGACGATCAGCGCGCCGAAGAACATGCCGACGATGCTGCCCCGTCCGCCGAAGAGCGAGATGCCCCCGATCACCACCGCGGTGATGGACTGGATATTGCCCAGCTGCCCGGTGGATGCGGTGGGCGAGACTGAGCCGAAGCGGCCGATCATCACCCAGCCCGCAATGGCGCAGAACAGCCCGGCCAGCGCATAGACCTGCACCAGAACCTTTTTCGTTGGAACGCCCGCCAGCTCTGCCGCGACCGGATCGTCGCCCGTGGCATAGACATGGCGGCCCCAAGCGGTGTGACGCAGGATCCAGGCCATCACGGCCACCAGCACGATCATCAGGAAGACCGCATAAAGGATCTTCACTCCGCCCGGCTGGATTGACGCACCCCAGAGCTGCAGCGCGGGGGCCTTTTCCGCGATGTCCGAAGACCGGATCGTCTCATTCGCGGAATAGATGAAATTCGAGGCCAGCAGGATCTGCCAGGTGCCCAGTGTCACGATAAAGGGCGGCAATTTCATCCGCGCGACGAGAAAGCCGTTCACCGCCCCCATGGCCGTGCCGAGAAGCAGGCCGATGACGATGGAAAGCTCGGCCGGAACACCGTAGCGGAAGGTGATCTGTCCCATCAGCACCGAAGAGAAGACCGCAATCGCGCCGACCGACAGGTCGATCCCGGCGGTCAGCACCACCAGCGACTGCGCGCAGCCCAGAATGCCCACGATGGCAATCTGCTGCAGGATGGTGGACAGGGTGCCTGCCTTGAAGAAGTTGTCGGCTGCAAAGCCGAAGATCACGATGGCCACCAGCAGGACGATCATCGGCACGGCCGACGGCGTCTGGTGCAGCCAGTGCTGCAACTTTTTCAGCGCACTGGTCTCTTCGGTGAATTCGGCCACTTTTTCCGAGGCGCCCTGAAGGCCGGCCTCATACGCGCCCGAGACGGATTTCGCGTCAGTTGACATGCGTTCCCTCCGCTGCCCCCGGAGCTGGGGGCCGGTTGTGCGAAAGGGCGGCGCGGGCCGCCCCTTCTGGGTTCATCGGATGGCGGGCATCAGCCCCAGCACAGCTCCAGCCCTTTGGCCGAGTCGATGGATTCGATTCCCGCGGCGGGCTTGTCGGTGATCAGGGCGACGCCGGTGTCGAAGAAATCCTTGCCTTCGGTCGGCGCGGGCTTGGTGCCGTCGGCGGCGAATTTCGCAATCGCCTCGATCCCCAGCGAAGCCATCAGCAGCGGGTATTGCTGCGAGGTGGCGCCGATCACACCGGCCTTCACGTCCTGAACGCCCGGGCAGCCGCCATCGACGGACACGATCAGCACGCCCTGTTCCTTGCCCGCAGCTTTCAGCGCCTCATAGGCCCCCGCGGCCGAGGGTTCGTTGATCGTGTAGACGACATTGATATCGGGGTCCTTGGCCAGCAGGGCTTCCATCGCTTTCAGGCCGCCCTCCTCGTTGCCAGAGGTCACCTCGTTGCCCACGATCCGCGCATCGGATTCGTCGCCCCATTTGTTTGGATCGGCAAGGTCGATGCCGAAGCCCTGCAGGAAGCCCTGGTCGCGCAGCACATCCACCGACGGCTGGGCGATGGACAGGTCCAGCAGCGCGATCTTGGCATTGGCTGCGGCATCACCCATCGTGGCCTTGGCCCATTCGCCGATCAGCAGCCCCGCCTTGAAGTTGTCGGTGGCAAAGGTGGCATCGGCGGCGTCGATCGGGTCCAGCGGCGTGTCCAGCGCGATGACCAGAACGCCGGCATCGCGGGCGGCCTTGACCGAATCGACGATGGCCTTGGTGTCCGAAGCGGTCAGCAGGATGCCCTTGGCGCCATCGGCCACGCAGGCCTCGATCGCGGCGACCTGGCTTTCATGGTCGCCGTCGACCTTGCCCGCATAGGATTTCAGGGTCACGCCCAGTTCGGCCGCCTTGGCCTCGGCGCCTTCCTTCATTTTCACGAAGAAGGGGTTGGTGTCGGTCTTGGTGATCAGGCAGGCGCTGGTCTCGGCCGCGGCGCCCGTCGCCATCAGCGCAAGCGTTGCCGTGCCCAGAAGGGCCTTCATCGAGGTCATCATGGCAATCCTCCCATTGGTGCGGCGCACATCCCGCCGCGCTGCGCAGCTGTTCCTCCCGCTGCGATAACGTCAAAAAAGCCGATTCCCGATGGCGCGTCAATATAAATAAATAAGAGTGATTTATTATTGACAGATCGCCGGCTTCGCCCGAAACCTGAGACAGGAGCGGTCCGGTGCGCCGGGTCCGGGGAGGTGTGGAATGCTGATCGGGATACCGCCTGTTCTGGGGCCGGAGCTTCTGGCCACCCTGCGGGCGATGGGACATGGCGACGAGATCGCCCTTGTGGACGGCAATTATCCCGCGCTTTCGCATGCGCGGCGGCTGATCCGCGCGGACGGTCACAGCCTGCTGGTGATGCTGCAGGCCGTGCTGCAGGTGCTTCCGCTGGACACCGACAGCCCGGCGGCAATTTTCCGCGCCAGCCAGAACAACGATCCGATGCAAAGCGCACCTATCCACCACCGGATCGAGGCGGTCTGCGCCACGCTGAAGCCGGGGTTTGCGGTGCAGCCGCTGGCGGGGGCAGAACTCTATCCGCGCATCTCTGCGGCGCATGCGGTCATTGCCACCGGCGAACGTGCGCTATACGCCAACGTCATCCTGAGGAAGGGCGTGATCGGAGAAGGGCCATGACCCATGACGCGGACAGCGGCCCCTTTCCGGAGCGCGCCGCTGCCGAGGCGGGGCAGTTCCGCGGCACCAACCAGTCCGGCATGCGGGCACAGAACGAACGTCTGGTGCTGACGCTGTTGCGCCGGCACGGTGCTTTGGCAAAATCCGACATTGCCCGCATGACCGGGCTTTCGGCGCAGACCGTGTCGGTCATCATGCGCGCGCTGGAAAAGGACGGGCTACTGGCGCGCGGCACGCCACAGCGCGGGCGGATCGGCCAGCCGTCCATCCCGATGTCGCTGGCGGCGGACGGGGCCTTTTTCTTCGGGCTGAAGATCGGGCGGCGGTCGGCCGATCTGGTGCTGATCGACTTTCTGGGCCGCATCCTGTGCATGCGTCGCCGCGTCTACCGTTATCCCACGCCTGATGTGGTGACGGCTTTCGCGCAGGAGGCGGTGCCGGAACTGACGGCAACCCTGCCCGTCATGATGCGGCATCGAATCGGGGGGCTGGGTGTTGCCATGCCGTTCCAGCTGTGGAGCTGGGTGCAGGCTCTTGGGGCGCCGCAGGGCGAAATGGATGCCTGGCGGAGCTGCGACATGCAGGCGGAACTGGCCGCGCTGACCGGGCTGCCGGTCTTCATCCGCAACGATGCCACCGCCGCCTGCGGGGCCGAGCTTGTCTTCGGCAAGGGCGAGCGGCCGAAGGATTTCCTGTATTTCTACTGCGGCACCTTCATCGGGGGCGGGCTGGTCCTGAACGGCCAGCTGTTCACCGGCCGCAGCGGCAATGCCGGGGGCGTGGGTCCCATGCCGGTGCCCGGTGCCGCGGGGGGCATGGCGCGGCTGTTCGATGCTGCCTCGATGGCGGTGCTGGCCGACGCGATGGATGCTGCCGGAGAGCCGTCCGATCATCTTTGGGCCCAGCATGCGCAATGGGAAGTCAGCCGCCCGGTGCTGGACCGCTGGCTGGAGACGGCGGCCGAAGGGCTGGCCTGGGCCACGCTGTCCGCGGCCGCCCTGACCGAGATCGAAGCGGTGCTGATCGACGGCTGGATGCCTGTTGCCATCCGGGCTGAACTGACCGCGCGCACGGCTGCGGCGCTGCACCGGCTGGATCTGTCGGGGATCGACCCGCCTGCGATCCGCGAAGGCACCGTGGGTGCCGATGCCCGTGCTTTGGGTGCGGCGGCCACGCCGCTGTCGCAGCGCTATCTGATCGACCAGAACGCCTTGCCTGCCGAAGGCTGACCGGCTGTCCGCTGCAAAAGCCGGCTTGTGTTCTGTGATATAGGCTTTCATTCATGATGGTAATTCCATCAAGAACCATCCGGAGGCTTCGTGAAGCGCCCCACCATCAACGATCTGGCCCGCGCATCCGGTGTCAGCGTGGCCACCGTCGACCGGGTGCTGAACGGCCGTCTTCCGGTGCGAGAGGAGACGGCGCGCAAAGTGTCCGAAGCGGCCGAGCGCATCGGCTATCATGCGGCGAATGCGATCCGTCAGCGCATTCTGGCCAACCTGCCCGAATATCATCTGGGTGTCGTGCTGCAGAAGGAACGGCACGCCTTCTATCAGGCCTTCGCGCAGGAAATGCGCGAGGCGGCCGGCCGGGTGCTGGATCGCAACATCCGGGTGACGATCAGCTTCGCCCAAAGCTCTGACCCGGCCGAGGTGGCGGATATTTTGCAACGAATGGCGGGCAAGGTGCAGGCGGTGGCGGCCACCGGGCTGGATCACCACGATGTCACCACCGCTGTCGCCCGGCTGCGCGAACGGGGGATTCCCACGTTTTCGCTTCTGTCTGATTTTGCGCCCGGCACGCGCGAAGGCTATTTCGGCACGAACAACATGAAGGTTGGCCGCAGTGCTGCTTGGCTGCTGACGCTGGCGGCGCGAAGGCCGGGCAAGCTGGCGGTGTTCATCGGCGGACACCGCTATCACGGCCACACTTTGCGTGAGGCCGGGTTCCGCGCCTATTGCCGTGAACTGGCGCCCGAGTTCGAGGTGCTGGACGCCATCGTGAACAACGAGACCCGCGCCCTGACCCGGGATGCGCTGGAAATCGCCATGCACCGTCACCCCGATCTGGTGGGCGTTTATTGTGCCGGGGGCGGGATGGAGGGGGCGATCGCCGCGCTGGAGGCGTCGCGGTCGGCCGATCCTCTGGCCTGCATCGTTCACGAGGTAACCCCCGAATCGCGGCAGGCGCTGATGGGGCGCAGGATCACCGGCATCTTTCAGACCCCGCTGCGCGACCTGTGTGCCGAGCTGATGACCACGGTGATCCATACGGTCGAAGAAGGTATGGCCGAAAATCCCGGCCAACGCTTCGTGGTGCCCCATCTCTGGACGCCCGAAAGCATATGATAGAAAACCATCATTATTGTGATGATTTTCTATCATGAATGATGCTCCGTGACGATACGGCTCCGTTGACCGGAATCGGTGGATCGTGAAATTTGCCCCTACGGCGGAGGGCTGAGGAGCAAATCCGCGCGTTGCAAGACCGGCAGGGACAGGACCCATCCGCAGCATTTCTGCGGACGGCCTTGTGCATCCCGATGAAATGGCAGGCCGGGGCCGACAGAGGAGGAAAGACATGAAGAAATTCCTGATCGCCAGCAGCGTCATTGCCAGCCTGATGGGCACGGCCGCCTCGGCCGAGAACATCGGTGTGTCGATGGCATTGTTCGACGACAACTTCCTGACCGTGCTGCGCAACGGCATGTCCGATTATGCCGCCGGACAGGACGGGGTGACGCTGCAGATCGAAGATGCCCAGAACGACGTGGGCAAGCAGCTGAACCAGATCCAGAACTTCATTGCCTCGGGCGTGGATGCGATCATCGTGAATCCGGTCGATACCGATGCGACCGTGGCCATGTCCGAAGCCGCCGCCGCCGCGGGCATTCCGCTGGTCTATGTCAACCGCGAGCCGGTGAACGTGGATACCCTGCCCGAGAAGCAGGCCTTCGTCGCCTCGAACGAGCTGGAGTCGGGCACGCTTGAAACGCAGGAGGTTTGCCGCCTGCTGAAGGAAGCCGGCAAGACCGAGGCGAATATCGTGGTAATGATGGGCGAATTGTCGAACCAGGCCGCCCGCATGCGGACGCAGGACATTCACGATGTGATTGCCACGCCGGAATGCAGCTTCATGAAGATCGTGGAAGAGCAGACCGCCAACTGGTCGCGCACCCAGGGCGCCGACCTTATGACCAACTGGCTGTCGGCCGGGCTGCAATTCGATGCCGTCATCGCCAACAACGACGAAATGGCCATCGGCGCCATTCAGGCGATGAAGGCCGCGGGGATGGACATGGCCTCGGTCATCGTGGGCGGGGTGGATGCCACGCAGGACGCGCTGGCCGCCATGGGCGCGGGCGATCTGGACGTGACCGTGTTCCAGAACGCCGCCGGTCAGGGGCAGGGTGCGGTGGATGCCGCGCTGAAGTTTGCCCGCGGCGAGACGGTCGAGAAGAAGGTCTACATTCCCTTCGAACTCGTCACCCCGGCCAATCTGGCGGATTACACCGCCAAGAACTGATCCGTGACCGGGACGAGGGGCACGGCCGCCCTTCGTCCCGCCTTTGACCAGTTTCAAAAGGGGGATTGCGCATGCTCAGCCCGGCCACGGCGGCCGCCGTCGAAAAAGTCAGGACCCGGATCGAGGACGAAGGCGTCCTTGCCATCTCGGGCATCCGCAAGGAATTTCCCGGCGTCCTCGCGCTGGACAATGTCCAGCTGAAGATACGGCCCGGCACGGTTCATGCCCTGATGGGCGAGAACGGCGCCGGAAAATCCACGCTGATGAAGATCATCGCCGGGGTCTATCAGCCCGACGCGGGTGAAATCCGGCTGCGGGGCGAGACCGTCACCCTGAAATCGCCGCTGGATGCGCTGGACCAGGGGATCTCGATGATCCACCAGGAACTGGCGCTGATGAACTCGATGACCATTGCCGAGAACATCTGGATCCGGCGCGAGCCGAAGAATGCCTTCGGCCTGATCGACCACCGCAAGATGGCCGCCCAGACGCAGGAACTGTTCGACCGGCTGAACATCCGGCTGAACCCGGTGACCCTGGTGTCGGAACTGACCGTGGCACAAAAGCAGATGGTCGAGATCGCCAAGGCCGTCAGCCACAATTCCGATGTTCTGATCATGGACGAACCCACTTCGGCCATTACCGAACGCGAAGTCGAACATCTGTTCACCATCATCCGCGATCTGCGGGCGCGGGGGGTGGGCATCGTCTACATCACCCACAAAATGAACGAGCTGTTCGAGATCGCGGATGAATTCACCGTCTTCCGCGACGGCAAATATGTGGGCACCCACAATGCCGCCGATGTGACCCGCGACGACATCATCCGCATGATGGTGGGCCGCGAGATCACCGACATGTTCCCCAAGGTCGATTGCCCCATCGGCGAGGTGATCCTTGAGGTGGAAAAGCTGACGTTGCCGGGCGTGTTCTACGACATCAGCTTTCAGTTGCGTCGCGGAGAGATCCTTGGGCTGGCGGGGCTGGTCGGCTCCAAACGGTCCAATGTGGCCGAGGCCCTGTTCGGGGTGCATCCGGCCGCTTCGGGCACGATCCGCATCAATGGCAAGGCGGTGGATATCCAGACCCCGGCGCAGGCCATGGATCAGGGCATCGCCTTCCTGACGGAAGACCGCAAGGAAACCGGCTGCTTCCTGATCCTCGATTGTCTGGAGAATATCCAGATGGCGCTGATCACCCGGTCCTATGCCAAGGCCGGCTTCGTGGACCAGAAAGCGGTGACCGGACTGGCCGAAGAGATGGCCGGCCGCCTGCGGGTCAAGACGCCGAATCTGGCGGAGCGGGTGGAAAACCTGTCCGGCGGCAACCAGCAGAAGCTGCTGATCGCGCGCTGGCTGCTGACGAAGCCGCGCATCCTGATCCTGGATGAACCCACCCGCGGCATCGACGTGGGGGCGAAGTCGGAAATCCACCGGCTGATCACCAATCTGGCCGCTGAAGGCGTGGCCGTCCTGATGATCTCGTCCGAACTGCCCGAGGTTCTGGGGATGAGCGACCGCATCATGGTCATGCACGAGGGGCATGTCTCCGGCTTCCTGACCCGCGACGAGGCGGATCAGGTCAAGATCATGGAACTGGCCGCGCGCTGACGGCCGAGGGGAACATCAAAGATGAATGCAACCGTCAAATCCGCTACCCCCGCACGTCGCCTTCCGGCCGAGGTCAACATCCTTCTGGTTCTGGTCGCCATCTCGGCCGTGTTCGAAGTTCTGGGCTGGATCACGCAGGGGCAAAGCTTTCTGTTCAGCTGGCAGCGCCTGTCCATCATGATCCTGCAGGTCTCGGTCATCGGGATCATCGCCGTGGGGGTGACGCAGGTCATCATATCGGGCGGGATCGACCTGTCGTCGGGGTCCGTCGTGGGGGCGGTGGCGATGTTCGCCATGTCCTTCGCGCAGGTTTCGACCTATGCCCGGGCCGTCTATCCGGCATTGACCGACCTGCCCGCCATCGTGCCCATTCTTCTGGGTCTGGCCTTCGGGGCCGTGGTCGGGCTGATCAACGGGCTGCTGATCTCCTACACCAAGATCCCGCCCTTCATCGCCACGCTGGGCACCATGGTCACCGTCCGCGGTTTTGCGAAATGGTATACCAAGGGCCAGCCGGTCAGCTTTCCGACCGAGGATTTTGCCTTCATCGGCTCGGGCATGATGCCGGTGGTGATCTTCATTCTGGTCGCGGCGATCTTCCACATCGCGATGAAATACACCCGCTACGGCAAGTTCATCTATGCCATCGGTGCCAATATGCAGGCGGCCCGCGTCTCGGGCATCAACGTCGAACGGCATCTGGTGAAGGTCTATGTCGTGGCGGCGATGCTGGCGGCGCTGGCCGGGATGGTGGTCGCGGCGCGGGGCCAGACTGCGCAGGCGGGCATGGGTCTGGCCTATGAACTGGACGCCATCGCCATGGCCGTGATCGGGGGCGTGTCCCTTGCCGGCGGGCGGGGGTCGATCATCGGCACTGCCATCGGCATGGTGATCTTCGGCGTCATCATCTCCGGTTTCACCTTCCTGCGACTGGACGCCTATTATCAGGAAATGATCAAGGGCGTGATCATCGTGGCCGCCGTGGTGGCCGATGTCTACCGCCAGAAAAAGCGCGTGAAGAAGGCCTGACCGGGCCTTCCTTCCCCGATACCCCACATCCGGAGCATATCATGAAGATCGCGCTCGATCCTTTCATGCACCGTCACCTCAGTCTGGAAGACCTGCCCTTCAAGGTGAAGGACCTGGGCTTTGACTGGATCGAACTGTCGCCGCGCGGTGATTTTCTGGAATGGTTCAAGGCACCCCGGGTGTTCCCGGACCGCCTTGCCGCCTTCAAGCGCGCATTGAAGGCGGCGGATGTGGGCATCGCCAGCCTGCTGCCGATGTATCGCTGGGCCTCGAATTACGAAACCGAGCGGCAGGCCGCGGTCAGGCACTGGAAACGCGCCATCGAAATCGCCGTCGAACTGGGCGTCGACACGATGAACAGCGAATTCGGCCGCGGCCCGCATCCGGACAAGGGGTCCTGCTATTGCTGCCACACCGGCAGCATGATCGAGGCCTGCGAGGATGCCTGGTGGCGCAGCATGGAGGATCTTGTCCCCGTGCTGGAGCGCGAAGGCATTCAGCTGAACATCGAACCCCACCCCGAAGACTGGTGCGAGACGCTGCAGCCCGCGTTGGACATCATCCGCACGGTCAATTCGAAACGGGTGAAATTCCTCTATTGCGCGCCGCATACCTTCTATTTCGGTGACGACACCAAAGCGATGCTGCGCGAGGCGAAGGATGTGCTGGCCCATGTCCATGTGGGCGACACCTTCAACCACAAGGCCAGTTCCGGTCTGCGCTACATCCTGAACCCGCCGGGCACACAGGCCCGCGTGCACCAGCATCTGAACATCGGTCAGGGCGAGGTGCCGTGGGACGACTTCTTCGGCACCCTGCATGAGATCGGCTTCGACGGGATCATGACCGCCTGTGTCTTTGCCTGGGAAGACAAGGCCGATGCCTCCGGCACGTTCATGCGCCGTGAAATGCAACGCTACATCGACAAATTCTGGAAGTGAGGCCCTCACCATGACCGTCAACATCGGAGTTATCGGCACCGGCGCCATCGGCCGCGATCATGCCCGGCGCATCAATCAGGTGCTGGCCGGCGGCAGGATCGTTGCGCTGAGCGACGTGAACTGCGCCTCGGCCGAGGCGGTGCGGGCCGACATCGCGCCGGGGGCCACCGTCCATGCCACCGGGCAGGAACTGATCGCCAGCCCCGAGGTGGATGCTGTCCTCGTCACGTCATGGGGTGCCACGCATGAGGAATATGTTCTGGCCGCCATCGCCGCCGGAAAGCCCTGCTTCTGCGAAAAACCGCTGGCCACTACGGCCGAAGGCGCCAAGCGTATCGTTGATGCCGAAGTGGCCGCGGGCCGCCGTCTGGTGCAGGTCGGTTTCATGCGGCGCTACGATGCGGGCTATGTCGCGCTGAAAGAGGCGGTGCAGAAGCACACCGGGGCGCCGATCATGGTTCATGCTGCGCATCGCAACCCCACCGTGCCCGAAGCCTATACCACCCCGATGGCCATCCATGACACGCTGATCCACGAGATCGACGTGTTCCGCTGGCTGCTGGAGGATGACTACACCGAGGCCCGCGTGACCTTCCCCCGCGCCTGCGCGCGCACCCATGCCAAGCTGCGCGATCCGCAGATCGTCACGCTGAAGACGGTCAAGGGTGTGGTCATCGACACCGAAATCTTCGTCAATTGCCACTACGGCTATGACATCCAGTGCGAGGTTGTGGGCGAGGACGGCATTGCCCGCCTGCCCGAGCCGATGGCCATTCAGATGCGTCTGGGTGCCAAGCTGCAGAACGACATCCTGACCGACTGGAAGGACCGTTTTGTCGCCTCCTACGACGTGGAACTGCAGGATTTCCTGAAGGCCGCCGCCGCGGGCACGGCCACCGGTCCCACCTCCTGGGACGGTTACATGGCCGCCGTGACCTCGGACGCCTGCGTTGCCGCGCAGGAGCGCGAGGGCGAGGCCGTGGCCATCACCTATCCCGCCCGTCCGGCCCTTTACGCCTGAGGTCCCCCGATGCGCTTTGCCATGAACCACATCACCGCGCCGAAGCAGTCACTGACCGATTTCTTCGCAATGGCGCGGGCACTGGGCGCGACCGAGGTGGAAATCCGCAACGACCTGCCCGATGTGGTGGGGGCGTGGGACCCTTCGGCGGTAAAGGATGCGGCGGCGGCGGCAGGGGTGACGATCCTCTCGATCAACGCGCTTTATCCCTTCAACGTCTGGTCGGGCGATCTGCCAGCCCGGGCATTGGCGATGGCCGACTATGCCGCGGCCTGTGGGGCCAAGGCGCTGGTCATGTGCCCGCTGAACGACGGCACGCCGGTCGCCTTCGACGATCTGGTGGCCGCGCTGGCGGCGATGACACCCATCCTGCGGGACCGCGGCCTGACCGGGCTGGTGGAACCCCTTGGCTTTCCGGTGTCTTCGCTGCGCACCAAGGCCGAGGCGGTCCGCGCCATTCAGGCGGCTGGCGGGGAAGACACCTACCGGCTGGTGCATGACACGTTCCACCACCATCTGGCAGGGGAAGCCGCGTTCTTTCCGGACTGGACCAGCCTTGTCCATATCTCGGGCGTGGCCGATCCTGACGTGTCCGTCGCCGCGATGCTGGACCCGCACCGCGTGCTGGTCGATGCCGCCGACCGGCTGGAGAACATCGCCCAGATCCGCACGCTGCTGGCCGCGGGCTTCGATGGTCCTTTCAGTTTTGAACCCTTTGCACCTGCGGTCCATGACATGCCCGACAGCCGGGCCGCAGTCCAGGACAGCATGGACTTCATCCGCGCGGCACTTTGATCCCAAGGCCCGGGGGCGCTCCCCCCTCTGGGCCGGGCCCCGGCGTCGGGGCAACACTCGCCCCGACGCCAAACTCTCCACTCAGGCGGTTCATCCGATGACGAAGATCCTTCCCTCCTCTCCGCTTGGCGTCGCCCTGATCGGCACCGGCTTTATGGGCAAATGCCATGCGCTGGCCTGGCGCAACGTGGCGGCCACTTTCGGTGGCGCGCATCCCCGGCTGGAGGTTCTGTGCGACCTGCCGGACAGCAAGGCGCAGGGCCTTGCGCAGCAGTTCGGCTTTGCCCGCGCCACCGGCGACTGGCGCGCCGCGGTGAATGATCCGGCGGTGGATGTCGTCTCGATCACCACGCCGAATGGCACCCATCGCGAAATGGCCGAGGCGGCGCTGGCCGCGGGCAAGCATGTCTGGCTGGAAAAGCCGATGGCCCTGACGCTGACCGACGCGCAGGCGATGGCGGATGCCGCCGCGGCCCGTCCCGGTCAGGCCACGATGCTGGGCTACAACTACCTGCGCTCCCCGGCCTTTCAGGCAGCGGTGCGCATGGTGCAGGCCGGAGAGATCGGCACGCCCCGCGCCTTCCGCGGGGTCTATGACGAGGATTACGCCGCCGACCCGGACCTGCCGTGGAGCTGGCGGCACACGCTGGCGGGCGGCGGTTTGGGCGCCCTGGGGGATCTTGGATGCCATCTGATCAGCCAGATGGTCGCGCTGATGGGGCCGGTGGCCGAAGTCACCGCGATCACCGACATTGCCCATGCCACCCGTCCCTCGCCCGAAGGGCCGCGCGCGGTGGAAAATGAGGACAGCGCGCTGGCGATCCTGCGTTTTGCCAGCGGCGCGCAGGGGTCTTTTGCCACCTCGCGCGTGGCCCGCGGCCGCAAATGCCGCCTGCAATGGGAGGTGCACGGCACCCTTGGCACGCTGGTCTTCGATCAGGAGAACATGAACGAGCTTTGGGTCCACCGCGCCGGAGAGGCCGGGTTCACCCGCCATCTGACCGGGCCGGAGCAGCCTGATTTCGCCGCCTTCTGCCCGGCGCCCGGGCACAACTTCGGCTTCAATGAGCAGAAGGTGATTGAGGCACGTGACCTGCTGGCCGCCATCGCGGGCGGGCCGGTGACTGGCCCGGATTTCGCCGCCGGTCTGCAGATCGAACGGATCATTCATGCCATGGCAGCCTCGGACGGCCGCCCGGTGACGTTGTGAGGACGCCATGAAACGACTGGACCTTATCACCATCGGCCGCGCGGGCGTCGATCTTTACGGCGCGCAGGTGGGCGGCCGGCTGGAGGACATGGGCTCGTTCCGCAAGTATATTGGCGGCAGCCCCACCAACATTGCCTGCGGCACCGCGCGGCTGGGGCTGCGTTCGGCGCTGATCACCCGGGTGGGGGATGAGCATATGGGCCGCTTCATCCGCGAACAGCTGGTCCGGGAAGGCGTGGATGTGCGCGGCGTGACCACAGATCCGGCACGGCTGACCGCGCTGGTGATCCTTGGCATCCGCGATCAGGAACAGTTCCCGCTGATCTTCTACCGCGAGAATTGCGCGGACATGGCCCTGTGCGAAGACGATGTTGACGAGGCGCTGATCGCTGACAGCCGGTCGGTGCTGGCCACCGGCACCCATCTGTCCCACCCCCGGACCGAGGCGGCGGTGCTGAAGGCGCTGCGGCTGGCGCGGGCGCATGGGGCAAAGACGGCGCTGGACATCGACTATCGCCCCAATCTCTGGGGCGTGGCGGGCCATGGCGACGGCGAAAGCCGCTTTGTCGAAAGCGCGGCGGTGACGGCCAAGCTGCAGGCGCATCTGCATTTCTTCGATCTGATCGTCGGCACCGAGGAAGAATTCCACATCGCCGGCGGCTCGACCGATACGATTGCGGCCCTGCGGGCGGTGCGGGCGGTTTCCGCGGCCACGCTGGTCTGCAAGCGCGGCGCAAAGGGGGCGGTGGCGTTCGATGGTGCGATCCCGGACGCGCTGGATGACGGGCAGACCGGCCCGGGCTTTCCGATCGAGGTGTTCAATGTGCTTGGTGCGGGGGACGGGTTCTTTTCCGGTCTGATGAAGGGCTGGCTGGATGGCGAGGACTGGCCGCGCGCCCTGGAATATGCCAATGCCTGCGGGGCCTTCGCGGTCAGCCGCCACGGCTGTACCCCGGCCTATCCCAGCCTTGAGGAACTGGAGTTCTTCCTTGCGCGCGGCGTGATCCGCCCCGATCTGCGCAATGATGCGGCGCTGGAACAGATCCACTGGTCCACCAACCGTGCCCGTCGCGGGTTGCCGGACTGGCCGGACTACCGGATCTTTGCCTTCGATCACCGGCTGCAGCTGGAAGAGATGCCGGGTTACACGCCTGCGAAAGGTGGCGCCTTCAAGAAGCTGTGCCTGACCGCGGCGCGGCAGGTGCAGGCCGGACGGCAGGGCTACGGCATCCTTTGCGACAACCGGATCGGGCGCGATGCGCTGCATGCTGCCTCTGGCAGCGGGCTCTGGATCGGGCGACCCTGTGAATGGCCGGGCTCGCGCCCTCTGACGCTGGAACCCGAGCTTGGCGCCGATTGCGGCGGGCTGGAGGCTTGGGCCCGCGAGGATGTGGTGAAGGTGCTGTGCTTCTGCCATCCGGACGACGATGCCGCGACCCGGGCGGCGCAGGAACAGACAGTGCGGCGGCTGTGGGAAGCGGCCCGCCGCAACGATCTGGAGTTTCTGCTGGAAATCATCCCCTCGAAAGTCGGCCCCTGCGATGACACCACGACGGCGACGCTGATCCGCCAGTTCTATGCTGCGGGCATCTACCCCGACTGGTGGAAGCTGGAGCCGATGCAGACCGCCGCGGGCTGGCAGAATGCCATTGCCGCCATTGAGGAGAACGACCCCCACACCCGGGGCATTGTGGTTCTGGGGCTGGACGCGCCGGAGGCCGAGCTGCGCGCTAGTTTCGACGTGGCCGCCGCCTTTCCGCTGGTGCGTGGCTTTGCCGTCGGCCGAACGATCTTTGGCGATGCCGCGCGGCGCTGGCTGGCCGGAGACATCGGTGACGACGAGGCGGTAACGCAGATGACAGAGCGCTTTGCCCGGTTGGCAGGGCTTTGGGATGCGGCCCGCGCCGCAGTGAAGGGAGCGTAAGATGGCAACGATCCGGCTGACCGCCGCACAGGCGATGGTGAAATGGCTCTCGGTGCAGATGACGCCCGAGGGGGGGCGGTTCATCGAGGGGATGTGGGCGATCTTCGGCCACGGCAATGTGGCCGGTCTGGGCGAGGCCCTGCAGCAGGGCCAGCACGGCTCGCTTTGCGGCAATGCGCCCTTCCCCACGTGGCGGGGGCAGAACGAACAGACCATGGCCCATGCGGCGATTGCCTTCGCCAAGGGCCGGGCGCGGCGCCAGGCCCATGCGGTGACCTCCTCCATCGGGCCGGGGGCGACGAATATGGTGACGGCGGCGGCGCTGGCCCATGTGAACCGGCTGCCGGTCCTCTTCGTGCCGGGCGATGTCTTCGCCAGCCGCCGGCCCGATCCGGTCCTCCAGCAGATCGAGGATTTTGACGATGCCACGGTCAGCGCGAACGACTGCTTCCGCCCGGTGGTGCGCTATTACGACCGGATCCAGCGGCCCGAGCAGCTCTTGACCGCGCTGCCCCGGGCGCTGCGGGTGATGACCGATCCGGCGGATTGCGGGCCGGTCTGTCTGGCCTTCTGTCAGGATGTGCAGGCCGAGGCCTTCGACTGGCCCGAGGCGTTCTTTGCGCCGAAGGTCTGGCATATCCGCCGCCCAGAACCCGATCTGCGCGAACTGGAGGAGGTGGCGGCGCTGATCCGCGGGGCCGCACGGCCCGCCATCATCTGCGGCGGCGGGGTGATCTATTCCGGGGCCGAGGCGACCTTGGGCGACTTCGCCACCCGCCACGGCATTCCCGTGGCCGAGACGCAGGCCGGAAAATCGGCACTGGCGCAGGCGCATGAGATGAACTTCGGCGCGGCGGGCGTGGACGGCTCCGCCGCGGCGAATGCGGCGCTGCGGGCGGCGGATCTGGTGATCGGGGTGGGCACACGGCTGCAGGATTTCACCACCGGATCGCGCACGTTGTTCGCGCCGGAGGCACGGCTGGTTTCGGTCAATATCCATGGCTATGACGCGGCCAAGCACGGGGCCACGGCGCTGGTGGCCGATGCGAAAGTGGCGCTGGAGCGGCTGTCCGGGCTGATCGGCGATTACCGCGCACGGCCCGATGCGGCGGCGCGCATGGCCTGGCTTTCCGCGGTGGATGCCAAATGCCAGACCCCGGCACAGCCTGACGACCTGCCCACCGATGCGCAGGTGATCGGCGCGGTGCAGGCGGTCAGCACGGAGGCGACCATTGCCATGTGCGCCGCGGGCACCATGCCCGGCGCGCTGAAGCTGTTGTGGCAACCGTCGCAGGGCGGCTATCATATGGAATACGGCTATTCCTGCATGGGATATGAAATTGCCGGGGCCATGGGCCTGAAGCTTGCCTGCCCCGACCGCGAGGTGATCTGCTTCGTGGGCGACGGCAGCTATATGATGGCCAATGCCGAACTGGCCACGGCGGTCATGCGGCGCATACCCTTCACGGTCGTGCTGACCGACAACCGGGGTTATGGCTGCATCAACCGGCTGCAGCAGGCCTCGGGCGGGGTGGAGTTCAACAATCTCTACAAGGATTGCACCGTCGAGGCGCAGCCCGAGATCGACTATGTCGCCCATGCGGCCAGCATGGGGGCGCATGCGGTGAAGGCAGGGTCCCTGCCCGCGTTGCAGGAGGCGATCCGTGCCGCACGCGGCCGGATGACACCGACGGTCATCGTCATCGACACCACGGCCGTGCCCGGCCCCGGCGCGGGGTTGGAAGGCGCAGGCCAGTGGTGGGATGTGGCGGTGCCGGAAACCGGTGGCCCGGACGGGACGCCCGACCGGCTGGCCCGCGCCTATGCGCGCTACATCGAACAGGCTGCCACCGTGCGGCTGACCAACTGAGGCCGGAGGCGGGGGCCAGCCCCCGCACCCCCGGGATATTTGCACCAGTATGAAAGACGCTTCCGGGCCTGCCCGGCAAAACCCAAGGACTTCCCCCATGATCCGCTTCGGCACAAATCCCATTGCCTGGGCCAATGATGACGATCCCTCCATCGGCGCCGATATTCCGACCGCCCGCATTCTGGACGAGGCGGGGCGGCAGATCGGCTTTGACGGGATCGAGAACGGCCACCGCTGGCCGCAGGACGACCCGGAGGCGCTGCGGGCATTGCTGGCCGGTTCCGGGCTGGTTTTCATCTCGGGCTGGTATTCGACCAACCTGCTGGTGCAGTCGGTGGAAGACGAGATTGCCGCGGTGCAGGGCCATCTGGCCAAGCTGAAGCATAACGGCAGCAAGGTCTGTATCGTCTGCGAATGCTCGAACACGGTGCATGGCAGCCCCGATGTGCCGGTGAACGCCCGCCCCCGGCTGAGCGCGGCGGAAATGGCGGCTTTCGGCGCGAAGATGGAGGCCTTTGCCGCTTATCTGGCGGGGCAGGGCATCACGCTGGCCTATCACCACCATATGGGCACCGTGGTCGAAAGCCCGGAGGAGATCGACGCCTTCATGGCGGCGACCGGACCTGCCACGCATCTGCTGTTCGATGCCGGGCATTGCCGCTTTGGGGGCGGCGATCCCGTGGCCGTGCTGACCCGTCACGCGGATCGTGTCGCGCATTTCCATGCCAAGAACATCCGCCGCGCGGTCTGCGACCGGGTGCGGGCCGAGGACATGTCCTTTCTGCAGGGGGTTCTGGCCGGGGCCTTCACCGTGCCGGGCGATCAGGAGGGCGAGATCGACTTCGGTCCGCTGCTGCGGATTTTGAAAAGTGCGGGCTATGACGGCTGGATCGTGATCGAGGCGGAGCAGGACCCCGACCGGCGCAACCCGCTGCTGTATCAGACCCTTGGCCTTGCCACGCTGAAGCGGCTGTCGCGCGAGGCGGGGCTGATCTGACGCCGCCGCAGGGGGGCCGTCTGCCCCCCCTGCACCCAAGAGGATATTTCTGAACAGATGAAGGGAGGGCCGGATGAGCCCCTTGCAGCGCAAACCCTTTGGACGCACCGGCAAGGTGCATGAGATCACGCCCGTTTCGGCGGGCTGGCGATATGTCGGCTTCTCTCTCTACCGGCTGCGGGCGGGCGAGACGGCAGAGGAGGCGACCGGCGACCGCGAGGTCATTCTGGTGATGGTCGAGGGCAAGGCCTCGGTCACCGCCGCCGGACAGGATTGGGGCATTCTGGGCGACAGGATGAATGTCTTTGAAAAGACGCCGCCGCATTGCCTGTATCTGCCGCCCGCCCAGGGCTGGCGTGCAATGGCCGAGACGGATTGCGTCATCGCCGTCTGTTCGGCCCCGGGCAAGACCGCCGGAGAGGGCGGCGGCCATGCGGCACGGCGGATCGGGCCCGACGGCATTGCCCTGACGCAGCGGGGCGAAGGGCCGAACACCCGCTGGATCAACAACATCGCCATGGAGGCCGAGGATGTGGCCGACAGCCTTCTGGTGACCGAGGTCTTTACCCCCGCGGGCAACTGGTCCAGCTACCCCAGCCACCGCCATGACGAGGACGACTTCCCCCGCATCACCTATCTGGAGGAAACCTATTACCACCGCCTGAACCCCGCCGGGGGCTGGGCGGTTCAGCGTGTCTACACCGACGACGGCACGCTGGACGAGGTGATGGCCGTCCGCGACGGTGACGTGGTGCTGGTCCCGCGCGGCCATCACCCCTGTGGCGCCCCGCACGGGTTCGAGCTTTATTATCTGAATGTGATGGCCGGCCCGCGCCGCAACTGGCGCTTTGTCGCCGCGCCCGAGGTGACACATCTGTTCTGAGCGGTATTGGGGTCACGCCACCGGCGGAGTATCGAACACCGCCTCGAAGCTGCGTTTGGCCAGAATGGCCGCGACGGGCAGCGTGCGGTCGGTGGCGGTGATCAGCGAGAGCGTCATGGCGGGCATCGTCCCGCGCGGGAAAGGCAGGAAGGCCAGTCCCTCTGCGCCCTGCAACGGCGCATCCGGCTGCGCGGCGGCCATGCCATAGCCGGTGCCCGCGCGGACCATGGCGCGCATCAGTTCCAGACTGTTCGTGGTCAGGACCGGCGCGCGGCGGATCTTCGACCGGGCGGCGGCAATATCCATGATGTCGCGCAAATGGGTGCTGGCATCGGGCACCACCGTGGGCCGGGCAAAGAAGCGGTCCAGCGGCATCTGGCCCGGCGTCGCCTCGGCTTCGGGCACCACGGCGCGGGGCAGGAACACCATCTCGCGCGCCACGGTCACCCCGGGCAGCGGCATCGGGCTGAAGGTCAGGCCCAGATCCGCCTGCCCGTCCAGCACCATCTGACGGATGCGCTCCGGCTCGGCCACGGTGGCCTGGAGGGTGATCCGCGGATTGTCGCGGCTGAAGGCGGCCAGCGCCTGCGGCAACAGGCCGGAGGCGATTTCCTGCGGGGCGGCCACGCGCACCTCGCCCCGGCTGAGGCCCTGTAATTCGTCGATCTCGCGGCGGATCGAAGCCAGATCCTTGTGCCAGCCGCGCAGCCTGTGGATCAGCACCTCGCCGGCCGAGGTCAGCCGCATGCCCCGCGGCAACCGTTCGAAAAGGGAAACGCCCAGCTCATCCTCGGCCCGGATCAGCTGCTTGTCGATGGCCGAGGCTGAGATGTGCAGACTGTCGGCGGCTTTGCGGACCGACCCCTGGCGCACGATTTCATCGAGATAATTGCTGAAACGCGAGAAGAAGACCCGTTTCACCCGTCGGCCTTTCCAAACAAGGGATACGGGAAAGCGTTGAATTTTATGCAACGCAATGTCGAGTTTTCACCGTTTGTCAGCCGGGCCGGATCGGCGTTTTCTGCGGGCAACCTGTGCAATTGCCCGGAAATGCGCCGATGCAGCCGATCCTGCCCTATGTCTGGCCCGTCGATGTGGCGGGGGAATCCGTCGATCTGCCGGTTTTCGCGGCGGATGACGGCGGGGCGATTGCGCTTCTGATGGTCATCGACCGCGGGTTGCGGTTCGTTGAACGCACGGGTCGTGCACTGGCCGAGATGTTCCGACCGCTGGCGCCAGAGGTGGTGGTGGGCAGCGCCACGCTTGGCATTCCCGTGGCCATGGAGGTCAGCCGCGCGCTTGGGCTGGACCAATATGTGATCCTGCAGAAATCGCCGAAATTCCACCTCTCCGATGCTTTGGTCGAGGAGGTGCGCTCCGTTACCTCGCGCGGGCCGCAGCGCCTGCTTCTGGACCGGCAGGCGATAGAGCGGTTGCAGGGCCGCCGGGTGGTGGTGGTGGATGATGTGATCGCCACCGGCTCCAGCATGGCCGCCGCCATGCGGCTGGTCCGCCGCGCCGGGGGCGAGGTTCTGGCCGCGGGCACCATCCTGACCGAGGGGCGCGGCTGGCGCAACGCGCTTGGCCGCGATGCCGCGCTGGTGCACCGGCTGGGCCATATCCCGCAGTTCAGCATAACCCGCGGCCGGGCTGAACCCCTGCCCGACAGTCTGGAGCTGCCGGAACCGGCGGGCTGATCCCTTTCCGGGCCGGTCCGTGGCGGCCGGTCCGGAAAGACCCCTGCGCCGGGGAGGCGGCGGCGGGGCAGAAGACCGGGGCCGGAACCGGACCCGTACCGCCACGCAAGGCAACATCCGTCCATTCAGGGAACAGGGACAATCACCATGCAGACCACCACCTCCGCCTCTGACGGGAACACTCTGTTCCCGCTTGTTCTGTCCATCGTCGCCGCCGCGGCGACAGGCGTGCTTTGGGCCTATGCCAACCCGATTCAGCTGGTGCCGGGCGTCATCCAGTGGCGTATCTTCGCCTTTCTGCCGCCGTTGATCGGCATCCTGCTGGGCGCGAAAAGCGGCTTCATCACCGGCTATCTGGGCACCATCGTCTGGTCGCTGCTGGCGGGCACCTTCATTCCCGCGCATTCGCTGATCGTGGACGGGATCATGGTCGGGCTGACGGGCCTTGTGCCGGGCCTGATGTTCGACCCGAAGAAGACGCCCATCACCACGCCGGTTCTGGTGAAGATCGCCGTCGTCTGTCTCCTCGTCGGTCTGGTCATGGTCGCCGCTGTTTCGGCCAGCCTGGCGTGGCTGGGGATTTTCCCGTTCTGGTGGGCCGTCCTCTATCTGGGCCTGTCGGATATCGTGCCCATGATCATCGGAACGCCGCTCTTGATCCTGCCCGCCATCAAGATCCTGACCGCCGCCCATCCCGCCGGGTTCAAGCGGTTCTGAGACCGGACAGAAGACCAAGACCATGCTGAAGGCCGACCGACTGACCCTTGGCTTTGATCCGTCAAAGCCCGTGATCCTTGACGCGACATTCGAGGTGGGGCCGGGCGAAAGTTTGCTGGTCTGCGGGGCGACCGGCAGCGGCAAGACCACGCTGATGGCCGCCGCGACCGGGGTGATACCGCGGCTGGTGCCGAACCCGGGGTTCTCGGGTTCGGTGTCGCTTGCCGGGGTGCCGCTGGCCGATCTGCCGAAGGATCGCCTCTTCGCGGCCTTGGGCTATGTCTCGCAGAATGTCGAGGATCAGCTTTGGGACCTGGGGGTGGAGGATATCGTCGCCTTCCCGCTGGAGAACCGGGCGCTCCCGCGGGTGCAGGTCCGTGCGCGGGTCGCGGCGGTGCTGACCCGGCTGCAACTGACCCATCTGGCCGGGCGACGGGTGCTGACGTTGTCGGGCGGGGAACGGCGGATGGTCGCCATTGCCGCGGCACTGGCCGCCGGGCCGCAGGCGTTGGTCCTGGACGAACCGACCACCGGGCTGGACCCAGAGGCGCGGGCGCGGCTGCGGGGCGTGCTGACCACCGATCTGGGGCCCGAGACTGCCGTTCTGATCGCCGATCAGGACGCCGCCGCCTTTGCGGGCGCGGTGGACCGGATCGCGCTTCTGTCCGGCAGGCACCTGCCACCTGCAGAACCTGCGGCGGGCCTGATGCAGGAACCGCAGCGCTGGCGCGAGGCGGGGCTGCTGCCGCCGTTCCCGGACCGTCGCAGCCGCTCCATGGCCACAAAGGGGGCGGAGCTTTTGCGGATAGACGGGCTGACCACACGGCTCGCGCGCCCGGACGGAACGCCGGTGCTGCGCGACGTGGCGCTGTCCTTGCAGGCGGGAGAGACGGTCGCCGTTCTGGGCCGCAACGGGGCGGGGAAGACCACGCTCTTCAAGGCGCTGCTGGGCCTTTTGCCGGTGGCCGCCGGGCGTATTGCCATCGAAGGCACCGCGGCCGAGGGCTGGACCACCGCCCGCCGCGCCCGCCGCATCGCCTATGTGCCGCAGAACATGCGGCAGATCCTGTTCAACCTGACGCTGGCGGATGAGATGCTGTTCGCCATGACCGCCCGCACCGGCGGGGCCGATCCCGCCCTGCGCGTCCGCGCATCCGAAATTCTGGCCCGCTACGATTTGGCCGGGATGGAGGAAGCGAACCCCTTTGCCCTCTCCGCCCGCCAGCAGGGCCAGCTGGGTCTGGCCTGCGCCGATGCCGCGGGCGCGCCTGTCGCCATCGTGGATGAGCCGCTTCTGGCCCGTGACCTGCGTGGCCGGGCGCTGCTGGAAAGCTTCATCACCACTATGCGCGACACGGGCCGCGCGGTCATGGTGATCACCCATGATCTGGAGCTGGCCGATGACATTGCCACCCGGCTGGTGATCGTGGGCGGCGGCGGCATCGCCTATGACGGGCCGGTCGATGCGGGCTGGTCCTCGCCCGCCTTTGCCGCGCTTGGCTGGGACCTGCCCGCCGGATTGCAGAAAGCCCCCGCATGACCGGCCTGCATGAACTGAATTTCTTCGTGAAGCTGGCCGGGGCCTTTGCGGTCATGGCCATCGCATGGCTGGTGCCCGACTGGCGTTTTGGCCTGCCCTTGGCGCTGCTCAGCCTTGCCGCGCTGGTCGTGCTGCGGGTGCCGGGCCTGCGGGGCTATCTGAAGGGGGCGGGGCTTCTGACGCTTCTGGTCGTGGCCAGCTGGGTGCTGAACCTCTGGCTGCAGGGCATGGCGCCCGCCGCGGCGCTGCCGGTGGCCGTGGGTGCTGCGGCCCGGCTGGTGACCACCACCGCGGCGTTCTTCTTCGTGATGGAGACCTCTTCCCCCGGTTCCATTCTTGGCGCCTGTTCCGCCGCGCGCCTGCCGCCGGTGGTGACGCTGGTGCTGTCGCTGACCTTCGGCATCATCCCCATGCTGCGGGATGAGTTCGAGCGGATCGCCGATGCGCAGCGCGCCCGCGGGATGGAGATTGACGACGTGGGCTTCGTCACCCGGCTGCGCTTCGCGCTGGCCCGCGGGGTACCGTTGCTGGTGCAGGCGGTGCGCATGGCCCATGCCATATCCTTTTCGCTGGCGATCTATGGCTTTGACCTTGGCCGCAAGCGCACGACATGGCGCGAGGTGGGCCTGATGGTCGAACCTCGCCTGACCTTTCCCCCCGCTGAAGGAGCCGCCGATGGCCGACCCCGCTGACCGCCAGATCTGGACCGTCGATGTTCAGGGCTATGCGCTTGACCTGCCCATCGTGCCGATCAAGCCGGATTTCGCCATCTCGTTGATGATGGTCATCGATCTGGGGGTGAAATTTGGCGCCCATATCGGCGCGAAACTGGCCGAGGTGCTCGCGCCCCTGCGCCCCGATGTGATCGTCGGGCCTGCGACCTTGGGCATTCCGGTCGCTATCGAGGTGACGCGGGCGCTTGGGCTGGACCGCTATGTCGTGTTGCAGAAATCGCCCAAGATTCATCTGGGCGATGCGCTGGAACAGAAGATCACCGCCATCACCTCCAAGGGGGAACAGCGGCTCTTGCTGGACCGTCAGGCGCTGCCCCTGCTGGCGGGAAAGCGGGCGGTGGTGGTGGATGATGTGGTCGCCTCCGGCGGCAGCCTGTCGGGCGCATTGGCCCTTGTGCGGCAGGCCGGGGCCGAGGTCGTCGGCATCGGCACCATCCTGACCGAGGCGCATGACTGGCGCGAGAGGCTAGGCCCCGATGCCGCGCTGGTGCGGGCTTTGGCCCATATTCCGCAATTCACCCGGCCCGACCCTGCGGCCCCGTGGCAGCCGATTCCCGACAGCCTGTAGCCCCTAACCGTCGAACCGGCTTTCCAGCGCGCCTTCGACCTGTGCCGCGAATTTCGCCGCGGCCACGGGCAGGGTGCGGCCGCGCAGCTGGCACAGATAAAGCCGCCCCTCGGGCACATCGCGGGTGTCCACCGGGCGAGAGATCACGCCTTCGGCGCTGGCCCCGCCGGGCAGGCCAATGGGGATCTGGAAGCTGATCAGCTGTTCCTGCGCGGGATAGCGGCGGAGGAAGTCGAAATTGTCGGATTCCAGCGCCACCCGCAACCGGACCGAGACGCGCTGAAGTGCAAGGTCAATCAGATGCCGCACGCCATATTGCGCGGTAGGCAGGCCGACCGGAAAGGCCGCGCAATCGCGCAGGCGCAGCACCTCTTTCCCGGCCAAGGGGTGATCCGCCGCCATCACCGCATGAATGGTCTGCCGCACGGTGGACAGGATCTGCACCTCGGACAGGCGGATCGGTTCAAAGATCAGCGCGATGTCGGCCGCATGTTCGACCAGCGCCGCCTCGGCCGCGGCACGGTCGCGCAGATGGACGGCAAAGCTGACGCCGGGATGGTCGCGCCGGTAGCGACCGATCTGCTCCGGCATGAAGAACGGCAGCAGCGCCTGCGAACAGGCGAGCGCCACATGCCCGCGCCGTTCGCCCGCCAGATCGGCCAGCTGGCTGCGCAACCGCTCGAAATCGGAGGCTTGGTTGCGCAGATGGGTGACCAGCAGCTCGCCCGCGGTGGACAGCCGCACCCCACGCGGCAGCCGTTCGAAGATCGGCAGGCCCAGTTCCTCCTCCAGCGCCAGAACCCGCCGGTTCAGCGCGGTGGAGGTGATGGCCAAAGCCTCGGCCGCTTTGCGGATCGACCCGGCACGGGCAATGACGTCGATAAATTGATGCGGCGACAGGCTGTGCATAAGTGGTGCGTTTCTTGCAGCGGTTGGCTGCAAAGTTAGCACAAGACAGCATCGGTTCAATTCCTCATTCTGCACCGCAGAGAGACGAGCGGGGCGAGTCGCACAGCCGGAAAGCGCCCCCGGACCCCTGACATGGAGACGCCGAATGACCGACTTCCGACCTGTCCTTGCCCGTTCCGATCTGTCCCCGTCCACCCTGACCCGCCCCACCCTGACCCGGCGTGGCCTTTTCCGCGGTGCGGCGGCATTGGGCGGGATGGCGGCGCTGTCCGGCCTGCCGCTGTCCGCCCGGGCGCAGGGGGCGCTGACCGTGGGGTTCATCTATGTCGGTCCGCGGGACGACTTCGGCTATAACCAGTCCCACGCCCTTGGTGCGGCGGCGGTGAAGGCCATCGAAGGCGTCACCGTGGTCGAGGAAGAGAACGTCCCCGAGACCAGCGACGTGCAACAGTCGATGGAATCCATGATCAACTTCGATGGCGCGCGGCTGATCTTCCCAACCTCCTTCGGCTATTTCGACCCCCATATCCTGACGCTGGCCGCCAAATACCCCGAGGTGCGGTTCGAACATTGCGGCGGCATGTGGACCGAAGGAAAGCATCCCACGAATGTGGGCAGCTACTTCGGCTATGTCGGCATGGGCCAGTATCTGAACGGCATCGCCGCGGGCCATGCGTCGAAGACCAAGAAGATCGGCTTTGTGGCGGCCAAGCCCATTCCGCAGGTCCTTCTGAACATCAACTCCTTCCTGCTGGGCGCGCGGGCGGTGGACCCGACGATCACCTGTCAGGTGATCTTCACCGGCGAATGGTCGTTGGCGGTGAAAGAGGCCGAGGCCACGAATGCGCTGGTGGATGCGGGCTGCGATGTCATCACCTGCCATGTGGACGGGCCGAAGGTCGTGGTCGAAACCGCGGCCGGTCGCGGCGCCTTTGTTTGCGGCTATCATGCTGACCAATCCGCGCTGGCACCGGAGAAATATCTGACCGGGGCGGAATGGAACTGGGCCAAGGTCTATACCGACATGGTCACCGCCACACTGGCCGGAACGCCGATCCCCAATTTCGTCCGCGGCGGTCTGGCAGACGGCTTCATCAAGATGTCCCCCCTTGGCCCCGCCGTGCCCGAGGCCGGGCGCGCCCAGTTCGAGGCCGTGAAGGCCGAGATCGAGAAGGGCAGCTTCAGCGTCATCAAGGGCCCGCTGAAGGACAATGCCGGCAATGTCGTCGCCACCGAAGGGCAGGCCTTCCTTGAGACCGATCCGGTGCTTGAGGGGATGGGCTACCTTGTCGAGGGCGTCATCGGCTCCACCTCGTAAGGGCCGGGCCGATGGCGGTTGCGGAAACCATGGTGCAGACGGGCGGCGGCGGGGCATGGCTCCGCCGGGCCGAGCCGGTGGCGATCCCCGTGCTGGCGCTTCTGGCGGGGTTGGCGGTCTTCGGGCTGTTCCTGCTGACGCAAGGCAGGTCGCCCTTCGCCTTTCTGGCCTATGTTTGGCAGGGGGCGTTCGGGTCGGCCTTCTCATGGCAGAACACGCTCAGCCGCGCCGCGCCCCTGCTGATGGCGGCTTTGTGCGTGGCGCTGCCCGCAAGGCTGGGGTTGGTGGTGATCGGCGGCGAAGGCGCCATCGTGCTGGGCGGCGTGGCCGCCGGGGCGATGGCGCTACCCTTGGCGGGGATGCCCGGGCCGGTCGGCATTCCGCTGATGGCGCTGGCCGCGATGGTCGCGGGCGGGATCTGGATCGGCCTTGCCGGGGCGCTGCGCCACTATCGCGGGGTGAACGAGACAATCTCCAGCCTCCTTCTGTCTTACATCGCCATCGCGCTGATGAACCATCTGGTCGAAGGTCCGCTGCGCGATCCCGCCAGCCTGAACAAACCCTCCACCGCGCCGCTGGATGAGGCATTGCGGGTGGGCATGCTGCCCGGCCTGTCGGTCCATTGGGGGCTGGCCTTCGGTATCCTCGCCTGCATCCTGTGCTGGGTGCTGATCGAACGCACGACTTGGGGCTTTGCCGCCCGCATCGCCGGGGGCAATGTCCGCGCGGCGCAGGTGCAGGGCCTGCCGGTGGGCAAGCTGATCCTTGGCTTCACCGCCTTGGGCGGGGCCTTTGCCGGGCTGGCCGGATTCTTCGAGGTGGCGGCGATCCACGGTTCCGCCAATGCCAGCCTTGCCGCGGGCTATGGCTATACCGGCATCCTGATCGCCTTTCTGGCGCGGCACAATGCGCTGGCCATCATTCCCGTGGCCATCCTTCTGGCGGGGTTCGATGCCTCCTCGGGCCTTGTGCAGCGGCGGATGGACCTGCCCGATGCCACCATGGCCGTGCTGCAGGGCATCGTCTTCATGGCGATCCTGATGTCCGACGCCGCCTATGGCCGTCTGGCGATCTTCAAACCCAAGGGGGGCTGAGATGGACAATGACCTTGGCCTCTGGGCCGTGCCCCTTGCCGTGATCGGCGGCGCGATCCGGGTATCTACCCCCATCCTCTTCGTCTCGCTGGGCGAGACTCTGACCGAACGGTCGGGCCGCATCAACCTGGGGCTGGAGGGCACACTGGTCTTCGGCGCCATGGCCGGATACGCCACCGCCGTCCTGACCGGCAGCCCCTGGGCCGGCGTTGTGGTCGCAGCCATCGCGGGGGCGGTCTTCGGGCTGGTCCACGGGCTGATCTGCTCCATGCCACGGGTGAACGACATCGCCATCGGCATCGCCATGATGCTACTGGGCACCGGTCTGGCGTTTTACTTCGGCAAGCCCTTCATCCAGCCGGTGGCCCCCGACCTGCCCGCCATCCCCTTGGGCTGGTGGAGCGATCTGCCCCAGGTGCAGGCGGCGCTGAATGTGAACGTGCTGTTCCTCCTCGGGATTGTCTCTGCCCTTGTCATCGCATGGGTGTTGCGGTCGACGAAGCCGGGGCTGATCCTGCGCGTCGTGGGTGACAGCACCGATGCGGCCCGTGCCATGGGCCTGCGCCCGGCGGTGATCCGCACCATCGCCACCGCCGTGGGCGGGGCCTTTGCCGGGGTCGGGGGCGCCTATCTCTCGCTTTATTACCCGGGCAGCTGGAACGAGGGGATTTCCTCGGGGCAGGGGCTGATGGCGGTGGCGCTGGTGATCTTTGCGCGCTGGTCGCCGGTCAACTGCTTCTGGGCGGCGCTGTTGTTCGGCGGGGCAGGCGCGCTTGGCCCGGCGCTGCAATCGGTGGGCGTTACCCAAGGGTATTACCTGTTCTATGCCGCACCCTATGTCCTGACGCTGGGCGTTCTGATCGCCACCTCCTCCCCCACGCGGGCCATGACCGGCGCGCCGGGTGAACTTTCCATCACGAAATGAGGGCCAGATGACCACGGTTCACTCCACCCCCTATGCCTGGCCCTGGAACGGCGACCTGCGGCCCGAGAATACCGCGCTGATCATCATCGACATGCAGACCGATTTCTGCGGCAAGGGCGGCTATGTCGATATGATGGGCTACGACCTCAGCCTGACGCAGGCCCCCATCGGCCCGATCAAGGCGGTGCTGACTGCGATGCGCGAAAAGGGCTTTCACATCATTCACACCCGCGAAGGCCACCGCCCCGATCTGGCCGACCTGCCGCCGAACAAGCGCTGGCGCAGCCAGCAGATCGGCGCGGGCATCGGCGACCCCGGCCCCTGTGGCAAGATCCTGATCCGCGGCGAACCCGGCTGGGACATCATCCCCGAACTTTACCCCCTGCCGGGCGAGGCGATCATCGACAAACCGGGCAAGGGGTCGTTTTGCGCGACCGATCTAGAGCTGATCCTGAACACCCGGGGCATCCGCAACCTGATCCTGACCGGGATCACCACCGATGTCTGCGTTTCCACCACGATGCGAGAGGCGAACGACCGCGGTTTCGAATGCCTGATCCTGTCGGATTGCTGTGGTGCGACCGACCCGGCGAACCACGCCGCCGCGCTGAACATGGTGAAGATGCAGGGCGGCGTGTTCGGGGCCGTCAGCGACAGCGCCAGCCTTATTGAGGCGCTGTCATGAAGCCCCCCGTCGCCGGCATCGGCGCCGATCCCCTGCCCCCCGGGGCGCTGGAGGTGGAGACCATCGGCATGACCATGCGCTTCGGCAGCTTCACCGCGTTGGAGGATGTGTCGATCCGCGTGGCGCCGGGCACGTTCCATGCGCTTCTGGGTGAGAATGGCGCGGGCAAGTCCACGCTGGTGAAATGCATCATGGGGTTCTACCACGCCACGCAGGGCCAACTGCTGATCGGCGGGCGCGAGGCGGTGATCGCCGATCCCCGCGATGCCCGCGCGCTTGGGATGGGGATGGTCTACCAGCATTTCACGCTGGTCCCCTCGCTGACCGTGGCTGAGAATCTGGTGATCAGCCGCGCCGATGCGCCCGGGATCATCGACTGGACCCGCGAACGCGCCGCGCTGGAGGCGTTCATGGCCGCCATGCCGTTCCGGGTGCCGCTGGATCAGCCGGTGAACCGTCTGGCCGCGGGCGAAAAGCAGAAGCTGGAGATCCTGAAGCAGCTGTATCTGGGCAGCCGTTTCGTCATCCTGGACGAACCGACCAGCGTCCTGACCCCGGATGAGGCGGATGAGGTGCTGGGCCATGTCCGCGGGTTGTGCAGCGCGGGCGAAATCTCGGTCCTGATGATCACCCACAAATTCCGCGAAGTGACGGCCTTTGCCGACGACGTCTCAGTCCTGCGGCGCGGGCGGCTGGTGGGGCAGGGCCGGGTGGCCGATCTGACCCACGAGCAGATGGCCGCCATGATGATCGGCGCCGAGAAAGAGGTGCGGCCGGTGGAACGCCACGGCACCCCCGGCGCCCCGGTGCTGGAGCTGACAGGTATTCGCGCCACCGACCGGTCCGGCCTGAAGGAGATTGCCATCGACGGCCTTGTCGTCCGCGCCGGTGAGATTGCCGGGATCGCCGGAATCTCGGGCAACGGGCAGATGGAGCTGATGGAGGTGCTGACCGGCCAGCGCCCCTTTCGCAGCGGTGAAATCCGGGTGGAAGGCCAGCCCTACCGCGCCACGAGGGGAGAGGCGCAGGCCCATGCCGTGCGCTACCTGCCCGAGGAACCCCTGAAGAACGCCTGCGCGGCCCGGATGAGCGTCACCGACAACATCGCTTTCCGCGATTTCGACCGCAGCGGCACGGGCGGGCGGTTCTGGCTGGACCCCGCCGGAATGAAACGGCGCGGGCGCGAGCTGATCGCTGCCTTCAAGGTCAAGGCGGCTGAGCCGGAGGGGCCGATTGCGGCGCTGTCGGGCGGTAATGTCCAGCGCGCGGTTCTGGCCCGCGAACTGACCGGGGAGGTGCGGCTCCTGATCATCTCGAACCCCTGTTTCGGGTTGGATTTCGCTGCCGTGGCCGAGATCCGCGCCCGGATCGTGGCAGCCCGCAATGCGGGCGCCGCGGTCCTGTTGATGAGCGAGGATCTGGACGAGATCATGGAATTGTCCGACCGCATTCTGGTGATGAGCGAGGGGCGGATCGGCTATGAGGTGGCAGCCGCAGAAGCGAACCTTGCCGAGATCGGGCACCATATGGGAGGGCATGCCTGATGGGTGCCGTTGCCGCGGGGGCGCTGCCCCCGTCCGCCTCTGGCGGACTCCCCCGGGATATTTATGAACAGATGAAAGGGGTAGTGTGATGGGTTTGATTGCGGGTGCGCTGCCCTTTGCCTTTGATCTGGATCCGGCAATGACGGCGGTGATCGTCATCGACATGCAACGCGATTTTGTCGAGCCGGGCGGGTTCGGTGCGTCGCTTGGCAACGATGTCACCCGGCTTCAGGCGATCATTCCGACGGTGGCCGCGCTGATCGCGGGGGCACGGGCGGCGGGGGTGCCGGTGATTCACACCCGCGAATGTCACCGGCCGGACCTGTCGGACCTGCCGCCCGCGAAGCGCGACCGGGGCAGTCCCGCGCTGCGGATTGGCGATCTTGGGCCGATGGGGCGGGTGCTGATCGCCGGAGAGCCGGGTGCCGATATCGTGCCCGAGCTGGCGCCGCTGCCCGGAGAGATCGTGCTGGACAAGCCGGGGAAGGGCGCGTTCTACGCCACCTCCTTGTCTGAGGATCTGGCCCGGCTGGGGGTGAAGACGCTGATCTTTGCCGGGGTCACCACCGAGGTTTGCGTCCAGACCACCATGCGCGAGGCAAATGACCGGGGGTTCAGCTGTCTGCTGGCCGAGGATTCGACGGAAAGCTATTTCCCCGACTTCAAGGCCGCGACTTTGGCCATGATCCGGGCGCAGGGGGCGATTGTCGGCTGGACCGCCCGCACCGCCGAAATTCTGGATGCGCTGCATGGCTGATCCGCTGCATGTTCCGAACCTTTTGCAGAACTGGCGGGAGCGCGCCTTTCTGCCCTTCCGCGACGGGGTGGAAATCTGCCCGCTTCTGGAAGGGGCGCCCGGTGTCGCGCTGTTGCGCTATGCCCCCGGTGCGGGCGTGCCGCGGCACCGGCATCCGGGGATGGAGACCATTCTGGTGCTGGAAGGTGTGCAGAGCGACGAGCGCGGCGATTATCCGGCCGGGTCGCTGATCCTGAACCCCGAGGGCACAGCGCATGCGGTCTGGTCCGGGCCGGGCTGCACCGTGCTGATCCAGTGGAACCGGCCGGTGGAATTCCTGCCGGACAACGGCGCGCCGGAGATTTGAGAGAAGCCATGACCAAGACCCCGCTTGCCGCGCTGTCCTTTGATATCGGCGCCCTTCATACCGCCTATGCCGCGGGCACGGCGCCATCGTCGGTGATGGAGGAGGTCTTCGCCCGCATCCGCGCCGCCGATGATCCGGCCATTTTCCTGCATCTGCGCCCCGCGGCGGAGGCAGCGGCGGAGGCGGCCGATCTGCCGCCCTTTGACCCCGTGGCCTATCCCTTGTGGGGGGTGCCCTTCGCGGTGAAGGACAATATCGACGTGGGCGCTGTGCCGACGACCGCGGCCTGCCCGGCCTTTGCCTATTGCGCCGCGGCGGATGCCTTTGTGGTGGCGCGGCTGCGCGCGGCGGGGGCGATCTGGATCGGCAAGACCAATCTGGACCAGTTCGCCACCGGGCTGGTGGGGGTGCGGTCGCCCTATGGGGTGCCGCGGAATGCTCTGGACCCGCAGATCGTGCCGGGTGGGTCGTCCAGCGGATCGGGCGTGGCGGTGGCGCGGGGGCTGGTCAGCTTTTCGCTGGGCACCGACACGGCGGGTTCGGGGCGGGTGCCTGCCGCGCTGAACAATATCGTCGGGCTGAAGCCCTCGCTCGGGGCGCTGTCGGGCAGCGGCATGGTGCCGGCCTGCCGGACGCTGGACACGATTTCCATCTTTGCGCTGACAGTGGGGGACGCGTGGACGGCGTTCCGGGCGGCGGCGGCCTATGACGATGCGGATCCGTGGTCGCGCGCGATGCCCGCGCCGGTTCTGGCGCCGGTCTCGGGCGGGCTGCGGATCGGCATTCCCGATGCGGCCAGCATCGAGTTCTTCGGCGATTCTGCGCAGGCCGCTGCCTTTGCCGCGGCGGTGCAGGGGCTGCGCGACGGGGGCGCTACGGTGCAGGAGGTGGATTTCACCCCGTTCTATGACGTGGCGCGGATGCTCTATGAAGGCGCCTGGGTGGCTGAGCGGATGGCGGCGGTGGAGCCGCTCTTCCGCGCCAATCCCGGGGCGTTCCATCCGGTGACGGCGCAGATCATCGGCACGGCGGACCGGCTTTCGGCGGCGGATGCATTTCGCGGCATCTACCGTCTGGCCGCGCTGAAGCGGGTGGCAGAGACCGCCATGGCCGGGCTCGACCTGCTGGCGGTGCCGACGATCCCCACCTTTTACACCTTGGCCGATCTGGAGGCGGACCCCATCGGGCCGAACAGCCGTCTGGGCACCTATACGAATTTCGTCAACCTGCTGGATCTGTGCGGGATTGCCGTGCCCACCGGGCCGCGGGCAGACGGGCGGCCCGGCAGCCTTACGCTGCTGGCGCGGGCGGGGCAGGATGCGCTGACCGCCGCGCTGGCGGCAGAGCTTCACCGGCGGGCTGCGCCCGTCATGGGCGCGACGGGGCATCCACTGCCGCGTTAGCGGCTGAAGATCAGCTCATCCTCTCCCAGATCGGCCAGAAGCGCCGCCACCTCGGTTGCATCGGGCACCGGGCGCCAGTTTGGCTGGCGGTCCTTGTCGATCAGCTGGGCGCGGACGCCTTCGTGAAAATCGGTCAGCCCCGGCTGGGCGGCGCGGAAGGTGAAACGGTATTCGGCGCGCAGCGCGGTGCGGATATCGGCGTCAGCAGGCAGGGCGCGGATCAGCGCCAGCGTGGCCGCCATCGACAGTGGAGAGTTCCGGCGCATCGCTGCGGCGCCCACCTGTGCCCGGTCTTCCGGGCAGGCGGCGATCCCGGCCAGAATGCCTGCCACATCCGGGGCGTCCAGCGCGGGCGCAATCCGGCGGCACAGGTCCAGAAGCGGGGTTTCCCCCGCCGGGCGGGCCATTGCCGTGATCATCGACAGATCGCCGCGGCACAGGGCGGCGGTCAGGGCGGGCCAGTCCTGCCGCGGGATCAGATGATCGGCAAAGCCCGCGGCAATGGCATCACCGGGACCCATGCGGTCGGCCGTCAGCCCCAGCCAGAGACCCAGTCCGGCGGGCGCGCGGGCCAGCAGCAGCGTGCCGCCCACATCGGGGATCAGGCCGATCCCCGCCTCGGGCATGGCCATCTGTACGCTGTCATCGACGATGCGATGCGCAACATGGCAGGCCAGACCCACGCCGCCGCCCATGACAAAGCCCTGCATCAGCGCGATGACCGGTTTCGGATATTCCGCCAGCTTGGCGTTCATCCGGTATTCGTCCCGCCAGAAATCGCGGCCCGCCTGCGGGTTTCCGGCCATGCCCGCGCGCCAGACCGCGGCCACATCGCCGCCTGCGCAGAAGGCCCGGTCGCCCGCGGCATCGATCATGACCAGCTCCACCGCCGGATCGTCGCGCCACAGGTCCAGCGCGGATTCTATCGCCAGGGACATGGCGTGGGTCAGCGCGTTCAGCGCCTTGGGCCGGGTCAGGGTGATGCGCCCGGCGCGGCCCTCCAACCGCAGCGAAACCTCGGGGCAGGGGATCATGCGCGCGACCATGCGCCCTCGGGCACCAGGGCCAGCGGGTCTTCGGGGCGGCGGTTGCGGTCGGTGGGCAGGGCGGCCAGGTCCACGACCCGGGCGGCCCAGTCGTCCAGCAGTGCAGCGCGGGCGTCGTCACCGATGCGGGGCGCGCCGTAGCTGACGAAGGGCGGCTCGACCGTGAAGCCCATATATTCCAGCGCCAGCCGCCGCACCGGCCAGAGGACGGTTTCGATCGGGCCATAGACGCCCTCGTCCGAGAACCGCGCGGGCGTGCCGCCGGTGGTCACCGAGAGCGCCGCACGGCGCCCGGCGAAGAGGCCGGTGTCGAACCGCGCGCCGTCCACATAGGCGAAACCATAGGCCAGCACCCGGTCGATCCACCCCTTCAGGATGGCGGGCGGGCCGCCCCACCACAGCGGGAACTGCAGGATCAGCAGATCCGCCTGCAACAGCCGCGCCTGTTCACGGGCAATGTCGGGGGCAAAGCTGCCGGTGCGGCAGGCATGGGTCTGTTCCGACTGGTAGTGGAACCGGGCCGGATCGGCCGTATCGGTGAAATCGCCCCGACCGCCCTCGGCGTTGAAGCCTTCGGCATACAAGTCCGAATGCAGGACGCGGTGGCCCGCGCCTTCCAGTGCCGCGATGGCGCGGGCCGACAGGGCATGGTTGAAGGACGTGGGCTCGGGGTGGGCGGTGACGATCAGCACCGTCTTCGGATCTGTCATCATCGCCTCAGAAATTCACCTGATCGCCGCCCTTCAGGGCCAGCATCTCCCGTGCCTCGGCCGGGGTGGCGACCTGAAGGCCCAGACCTTCCAGAATGCCGCGCACCCGGGTAACCTGTTCGGCATTGCTTTCCGCCAGCCGCCCCGGCCCGCCCCAGAGCGAATCCTCCAGCCCCACGCGGACATTGCCGCCCATGGCCGCGGCCATGGTGACGATGGGCAGCTGCATCCGCCCCGCACCCAGAACGGACCAGTGGTAATCGGTGCCGAACAGCCGGTCGGCCGTGCGGCGCATATGGGCCACATCCTCGGGGTGGGTGCCGATGCCGCCCAGAATGCCAAAGACCGACTGCACGAAGAACGGCGGCTTGATCAGCCCGCGGTCGGCGAAATGGGCCAGCGTGTAGAGGTGGCCGATGTCATAGCATTCCACCTCGAACCTTGTGCCGTTGTCGGCGCCGATCCGCAGGATGGTTTCGATATCGGCGAAGGTGTTCTTGAACACCCGGTCGCGGGTGGATTCCAGATAGGCGGGTTCCCAGTCGTGGCGGAAGTCCTTGAACCGCGCCAGCATCGGGTAGAGGCCAAAGTTCATCGACCCCATGTTCAGCGAGGCGACCTCGGGCGCGAAATGCGCCACGGGCTGCATCCGTTCCTCCACCGTCATGGTAGGCGCGCCGCCGGTCGTCAGGTTCAGCACGGCGTCGCTGCGCTGGCGGATGATCTTCAGAAACGGCTCGAACAGGGCCGGTGTCTGGTCCGGGCGGCCGTCTTCGGGGTTGCGGGCGTGCAGGTGGATGATCGCCGCCCCGGCCTCGGCCGCGCCGATGGCGGCCTCGGCAATCTCGGCCGCCGTCACCGGCAGATGCGGCGACATGGACGGGGTGTGGATGCCGCCCGTGACGGCGCAGGTGATGATGACCTTCTTGGCCGGGGCTGCCATGGCTCAGGCCCCCTTGGCCAACAGGGTCTTGGCCGAGGTGGCGGTGATCTGGCGGATCACCTCATCCGTCACGCCCGCGTCGATCAGGTCCGACACGACCATCCGGTAGCCATCGACCGGCTTCGGCGCCTGCGTCAGCCCGAGGTCAGAGCCGAGGATCGTATGATCCGGCCCGGCCACGTTGATCAGATGCACCAGATCGGCGGTGTCATGCTGTTTCACCCGGCTTTCGATGAACATGCAGATCGAATGCTCCATATAGACATCCTGCGCCACCATCTGCCGGATATCTTCGTCCGAGCAGCCGATCAGATAGGTCGGGTGGTTGACCATCATCTTCTGCACGCCGCGCTTTTTCGCCTCGTCGAACAGCAGATGCAATTCACCCACCGGCAGGTGGCCGCCCGACAGGATGATGTTTCCGGCGGCGATCAGGTCGATCACCTTCAGCGTATCGTCGGTCAGCCGCCCGTTCGCGTCAACCGCCGACAGCCCCACCGGCGGCAGCATCGGCCGCGCGGTCTTCGGAAAGCTTTTGGCCGCATAGGCCTCGATGTGGTTGGTGGCCGAGAAGGTGGGCATCCAGACGATCTGCCCGCCGGTGGCGATGCAATGGTCCACCGCGAAGGGGTTGATCCCGCCTTCGGCATTGTTCAGCGCGATGCCGGACATCAGACGGACGTTCTTGTCCGGGAACACCTCGTCCAGAACGGTGACGTGGTTCATCCCGCTGTAATAGTGATCTTTGTAGAGGAGCACGTCGAAACCGGCCTCATCCGCCTCGCGCATGGCCTGCGCATGGCTGATGATCCGCGGCATGGCGGCGGGGCCGGAATGGCAGTGCAGATCCACCGCGCCCTGCAAAAGGCGTGCGATATGGGCGGTGCGCTCAGCCGTGTAATCCGGCAGCGGAACGATGGTCGGGAGGGCGGAAGGGCCAGCCATGGGAATTTCCTTTCAGTTCGCGCCAAGGCGCACGTCGGACAGGGATTTCAGCGCGCCGTTGCGCAGGAACCCCTGATCGGAAGAGACGATGAAGGCCGAGGCGCCCATCTCGCGGTAGCGGCGGGTGTCCTCTGTGCCGCCGGACATGATGGCCACGGGTTTGCCGTGACGCTTGGCGGCGGCCATGATCTGCGCGCAGGCCGAGATCACCTCGGGCGATTCCGGACCGCTGGCGCCAAGTGCGACGGTCAGGTCACCCCGGCCGATGAAGGCGGCGTCCAGCCCCGGGGTGGACAGGATGCCATCCAGATCCTCCAGCGCTTCGGCATCCTCGATCATGGCGATGAAAGAGACTTCCTCGTCATGCTTTTTCACATGGTCCCAAAGGCCAAGGCCCCCGAAATTGCCCGCGCGGGTGGTGTTGGAGAACCCCCGCTTGCCGCCGCGGTAGCGGCAGGCGGCCGCCATGTCGCGCGCCTTTTCCGCGCTCAGCACATGCGGCACCAGCACCCCCGCCGCCCCGTCATCCAGCACAGACAGTATGCGCGAGGCGATGGGGTCCGACACCCGCACCAGCCCGGCGATACCCGCGGCGCGGGCGGCCAGAATGGCGGTGTCGATGGTGATGCGGTCCCACGGCCCGTGCTCTTCGTCGATCACGACAAAATCGAAGCCGACCCCGCCCAGCAGCTCGATCGCATGGGGGACGGGGAATTTGCAGAAAGTGCCGATCAGCGGCTCTTGCGCCAGAAGGCGGCGGCGGAAGGTGGTGTATCCGGTCATGAGCGTTTCCTTACGGTTCTGGCGTCAGGGCGCGGGCATCATCAGATGCGGCAGCGCCAGCGTGATGGCGGGGATCAGGGCGATGGCCGCCAGAAGGCCAAGGCAGATCAGGAACATCGGGAACACGGCCTTCGACACAGCCCCCAGCGAGGCGCCCGAGATTGCGCAGACCACGAAGAGGCAGACCCCCACCGGCGGCGTGACCATGCCGATCACCACGTTCAACGTGACCATGACCCCGAACTGCACCAGATCCATCTCGATCATCGCGGCGATCTTCAGAAGGATCGGCATGGTGATGATCATGACCGAGATCGGCTCCAGGAACTTGCCCAGGATCAGGAGCATGATGTTGACCATCAGCAGCACGACCAGCTTGTTGTCCGAGATGGACAGCAGCGCCTCGGCGAATGTGGTGGGCACCTGTTCCACGGTCAGGGCAAAGGCCACGATGGAGGCCATGGCCAGGATGAACAACAGGCCCGAGGTGGCGATGGCGGTGATGACCAGCGCATCCCAGATCTTGGCCCAGGACAGTTCCCGGTGCAGCGCGCCCACGATCAGCGCATAGGCCACGGCCACGGCGGCGGATTCCGTCATGGTGAAGATGCCGGATTTCACCCCGCCCACGATGATGACGGGCAGCATCAGGGCCGGAATGGCGGCCACCAGCGCGCGGCCCCGTTCGCCCCAGCTGGCCCGGGGCATGGCGGGGTAATTGTGCCGGTGCGCCTGCCAGCCGGCATAGATCAGCAGCGCCACGCCCAGAAGGATGCCGGGCACGATGCCCGCCACGAACAGCTGCGCGATGGACACGCCCGACAGCACGCCGAAGATGATCATGGTGATCGACGGAGGGATCAGCGGGTCGATGACCGAGGACATGGCCACCAGCGCGCCGCCATAGGCCTTGGGGATGCCCTGCTTGTCCATCGCCGGGATCATCAGCGACCCGATGGCCGAAGCCTGCGCGATGGCGCTGCCAGAGATGCCCGCGAAAAGAATCGAGGCCAGCACCGTCACCAGCGAGATGCCGCCCTTGAAATGGCCGATCAGCGCATTGGCAAAGCCGATCATCCGGCTGGAAAGGCCGCCCAGATTCATCAGCGACCCGGCCAGCAGGAACAGCGGGATCGTCAGCAGGACGAACTGATCCACCCCCGCCAGCATCCGCTGCGGCATGGCCTGAACCAGCATCCAGTTGTCGGTCAGCCAGAGATAGAGGATGCCCCCCGCGCCAAGCGCCAGCGAGATCGGGATGCCCAGCACCAGAAGGACGATGAAGATGCCAAGAAAGCTGGTCATTGCGCGGCTCCGCCGGTGGAAATGTCGGATTGCGGCCCGGCCCCGGGGCCGGGCAGGTTGCCGCCGTGCGGATCGGGCCGGCCGGTCAGGAACAGCCACAGGTCCCAGAGATAATGGCCCACCACATGGGCCAGCAGCAGGCCGCAGCCGACCGGCACCGAGACATAGATCCAGAACACGGTGACACCCGCGGCATGGCCGGTCAGGCTTTCCCAGATGAAATCGAAGGCGGGCACGGATTGCCCGGTGAACCGCCCGGCAAAGGTCCAGCCTGCGGTGATCATCAGCCACAGGAACATCCAGACCGGCAGTGATACCACCAGCCGCAGCGCCAGCAGACCGCCGCGCGACAGGCGATGGCTGAGAATATCCAGCGCCACCAGCTCTCCGCGGTGATAGGCGATGCCGATCAGCAGGAATGTCTGCCAGATCAGGATGTAGCGGCACAATTCCTCGGCCCAGATGATCGAGGTGCCGAAGACGTAGCGGGCGGCGACCTGTGCCACCATCACCACCACGATCACCAGCGTCGAGAAACCGGCCAGGAATTTGAGCGTGAGAACATAGCCCGACCACAGCCGCATCGCGGCCGTCCGGGCAACCCCGCCGGCGGGCGGGGAAGCGGATTGGTTCATCTGAGAAAGGCCCGATGGTTCGGGGCCGGCCCCGGAGCGGGGTGCGCAGGGACCGGCCGGAAAGGCGTCAGGCGGCCTGTGCGGCCTTGACGAATTCGTCGATCAGCGGTGACTTGGCCGACCATTCCGACAGGATCGGCGCCAGATCGCCGCGCAGCTTGTCCAGATCAGACAGCTCGTGGATCTCCAGCCCCTTTGCCTGCAGCGCCTCGCGGCCCGTGGCGTCCTGTTCTTTCGCATAGGCGATGGTCGGGCCGATGGCATCCGTCCCGGCCTGCCGCATCGCGGCCTGCACCTCGGCCGGCAGCGTGTCGAAGATCATCTTGTTGGCCGAGATGATCGCATGCCACGGGTAATGGCCGGTCAGCGTCATCTGCTTGCCGACTTCCCACAGGTTTTCACCGATGATGGACGAGATATTGGTCTCCAGCGCATCCAGCACGCCGGTTTCCATCGCACCATAGACTTCGCCATAGGGCAGGCCCACCGGGGCGGTGCCGATCTTTTCCCAGATTTCCTTGTGCAGCGGCACCGGCACGATCCGGGTCTTCAGACCGGCGAAATCGGCGGTCGTGGTGACGGCCTTCTTGGTCGACAGGAAATGGCGCTGGCCGATGTCGACGGTGGACAGGCCCACCAGACCGGCTTCGTCCAGATCGGCCAGCAGCTTGGCGCCGACTTCGCTTTTCGCCATCTTTTCCATGTGGTCGTAGTCGCGGATCAGGAAGGGCAGCTGATAGGCGTTCAGCGCCTCGCGCCCGGTGACCAGCGGGAAGATCACGCCCGAGACCATGGACAGCTGCACCGTGCCCGCCACGGTGGATTCCAGATTCTGCTTGTCATCGCCCAGCTGGCGGTTGGGGAAGATCTGGATGTTCACGGCGCCGGGCAGCAGGGCTTCCATCGCCTTCTGGAATTCCAGCGCGAAGATATGGCCCGGATGGCTCTCGGCCGTGGCATGGGCCAGCATCAGTTTCATCGCATTCGCCCGGACAATCGACGGCGCAGCCAGTGCGACGGCCATAGAGCCCGACATTGCCATCATCTGGCGGCGGTTCAGCATAACTATCCTCCCGTTTCGTATTGCAGAACACTGTATCGCAATTTACAATGATGTTGCGCATGACTGTCAAGTCGATTCTTTTCTGCATGGAGTGCGGGCGTTTCTCGGCGGAAAGAGGCTGGAAACAATCGGGAAACTGACGTTGACAGTTTGGGAATGTAAAAATAACGGTACAAGTGTTCTGACAGAAAGAACGACAGGAGGAGGCTCATATGTATGACACCAGCGATCCCCGCAGCCGTCTTGCCGGAAGCGCCGCCCCGGCCACCGCCGCTGGGCTTGGCTTTGCCGATGCCGACCTCGGGCTGTTCTACGAAACCGCGCCGCAGATCGCCGACGATCTGGCGCCGACATGGATCACCCGCGGCCAGAATTTCCTTGTGGCCCATACTGATGCGCAGCCCGGCGCTGTGCTGACCCGCAGCACGCAGCCTGATGAATATGTGCTGATCCTGCCCCGGCGCGACAGCCGCGCCATCGTGACCGCGGGCGGTGAAACCACCGAGGTGGCAGGCCATTCGCTGACCATCCTGCCGCCCGGCGACAGCCGGATCGAACTGCCCGACGGCGGCCCGGCCGAGCGCATCTTTTCGACCGTGCAGGAAGACCTGTCGGCGCTGGCCTCCAACGCGGCCTCTTTCGTCACGCGCCGCCCGCAGATCCCGCCGTTCCGCCCGTGGCCCGCGCCGCCCGGCGGTTACCGCATCCGCAGCTACAGCCTTGACGTGCCGCCCACACCGGGCCGCTTCGGCCGGATTTTCCGCTGCACCACGCTGATGATAAACGTACTGGACCCGCAGGTCGGGCCGCGTGACATCACCAAACTGTCGCCGCATCACCACGACGATTTCGAACAGGGCTCGCTGTCGGTCGAGGGCCGCTTCGTCCACCATCTGCGCTGGCCCTGGACGGTGAACCTGAACGACTGGCGTGAAGACCGGCACCCGGAGGTGGGCTCCCCCTCGCTGACCGTCATTCCGGCCCCGGCCATCCACACCTCGCGCGGGGTGGATCAGGGCGTGAACCAGCTGATCGACATTTTTGCCCCGCCCCGCGAGGATTTCTCGCAACAAGCCGGTTGGGTCTTGAATGCGAATGATTATCCTATGCCGGACTGAAGGTGATGGACCGCAGCCCCGGGAGAGGCCCTGAGATGAGTGACGACGGCGACGCCAAATCCGGCGGGCGCGGCAGCAGCGTGCAGGCGGTGGAATTCGCCCTGCATATTCTGGAGTTCATGGTGCAGGCGCAGGGCTCGGTCGGGGTATCGGAACTGGCCCGGCAGTTCGGCACCACGAAAAGCCGCATCCACCGCCATCTGCAGACGCTGGTCTCGGCCGGGTATCTGCTGCGCGATGCCGATACCGAACGCTACGGGATCAGCGCGCGGCTGATCGCATTGGGGCAGGCGGTGGGCGAGAACTTTGAACTCGCCACTGCCGCCCGTTTCGTCGCGCGCGAATTGCGCGACCGGATGGGCCATGCCGTCACCGTCAGCCAGCCGGATACAGGCGGGGTGCGGGTGCTTTTGCTGGTGCCCAGCCGGTCCAATATCGAAATCAGCGTGAAGCCCGGCTCGCTTCTCAGCCATCACGCCAGCGCGCAAGGCAAGATCGCGCTGGCCTTCGGCGATGCGATCCTGCTGCCGCAGATCTGCGATGCGCCCTTGGAACGCCACACGGCCTATACGATCCTTGACCCCGAACAGCTGAAGGCCGAGATCGACACGATCCGCCGTCAGGGCTGGGCCGTCGCGCCGAATGAGATCATGGTCGGGCTGAACGCGCTGGCCGCGCCCATCCGCGATGCACTTGGCCATTTCGTCGGCGTGGTGTCCATGGTGGACTCGATCCAGTATCTGGGTCCGGTCCCATCCGCCGAACATATTGCCGAGATCACCGCTGCAGCGCGGGAAATCTCGGCCAATCTGGGCTACCGGACCTGAGCGTCAGGGGAGGAGCAGCCCGCCGTCGACATGGATCACCTGCCCGGTGATCTGCCGCGCCGCGGGCGACAGCAGAAAGGCCGCCGTTTCCGCCACATCCGCGGGTTCGCCGATCCGGCCCGTGGGGGTGATGGCGGCCGCGCTTTCCATCGTGGCCGAGGATGTGGCTGTATGGCCGCCGCTGTCCTTGCGGACGAAACCGGGGGCGATGCAGTTCACCGTCACCCCGTGCGGCCCCAACTGCACCGCCAAGGATTTCGCCAGCGCCTCCAGCGCGGCCTTGGCGGCGCCGGACACCGGATAATGCAGCCCGTTGGTGCCAAAGCCATGCGCCACGAAGGAACTGATCGCCACCACCCGGCCCTGACGGCTGGTCGTCAGATCGGGCAGCGCCGCATTGATCAGCCGCAGGAAGGCCACCGGCATCATGGCGAAGGCGGCCTCCAGATCGGCGGGTGTGATGGTGCCGAAATTGCCGCGCTGCGCCCGGCCTGCATTGGATACGATCCCGTCCACCCGGCCAAAGGCCTCGTGCGCCGTCTCAACCAGCGCGGGCGCGGTGGCGGGATCGGCCAGATCGCCCAGGGCTGTGGCCACCTGCGCCCCGGTGGCGCGCAATTCCCCGGCCAGCGCCTCCAGCCCCGCGGCATTCCTGCCGGTGTGCAGTACCAGCCGCGCGCCGGGCTGCGCCATCCGCCGGGCAATGGCTGCGCCGATACCGGTGGCGGCACCCGTGATCAGCAGAACCGCGTCCATCTCACTCTCCTCATGCAAAAGCGCGGGCCAGCAGCACGATGGCCGAGGCGGAAGAGACCGCGATGACCACCGGCTTGACCCGCCCCTTGTCCATCAGCCGCCGCCCCCAGCCCGAGGCGAGGAAGCCCGCCAGCGCGAAGGGGGTCATCATCGCGCCAAGCGCCAGATCGTGCAGCCCGAACCGCCCCGCGGCCAGCAGGGCGGCAATGGAAATCAGACCGCCCACGAAGAAATAGGCGTTCAGCGTCGCCCGCATCCGCGCAGGTGCGGCATTCTGATAGGCAATCGCCATCGGTGGCGCCCCGATCGAGGTCAGCGTGCCCATGAAGCCCGAAATCAGCCCTGCCCCGAACAGCGTGCCGGGCGTCGTCTGCACCTTCAGCCCCGACAGGCTGAGCGCGACGGCCAAGAGGATGGCGAAGCCGAACAGCCCGGCAAAACCTTCGGGTGACAGTAGACCCACCACAAGCGCGGCGCCCGCGGCGGCCACGGCGCGGCCCGACAGCGCAAAGGCCAGATCGCGCCGGTTGACCTGTGACCGCTCGGCCACCGCGCCGCCGATGCAGACCGCGGTGGCCATGACCAGCATCGGGCCGGGCACAAAGGCCTGATCAATGATCGCCAGCAGGGGGGCGGCCAACATGTTGAAGCCAAAGCCGGTGGACCCCTGCACCGCGCCCGCGCAGAAGACGGCAATCACGGCGGCAAGGCCCGGCCAGCTGAACAAAAGCTCGGTCATGCGCCGCTGTTCCAGCAGGCGGCAAAGCGCGCGCCCTCTCGCCGCAACAGCGGTGGCTCGGCATTGCGGCATTGTTCGGTGGCCAAGGGGCAGCGCGGATGAAAGCGGCAGCCGGTCGGCGGGTTGGCGATGTCCACGCTTTCGCCCGGATGCACGATCCGACGCCGTGTCCGCTGCACCTTCGGATCGGCCACCGGGACCGCCGACAAAAGCGCGCGCGTATAGGGATGGATCGGGCGGGAATAGACATCCTCGCGCGGGGCCACCTCAACCAGACGCCCGGCATACATGATGGCGACGCGGTGGCTGATGTGGCGGACGATGGCCAGATCATGGGCGATGAACAGGAAGGAAATCCCCAGATCGCGCTGCAGATCCTGCATCAGGTTCACCACCTGCGCCCGGACGGACACGTCCAGCGCCGAGACCGGCTCATCCGCAACGATCAGCGCGGGCTTCAGCGCCAGTGCGCGGGCAATGCCGATCCTTTGCCGCTGCCCGCCGGAGAAGCTGTGGGGATAACGGTCCGCCGCATCGGCGGGCAGGCCGACCCGGGTCAGTAGATCGCGCACCGTGGCGCGGGCTTCCTCGGGGGTGGCGGCGATGCCGTGGACCAGCAGCGGCTCTGCCACGATTTCCCCCACCCGGTGGCGCGGGTTCAGCGAGGTATAGGGGTCCTGCAACACGATCTGCATCCGCGCGCGCAAGCGGCGCAGGGCATCGCCCTGCAACCGGGTGATATCCTGCCCCTCGAACAGGATCCGCCCTTGCGCCGCGGCCAGACGGCGCAGCACGGCGCGGCCCACGGTGGTCTTGCCCGACCCGCTTTCGCCGACCAGCCCCAAAGTCTCACCCGGCGCGATGTCAAAGGAGACATTGGCCACCGCATTGACCGCACGGCGGCGGCGGAACAGGCCCGCGGCGGACAGTTCGTAATCAACGGACAGGTTCTGGACCGAAAGGGTGGGCGTCATGCCGCCCCCCATGCGGGCGTGCCCGCCTTCCAGCAGGCCACCTGACCGGCGCCCCATGCGCGCAGGGGCGGCATCTTTGCGCAATCCGGCCCCGCAATCGGGCAGCGCGCGCGGAAGGCACAGCCTTCGGGCGGATGCAGCAGGCCCGGCGGCATGCCGTCGATGGCCACCAGCCTCTCCTCCCCCGCCTCCAGCTGCGGGGTGGAGCGGATCAGGCCTTGAGTATAGGGATGCGCGGGCGCGGCGAAGATCTCCTCGACCGGGGCCACTTCGACGATCTGGCCCGCATACATCACCGCCACCCGGTGGCAGAGGCCCGCCACGATGCCCAGATCATGGGTGATCAGGATGATCGACAGGCCCAGCCGGTCCTGCAACTCGGCCATCAGTTCAAGGATCTGCGCCTGAATGGTCACATCCAGCGCGGTGGTGGGTTCATCGGCGATGACCAGCTTCGGCTCACAGGCGACGGCCATGGCGATCATCACGCGCTGCCGCATCCCGCCCGAAAGCTCATGCGGGAACTGCGCCAGCCGCCGCCGCGCGCCGGAAATGCCGACCGCCGCCAGCAGTTCTGCGGCGCGGTCCAGCGCCGCGGCGCGGGGCAGGCCCAGATGTAGGGTGATCCCCTCGGCGATCTGGTCGCCGATGGTCATCAGCGGGTTGAGCGAGGTCATCGGGTTCTGGAACACCATGCTGATGTCCTTGCCCCAGACGCCGCGCGGCGCGCGGGGGGCGCCTGCTCCCACCAGAGGATGCCCCTGCCAGCGCACCTGACCGCCCGCAATTCGCCCGGGGATGTCGATCAGCCCCATGATCGCCTGCGCCGTCACCGATTTGCCCGACCCGCTTTCGCCGACCAGCCCCAAAGTCTCACCCCGGGCCACGGTCAGGGACACGCCGCGCAGGGCCTGCACGGTGCCCGCGCGGGTATCGAAGGCAACCTCCAGATTTTCCACCTCCAGAAGGGGCGTCATGACCGCACCCCCCGCCGCCGGGCGCGCCGTTCTATCCGCCGCCGCCGCGCGGCCTCGGCCCGGGCGAAACGTTTCTCTCGTTCCTCCGGGTCGGTCGTCACCCGCAGCCAGTTGGCAAAGAGGTTGATCGACAGCACCGTGGCCACGATGGCCAGCCCGGGGAAGGTGATCACCCACCATGCGATGAACAGGTAATCCCGCCCCGAGGCCACATCGAGGCCCCATGACGTGGCGGGCGGCTGCACGCCAAAGCCAAGGAAGGATACCGCGGCCTCGGCCAGCACGATATTGGTGAACTCAAGGATCAGAAGGGTCATCAGGGGCGAGATCAGGTTCGGCAGGATATGCCGGAAGATCACCCGCGACGGGCGGCAGCCCACGATCTCGGCCGCTTCGACATAGGGCGCCGCGCGGGTGGAGGAGACGATACCGCGCACCAGTCGCGCATAGACCATCCAGTTCGTCACCGACAGGACAAGGATCAGCGTCCAAATCCCCGCGCCCACAACGCCCACCACCAGCAGGATCAAAAGGATGCCGGGAAAGGAGATCTGGATATCCACCAGCCGCATCAGCACGGCATCGGTGCGCCCGCCCGCATAGCCCGCCCAAAGCCCGACTAGGGTGCCCAAAGTGGCGGCCAGAAGGCTGGTCAGCAGGCCCACCGTCAGCGTGGCCCGCGCGCCCCAGATCAGCCGCGACAGCACGTCCCGGCCCAGATTGTCAGTGCCGAACAGATGCTCCCAGTTGCCGCGGGGCATCCACGCGGGGGGCGTCAGCCGTGAGGTCAGCGACTGGAACTGGGGTTCATGCGGTGCGATCAGCGGCGCGAAGATTGCCATCAGTGCGATGGCCACGATCACCAGCAGGCTGATCGCCGCGGTCTTGTCCTGCCAAAGCTCGGCCAGAAATCCGCCTGTGCGGGCCGCGGCGGGCGAGGGGGCGGACGCGGCCATCAGTTCAGCTCGATCCGCGGATCGACGGTTTTCGCCAGCAGATCCATGGCAATGCCGATCAGCACGATCAGGCCCGAGACGATGAAGACGATGGCCTGCATCAGGAACAGGTCACCCTTCTGGATCGCCTGCACCGCGGTGCTGCCAAGGCCGGGCCATGCAAACACCGTCTCCACCACCACCGTATAGCCCGACAGCGCCGTGATCATCTCCCACCCCGAGATGGAGATGAACGGCACCATGATGTTGCGAAGCGCGTGGCGGTGCAGGATCACCGACAGGCCCAGCCCCTTGGACCGGGCGGTTTTCACGTAGGGTTTGTTCAGTTCCTCGATCATGCTGGCGCGCACCATCATCGTGAACCGCGCCAAGGGGGCCAGCGCCATGGTGACCGCGGGCAGGATCAGGTGCCAGACCGTCCCCATGGAGGAAGTCGGTAGCCATTTCAGCCAGACGCCGAAGACCATGATCGCCATCAGCCCGACCCAGAACTGGGGCATGGCTAGCCCCAGAAGCCCGGCCGATGTGGTCAGCCGGTCCACCAGCCCGCCTGGCCGCAGCGCCGCAATCGCGCCAAGCGGCAGGGACAGCGCGACGGCCAACCCAAGGGCGGCCCCGATCAGCAAAAGCGAATTCGGCAGACGTTCAAACACCACCTCGACCGCGGGGCGGCGCTGCCACATGCTTTGCCCGAAATCCAGCGTCAGGATATCGCCGCAAAAGCGCAGGAACTGCACCGGCAGCGGCTGGTCCAGCCCGATCTGCGCGGCAAAGGCGGCGCGCTGCTCAGCGGTGGCCGACAGCGGCAGCATCAGATCCACCGGATTGCCCGCCAGTCGCGTGACGACAAAGACGGTGGCGGTCACACCGAAGACCACCAGCACACCCTGCATCAGACGGTGAAGAAGAAAGGGCAACACGGGCGGCGGTCTTTCCGGGCGTCAGGGGAAGGGGCGGCGGACCGCCCCGGCCCGTATCTTACTCTGCCACCTTCATTTCGGCGATGATCAGCTTGGCATCCGCGCGGGGCTGCCAGTCCATCCGTTCCGACATGCCATAGATGTCCTGCAGGTTGAACAGCGGCACAGCATAATTCTCGGCGTGGATCTTCGCCTCGATCTCATCATAGATCGCCTTGCGCTTCGCCGGATCGGTCTCCACCCGCGCGGCGTCGATCTGTTCGGCCATCCAGCTGTCCGAGTTCGAGGCCGCCGCCCCGTCCTTGTGATAGATGAAGGACATTTCGCGGTCCGCATCCAGCAATTCGTTCGAATTGGCGATGAAGATCGCATCCGGGCGCGGTCCGTCGCCCATCAGGCTGTCCAGATAGACCGAGAATTCCTGAATGTCGGTGGTCACGGTCAGGCCGATTTCGGCCCAGTATTGCGACACCGCCTCGATCTGTTCGCGGTCCTTCAGCCAGCGGCCGCTTTCGCCCACCACGGTGATGGCGGCGCCTTCCAGCCCGGCTTCGGCCAACAGGGCGCGGGCCTTGTCGGGGTTGTATTCGTAATAGGGCAGGTCGGCGTTGAAGCCGAAGGCGGCGGGGTTGATGTGCACGCCCTTGGCGATCTGGGCATAGCCCATGAACAGGCTGTCGGCCATCGCCTGCCGGTCGATGGCAAGGTTCAGCGCCTCACGCACCTTCGGATTTCCGGTCACCTCATTGTCCGTGCCCAGAACGAAGACCGAGGTTTCCAGCCCCGCCACCGCGGCGAATTTCGGCACGCTGGCGGTGAATTCCGGCAGAAGGTTGGTGATCACGTCGAACTCACCCGCCAGCAGGCCCGACAGGCGGGTGCCCGGCTCGGTCACGAAGCGATAGGTCACTTCATCCACCTGCGGCGCGGTGCCCCAGTAGGTGGGGTTCACCACCAGCTTCAGGTCCGACCCGCGGTTCCAGCTGTCCAGCATATAGGGCCCGGTGCCCACGGGGACCGAGGCGAGATCGGCCGATCCGGCATGGCCCGGCTCGATCATCTTCATCCAATACATGCGCGACGGCAGGATCGGGTCCGGGCCGCTGGTCTTGATGTTGACGATCAGGTCATCCACCGCCTCGGCCCCGGCGATGGTGCCGAAATAGGCCATCTGTTCCGAATTGTTGGCCGGGTCGATCACCCGCGTGACCGAGGCGACCACGGCCGCCGCATTGAACGGCGCCCCGTTCGAGAAGGTCACCCCCTCACGCAGCTTGAACTGCCACGTCAGCTCATCCACCTGCTTGGGCAGGTCGGCGGCCAGACCGGGAACCAGTTCCCCGGTGGGGGTGCGGGCCAGCAGCGCCTCATATATATTGTCGTTCACCTGCCGCTCGCCCCCGTCATCGCGGAGCTGCGGGTCCAGGGTCGAAGGCTCCGAGCCGATGGCCACGGTGATGGACTGCGCCCAGACCGCCGAACCCGCGGTGCCAAGCATCAGGGCGGCCGCAAGTCCGAAGCTGCGCGCCATGGTCTTCATGTTCATCTGCGACCCCATGTTGGTTGGATTTCATTGGTCCGGCCGGATTGCGCCCGGCCGGTTGCATCCGGCAAGTCTAGGAGGCGGGGAAAGCCGATGGGAACCGCGATATTTACGGTCCTGTATGATTATTATTCATGACGCGGCCCATCAGCAGAGCGGAGCAGCCAGTCGCGCACCGCCACCAGATTGGGCCGGTGCGCCCGGGTTTCGGGAATGGCTGTCCAATAGCCCTCGCCCGAGGGCACCGGTGGGCCGAAGGGCAGCATCAGCAGACCCTGCCGCAATTCGTCTTCGATATAGATGTCGGGCACCACGGCCAGACCCAAGCCTTCGACCGCGGCGCGGATCAGCATTTCGGTCTGCGGCATCCGGTTGCCCTGAATAGCCCCCTCATACCGCCGCCCCGCAGCGCGCAGCCATTGCAGCCAGAGACTGGGGCGGCTGGCATTCTGCAGCGTGGGCAGGCGGCGGAAGTCCAGCTCTTCGGGCAGCGGGCCAAGGCTTTCCACCAATGCGGGCGCCGCCACCACGGCCAGCCGCTCTGGCATCAGCGGCCGCACCCGTGCGGCCTGCCACGACCCGACCCCCCGCAGGATGCACAGGTCTGTTTCGGCATCGGCGGGGGTCGCGCCCTGTGGCATGGTCATCACCTCTACCGGCAGGCCGGGAAAGGCACGGCCAAAGGCGCGCAGCCGCGGGATCAACCAGCGCAGGGCAAAGGTCGGATGCGCCCCCAGCATCAGCGACTTGTCGGCCTTCCGCCCGCGCACCGCGTCGATCGACACCTCCTCCAGCCGGTCCAGCGTCTGCCGCACATCGGCGGCATAGGCGGCGCCCGCATCGGTCAGGACCAGCCGCGACCCGATCCGTTCGAACAGCCGCACGCCCAGATAGGTTTCCAGATTGGAAATCTGCCGGCTGACCCCGCTTTGCGTCAGCATCAGATCCTCGGCCGCGCGGGTAAAGGACAGATGCCGGGCGGCGGAATCAAAGGCCTGCAGGGCGGAAAGCGAAGGAAGGAAACGGCGCATCGGGGACCCTGACTGTTCGTGATGACCAAAACTCATGCCGGAACGAATTTTTCAAGATTTCCGTGCCGCCTTTCCGCAAGACTAGGATCGCCTCTGCCCGCCTGCGTTGTGTCGCGCTTGGTTTCCGGGCAGCAGACAGGGAGAAAGCGATGCGCAGCGGCGGACCGCAGCATGTGGCCGTGATCGGCGCGGGCATCGTGGGGGTGGCGGTGGCCCATGCGCTGCTGGACCGCGGCTGCGGGGTGACGCTGATCGACCCCGCCCCGCCCGGCGGTGAACAGGCGGCCAGCTATGGCAACGGCGCCTTTATCAGCCCGGCCTCGATCATTCCCATGTCCATGCCCGGCCTGTGGCGGCAGGTGCCGGGCTTTCTGCTGGACCGGCGCGGCGCATTGACCATCCGCTGGCGGCATCTTCCGTCGCTGGCACCGTGGCTTATCCGGTTCTTGGCGGCGGGCAGGACCGAGGCGAAGGTCCGCCGCACCGCGGGTCTGCTGAACAGCCTGCTGGCCGATGCGCCAGAGCGCCATACGGCGCTGGCTGCGGGGATCGGCCGGGCCGATCTGATCCGGCATCAGGGGCTGACCTATGTTTACCCCGACCGCGCTGCCTTTGCCCGTGACGCGCTGGCCTGGGCCATCCGTCGCGACAACGGCCTGATCTGGCGCGAGATCGAGGGGGAGGATCTGCGCGCGCATGAACCTGCGCTTGGCCCGGGCTACGGCTTTGCCGCGGTGGTGGACCGCGGGGTCCATTGCCACGATCCGGGCGCCTATGTCGCCGCGCTGGCGCAGGCGGCCGAAGCGCGAGGCGCCGCATTTCTGCGCGCAGCCGTGACCGGTTTTCATCGGCAGGGCACACGGCTTCTGGCGGTGCAGACGACACGGGGGGAGGTGCCCTGCACCGCCGCGGTGATCGCCTCCGGCATCCATTCTGCCGATCTGGCCGCCGGTCTGGGCGACCGCATCCCGATGATCAGCGAACGGGGGTATCACGTCCAGCTGGCCGATGCCTCGGGCGGCCCCTCGCGCCCGGTGCTGCCCAGCGACGGGAAGATGGCGAATACCCCGGTCGAAGGGGGCTTGCGGGCCTCCGGTCAGGTGGAGCTGGCCTCGACCGCCGCTGCGCCGGACTGGCGCCGGGCGGCGATTCTGGTGGAAAATCTGCGATCCACCTATCCCGGGCTGCGCTTCGACCTCGCCCGGATGCAGCGCTGGCAGGGACACCGGCCGTCCCCGGCGGATGGCCTGCCGGTGATCGGCCCGGCCCGGGCCTGCCCCGCGGTGATCCATGCCTTCGGCCATGGCCATACCGGATTGGCCGCCGCCCCGATGACGGCAGAGATCGTGGCCGCCCTTGTGACGGGCGCGGCCCCGCCGGTCGATGCCGCGGCCTTCTCGGCGCAAAGGTTCTGACCGGGGCCGTCACTCGACGACGATGTCGCCTGCTGCCGGATCGCCCTGCATGAATTCTATCCATTGTGCCCGGTCTTCGGTCAGTTCGCCCGAATCGCGCAGGCGCAGCAGCAGCGCCAGCACGTCCTGCTCCACCCGCGCGGTGTCCGGCTGATCCTCTTCCATGCGGAAGAAAACGGTCATGATCTCTTCATCCGCCTCCGCATCATATCCAAGCCGCGCCTCGACCCGCAGCCAGGCTTCCATCTCGGCCAGATTGTATCGGGCGATCAGGGCGGGATCGGCCCCCCGTTGCCGAAGGATGCCGGTGATCCGGCGACAGGCCCAGGCCAATGCCCGCTGCGGTTCTGCCCCGCCGGGGTCCGCGGCCGCCAGATCAAGCCGCAGGGCCAGCTCTTCGCGGAACAGATCCTCCGCATCGCCAAGCCGTCCGGTTTCCCGCAGGACACGGCCAAGCGCGGCAAGGGCCTCTGCCAGTTGCTCCCGCGCGCGAGTATCTTCGGGCGTCAGGGCCAGAAGCGCCCGCCGGCCGGTCAGCCGGTCCCGGCAATAAGGCTCTGCCGCGGTGAAATCCCCGGCCTTGCGCAGCAATTCGCAAAGACGGCCCTGCGCAACGGCAAGGTTCATGGCTTTCAGGCGGCTCAGCGGGTCCTGCGCCACCAGCGCCCGGCGGTGATCCAACCCCATGGCATAGGCCTTCTCCGCCCCGGCCGGATCGCCCTCGGCCTCCAGCACCTCGCCCAGGCGGCTGTAGGACAGTGCAAGATCATCGCGCAGATCGGCATCGGCGGGATCGTCCTGCGACAAGGCCAGCCGCAATTCCAGCCCGCGCTGGTAGTGCGCCTTTGCTGCGGCAAGATCGCCCTGCTGCATCATGGCATCGCCAAGGCCCACATGCGACCGCGCCAATGTCTGCGGCCAGAGCCGCTGGTCTGCCCCGGCCGCGTTCAGCGCCTCAAGCGTGTCAATCGCGGTCTGGAAATAGCCCCCGGCTTCGGCCCAATGACCCTGATCAAGCAGGTTCTGGCCCAGCTTGGTATAGGACACCGCCAGATTGTGCCGAAGATAGGCCGTCTCCGGGTTTTGGCTGATCAGCGCCTCGACCAGAGCGAGCGCGGCGCGGTAGTCGGATTCCGCGGCCGCCAGATCGCCCAGCAGGACCTGCGCAAAGCCACGGTTGTCGAGAATGGTCTTTTTGCGGTCAAGCCACCCCAGAACGCCCGTATCCTGCCCGATCAGAGGATCAAGGACCATCAGCGCGGCGGTATATTCCGCGACAGCCCCCGCCAGATCCCCCTTGGCCCGCAGGATATTTGCCAGCTGTTCCAGAGAAGCGGCCAGATCGGCCTGCCGCCCCGCATCCGCCGGATCTTTTTCCGCAAGCATCCGGCGGATATCCAGCGCCGCCCGGGCCGAGGCCTCGGCCGGGGAGGTATCCCCCATCTGAAGCCGGACCTGCGCCAGCAGGAAATGCGCGACGGACAGGTTGGCCTGAAACAGCGCCTTGTCCGGCATCTGCCCGGCCAGCGTCAGGCGCAGGTCCAGCACGGCAAGATATTCAGCCTCCGCCCCGGCCAGATTGCCTGTCAGATAGAAGATGCGGCCCAATCGTTCATGCCCGACCGAAAGATCGTTGCGCAGATCCGGGTTCTCCATGTCCGCGGCGGTCAGCCGTTGCCAGATGTCCAGCCCCCTGCGAAAGCTGGCCTCGGCGGCGGGCAGATCGTTCAGCGTCAGCGCGATATTCCCGAGGTCGGTCTGGGTGAACCCAAGATGGCGCAGCCAGACGGGATCCTGCGGCTCTGCCTCCGACAGGCGCCGCCAGATGTCCTGCGCCCCGGTCAGCATCTCTCGTGCACGGGTGGTCTGCCCGCGGCGGTGCAAGAGATTGCCCAGTTCGCGCAGGCTGTTGGCCAGATCGTGCTGCAGCGCAGTGCTGGCCGGATGCGCGGCGGCCCGGGCGGCGGCCCGGCGATTCCAGTCCTCATAGACCGGAACGGCGGTGGCCCCTTCGCCCAGACGGATCAGCAGATACCCCTCCCACCACAGGGCCGTGGTCTGGGTCAGCAGCGCCTCTTCCGGCAGGCCAAGCGGTTCCAGCCGGGTCAGGGTGGCGGAAATTTCTCGCCAGCGGGCCAGCGCGGTCGGATAGTCCAGTGCCGCCTCGGCCGCGAGCGCGCTGATGCGCAGGGTTTCCACCTGCGACAGGCTGCGTGTCAGCAGGAGTTCAGCGGCTCCTGCAATGCCCGCGGCGTCCAGATCGGCCGCCGCCTGCAGCTTTTCCTGCGCTTCACGATAGGCGCCCAGATCCATCAGCCGGGCGGCTTCGTCCCGCAGGGCCGAGACTGCGGTATCGGCGCCGTCCAGCGCGGCAACGGCATTCTGGAAACGCCGATACTGCCTCGCGGCTTCCGCCAGTGTGGCTTCGCGTTCGGTCGCGGTCAGCTCACCCGCGGCCAGAAGCGCGGCATAAAGCGGGGCCAGCGGCAGATCGTCCGCCGCGGCGACCCGCTCCACCTCGGCCCGGGTCTCAGGCGCAAGGCCTGCCATGGCCAGAAGAAGGCGATCCCGCTCTGACACGGCACCCGGCGTGCCGGAGACGAAGATCAGATCGGGAAGGGCGGATTCGACATAGGGCAGCTGCTTGCCGCGGGTGCGGTCATAGACATCCTGCTGGATCAGGGACAGCGCGCCGCGCAGTTCAAGGCCGGGGGTGCCAAGGTGGCGCAGGATCGCCTCGGCAAAGGGGGAATTCGGCCCCCGGCCATCCTCTGCCGTGGCACCGGGCGCGGTCGCGAAAGCATAGACCAAGCCATCGGCCCGTCCGACCCGACCGAAACCGGGAGACAGTTGCGGCGCGGACTGATCCTCCAGCGCCTTGGCTGCGCGCTGCGACAGGTCGGCCAACGGCGTGCCTTCGAACGGGTCATTCCGGCAGGCATCGACCAACAGGATCGCGGCCGGCGCGGTCCGGCGGAGGGTTTCCACCACCTCGGCCAGAGAAACCGAACTGGCCCGCAGCGCTTCGACAGAGTTCATCGCGGCATCGGTGGGCAACAGCCGGTTCTCGCGCCCGATTTCCACCCCGTGCCCGGCATAATAGACCAGGGCCAGATCGGCACCCGCGGCATCCTGCGCGAAATCCTCCAGCGCGCGGCGCAGGCGGCGTTTGTCCCGGTTGGTCTCGGTCGTGACGATGAAATCCAGATCGCGCAGGTGCCCGGCCACCGCCATTGCATCGGCCACAGGATTGACCAGATCCCGGGCCGAATCATAGGTTTCAATCCCGATGACCAGCGCATAGCGCCCTTCGCCCGCGGCAAGCCCCGGCAGGGCGCAAAGCGCAATCCACAGGCAGATCCGCAGAAGAAGACCGGGCATGACCATCTGCTGGCTAAGGATGCGGACAGCTTAGCAAAGGGCCTTGCGCTTGTCGCGCAGCCTTCAGGGGTCAGAAGGCCATGGCATTGATCCGGTTCCGGCCCTGCGCCTTGCTGAGATAGAGCTGCCGGTCCGCCTCGCGCACCCAGAGATCGGCCGCCATGCCCGGCAGGCAGCGGGCTGTGGCCACCCCCATGCTGATGGTGACGACGGGGGCCACCCCGGATCTTTCATGCGGGATGGCAAGTTTGCGCACCTGTTCGCCTATTTCGCGGGCCACAACCATGGCGCCCGCCTCGTCAGTGCCGGGCAGGATGCAGGCGAATTCCTCGCCGCCGTAACGGGCCGACAGATCCGAACTGCGCCGCAGCGCGCGGTTCAGCGCGGCCGCGATCATGGTAATGCAGCGGTCCCCGGCAGGATGGCCGTAGGTGTCGTTGAACTGTTTGAAGAAGTCGATATCCAGCAGGATGACCGACAGCCAGTCACTGCCACGGGCGAGTCGGGCCGTTTCAAGCCGCAGCACCTCTTCCATCCGGCGCCGGTTGCTGAGGCCGGTCAGCGCATCGGTCACCGCCATTTCGGCCAGCCGGTCGCGCATCCGCTTCAGTTGGATGTGATTGCCCACCCGCGCCCGCAGCGCCACGGGTTGCACCGGTTTCGTCACATAGTCGATGGCGCCGAGCGAAAGGCCGCGCACCTCATCCTCGGTGTCGCCCAGGCCGGTGGTGAAGATCACCGGCACATCGGCCAGCATCGCCTCGCGTTTCAGATGGCCGCAAAGCTCGTAGCCGTCCATCCCGGGCATCAGGATGTCCAGAAGGATCAGATCCGGAAGCGCATTGCGCGCGGTTTCCAGCGCCTGATGGCCCGAGGTGGCAAAGCACACCTCATAATCGTCCTCCAGAATGGCATTCATGATCTCGATGTTCGAGATTTCATCATCCACGATCAGAATGGTCGGCCGCTCCGTCATGACACTTCCCTCAGCCCGTCGGTGCCGCCCGGCGGCAGGAGCGGCATGCTCTCAAGCAGGGTCAGCGCGCGGGCATAGTCAAGATGCTCCAGCGCTTCGCGCAGCGGATGACGGTCGATTTCGCCGCGTGACAGGCCACAGGCGGCGCCAAGCGCGTCAAAGCTGGCACGGGCGCGCAGGCTGTTGCGGCGCAGGTCGTCGCGCAGCCGGTTCAGCGAGGCGAGGCGCTCTCCCTCGGGCGGAAGGGGCGGTCGGGCGGAAGACGGCGGCAGCGTTGAATGCGCAAGGTCCTGCGCGGCCTTCACCGCGGGGGCCAGCGCCTCTGCCAGGGCCTTGATCTCCTGCTCCAGCCCGTCGGGACTGCCCTCTGCAAGCTGCCGTTCGATTCCGGCAGAAACGGCCTCGACCTCTGTCAGCGCCAGCGCGCCTGCCACACCTTTCAGCGTATGGGCCAGCCGCCGTGCCTCGGTCACACGGCCTGCGGCCAGAAGCCCGGTCAGCTCCTCCGCGGCGCCGGCCTGCGTTTCGCCAAAGGAAATGATCAGCTTGCGCAGCAGCCGCGTCTTGCCGTTCACCCGGGCAAGGGCCGATGGCAGGTCGAACGGGGGCAGGCTGCCGGGAAGGACCAGTTCGCCTTCAGGCGTCGCCTCGGCCGGTGGGGTAACCCGCGCCGCGGCGGGAACGTTCCGGATCAGCCATTTGCCAAGGGTGCGGATCAGCGCGTCGGGATCGACCGGCTTCGACACATGATCGTTCATCCCGGCATCAAGACAGCGCTGCCGTTCCTCTTCATAGGCATGGGCGGTCATGGCGATGATCGGCAGGCGGCTTGCGGGCCAGGTCTGGCGGATACGCCGCGTCGCTTCGATCCCGTCCATCACGGGCATCTGCACATCCATCAGCACTGCGGCATATCCGGCCCCGTCGCGGGCCATGCGGTCGCAGGCCACGGCACCATTCTCGGCCGAATCCACCACCAGCCCGGCATCGCCCAGCAGTTCCAGCGCAATTTCGCGGTTGATGTCGTTGTCCTCGACCAGAAGCACCCGCAGCCCCTGCAGTGCCGGGGTCAGCCGCGGCAGGGCTGCGGCCTCGGGTGCGGCAGAGGGGCGGCCGGGGGCCGTTTCCGAGAACAGTTCCGCCACCGTGTCATACAGAGCCCGCGGCTCCAGCGGTTTTGTCAGGAAGGCGGCGACTTCGGTTCGCCCGACTTCGGACATGAATTCATCCGTGCCATAGGCGGTAACCATCAGCGTGACCGGCATCTTCGGCAGTTGCGGATCGGCGCGCAGGGTGCGCACCGTCTCCATCCCGTCCAGCCCGGGCATTTTCCAGTCCAGCAGCATCAGGTCATAGGGCTGGCCCTGCCGGGCCGCCGTGGTGACAGCGCTGACGGCCTCGGTCCCCGAGGCCACCAGATCGACCGGAATGCCCCAGGCGCGAAAAATCTCTTCGATGATCTGGCGCGCGGCAGGGTTGTCATCGGCCGCCAGCACCCGCAGCCCGCGCAGCGCCGGCGATGCCATGCGCGCCGCAGCGCCCGGCCCGTGGTCCACCGGAAGGGTGACGGCGAAGCGGAAGGTGCTGCCCTTTCCGGGTTCGCTTTCCAGCCCGATCCGGCCGCCCATCAGTTCGACAATCTGGCGGCAGATCGCCAGCCCCAGCCCGGTGCCGCCGAAGCGGCGCGTGGTGGAGCTGTCGGCCTGGGTGAACGAGCTGAACAGGCTGGCCTGCTGGGCTGCGGTCATGCCGATGCCGCTGTCGCGTACCTCAATTTCCACCGTGGCACGTTCGTCGGCGCCCTGACCCTCTTGCGAGATCAGCCGGACTGCAACGCCGACGGTGCCGGTATCGGTGAATTTCACCGCATTACTGAGCAGGTTCAGCAGCACCTGATTGAAGCGCAGCTCATCCCCCAGAAGCTGGGCGGGGACGCGCGGGTCAATCCGCGCCTCGACCCGCAGCCCTTTGGCCGTGGCATCCGAGGCCACCATCTGGATCTGGCTTTCCACCGAACTGCGCAGATCGAAGGCCCGCGACTCCAGCTTCAGCTTGCCGGCCTCGTTCTTGGAAAAATCGAGGATGTCATTGATCAGCCGCAGAAGCGAGACGCCCGCGCCGTTGATCTTCGAGATATAATCCTGCTGCCGCGAATCCAGCGTGGTGCGCTGCAAAAGATGGCAGAAGCCGAGAATCGCATTCATGGGCGTGCGGATCTCGTGGCTCATGTTTGCAAGGAACATACTTTTCGCGCGGCTCGCCTCTTCCGCCTCGTGGGTGCGGGTTTCCAGTGCGTCGTTCTGCAGTGCGATCTCGGCGCTCATCCTGCCGATGCGCTCAAAGCTTTGCACCACCCGGTCGCTGAGCCAGACGAGGACAGCGGCCTGAAAGGCCACGATGACCGCGTGCAGCAGCACACGCATCACATTGGCCTGATTGGGAAACACCGCATAGGGCAGAAGATACAGCAGCAAGAGGTGATGCAGCGCGATGGTGACGGCGGCCACCAGAAGCACCCGCCGGTCGAACCATGCGATCATCAACGCCAGCAGCGCGAAGAAATACATATGCATGTCCATCTGCCACGGATGGCCCCGCAGCAGATAGAGCAGAAGCGCAGGCTCCCCCACCAAAGCGACGGCAGAGAGGTAGCGGGTGGCGGGCGCAATCCCGGTCCGGGCGAAGGTCAGATGATAGGCCGTGGCCAACAGGCCGCCCGACAGTGCGGCCCCCGCGATGGAATGTCCGGTCCAATAGGCCACCATCGCCAGCAGGGGCACATGGCACCACAGAAGCACCACCAGAAATTGCCCGAAGCGCAGGCGCAGAAGGTCGAGTTCCGAAGTCATGACGTCTGTCCTTCCGCAGGGGCGGCGCCGCAACCAAGCGTGACGGGGGCGGGCACGACCAGCCATGCCCCCGCCGCGCGCAGACGGTCCGAGAACCCGGGTTCTGCGGAAGCGGCGATAACGATATTGCCGAAGCGTCCGGTGTCGATCAGGCCGCCATCGGCTGCACCGACCATGCCGATGGTTTCGGGCAGGCTGTATCCCGGTGGCGCGACGACCAGCCAGGCGCCATTGCCCGCAACCCCCTGCAGCGAGGCCGCTGCCAGCCCGGCCAGCCCGGCGCAGAGCAAGCCCCCCGCCGGCAGCAGGTCGCGTATCCGGATGCGCCCGCCCGCGGCGATCTGTGCCGGATCTTTCATCGCCTCTGGTCCCTGCATGCCTTCACCTCCGTCTGACGCGAGACTGGGCACCAGACCTTTCATATCCCTTAAGAAGGCCGCATGGCCGGACCTTCGGACCCGCAGGATTTTAGCTTTGATCGGGGCCAGTGCAATGCAGACGCCGGACCGGCCCGCCGGTTGACCGCCCTGTCCGCGCCCTTGCATTGCATTTGCGGTCCCTGCGGATTATCTCAGGACCGACCCGAGGACCCGCCCGAAAGGCACGCGCATGAACTGGATCACCAATTACGTCCGCCCGAAGATCAACTCGCTCTTCTCGCGGCGTGAGGTGCCGGAGAACCTGTGGACCAAGTGCCCCGAATGCGGGACCATGCTGTTCCACCGCGAACTGGCGCAGAATCTGAACGTGTGCTCGAACTGTGATCACCACATGGCGATCACCCCCCGGGACAGGTTTTCGGCGCTGTTTGATGGCGGGATATTCACCGAGGTGAAGGTGCCCGAACCCATTGCCGACCCGCTGCATTTCCGCGACCAGAAGAAATATCCCGACCGCCTGCGCGCGGCGCAGAAGGCCAGCGGCGAGAAAGAGGCCATGCTGGTGGCTGAGGGCGAGATGGGCCGCACCCCCATCGTGGCCGCCGCGCAGGATTTCGGTTTCATCGGCGGATCGCTGTCGATGTATGTCGGCAATGCCTTCATTGCCGGTGCGCAGCGTGCGGTGGAGCTGAAGCGGCCCTTCGTCGTCTTCTCCGCCGCCGGCGGCGCCCGGATGCAGGAGGGGATTCTGGCCCTGATGCAGATGCCGCGCACCACGGTGGCGATCCAGATGCTGAAAGAGGCGCGGCTGCCCTATATCTGTGTGCTGACACACCCGACGACGGGCGGTGTGACGGCCAGCTATGCCATGCTGGGCGATGTCCAGATTGCCGAGCCGAATGCGCTGATCTGCTTTGCCGGGCCGCGGGTGATCGAGCAGACCATCCGCGAAAAGCTGCCCGAAGGGTTCCAGCGCGCCGAATATCTGCTGGACCACGGCATGCTGGACCGGGTGACCCACCGCAAGCAGATGCGGGATGAGCTGATCACCGTGCTGCGGATGCTGACCGGCCAGCCGCCGGCCATCAAGGGTGATCTGGCCGCGCCGCCTCCACCGGCCGAGCCGGAGCAGGCCCCGGCCGAGGGTTGAACCATGGCCGCGGGGTCGGACGCCGTTCTTGAACGGATGATGACGCTTCATCCGAAGATCATCGACCTGACGCTGGACCGGATGCATCGCCTTCTGGCGGCGCTGGACCACCCCGAACGGCGCCTGCCGCCGGTGATCCATATTGCCGGGACCAATGGCAAGGGCAGCACGCAGGCGATGATCCGCGCGGGGCTGGAGGCGGGCGGCGCGAAGGTCCACGCCTATACCTCGCCGCATCTGGCGCGGTTCCATGAGCGTATCCGGCTTGCGGGAGAGCTGATTTCCGAACCTGCGCTGACCGCATTGCTGGATGAATGCGTGGCGGCGAACGGCGGCGAATCGATCACGTTTTTCGAAATCACCACTGCGGCGGCCTTTCTGGCCTTTGCCCGCACCCCGGCGGACTGGACCTTGCTTGAGGTGGGGCTGGGCGGGCGGCTGGATGCCACCAATGTGGTGGATCAGCCGCGGCTGACCATCATCACCCCGGTCTCGATCGACCATCAGCAATATCTGGGCGAGACGCTGCCCGAAATCGCGGGCGAAAAGGCCGGGATCCTGAAGCGCGGCGTTCCCGTCATCATAGGCCCGCAGGCGCCCGAGGGGCTGGAGGTCATCGAGGCGCGCGCCGCCCGGCTGGGCGCCCCGGTTCTGGCCTTCGGGCAGCACTGGCATTGCTTTGAAGACCGCGGCCGCATGGTGTTTCAGGACGAGAACGGCCTGTTGGACCTGCCCCTGCCCAACCTGCCCGGGCCGCATCAGATCCAGAATGCCGGGGCCGCGCTGGCCGCGCTGCGCCATCTGGGCGCGGATGAGGCCGCCTGTGAGGCGGCTGTGACCCGCGCCTTCTGGCCCGCAAGGATGCAGCGGCTGCGAACCGGCCCCTTGGCCGAAAGCGCCCCGCAGGTGGAGCTTTGGCTGGACGGCGGGCACAATCCCGCCGGGGGCGAGGCGGTGGCCGCCACATTGGCCCGGATGCCCGCGCGTGAGACGCATCTGATCTGCGGCATGCTGAACACCAAGGATGTGGCGGGCTACATGCGCCCGCTGGCTGCCCATGCGGTGCATCTGCATGCGGTGGAAATCCCCGGCGAAAAGAACACCCTGCCCGCCGAGGTGACCCGCGATGCCGCCCGTGCCGCAGGTCTGCCCGCCGACACCGCCGCCTCGGTTGCTGCGGCGTTGTCTGACATCGCCGCCGGAAATCCGCAGGCCCGCGTCCTGATCTGCGGCTCGCTTTACCTTGCGGGGCAGGTGCTGCGGGAAAACGGCTAGGGACGCGCTTTTCCGTAGCGCGCCAGAAACATCTCCGCCGCGGCGGAGACGGAGCTGTCCACCTCTCCGGGGGTGATGTCATCCACAAGGCCAAGGATCAGCCGGTCATAGAACCCGGCCTTGCAGAGTTGCACGAATTGTTCCGCCGCCAGACCGAAATCACCGATCTGCAGCTCTCCGCGGTCGACCAGCATGCGCAGATGGCCCGCCAGCCGTTCGCGCATCAGCGCCGGGCCATTGGCGTGGAAGGTGCGCGCCAGTTCCGGGAAGCGCGACACCTCGGCCACCACCAGCCGGAACAGGCTGCGCCCGGTTTCGGACATCAGGAAGGCAGCGATCCGGTGGCCCGCGAAGGTCAGAAACTCCCGCGCGCAGGCCTCGGGGTTCATGTCCGATTCGGCGGCTTCGGCCGAATTGCGGCACTCGCTCTGCCAGATCTCCGTGAACAGCAGCCGCTTGTCGGGGAAATAGGAATAGAGCGTGGCCTTGCTGACGCCCGCCTCGCGCGCGATGTCATCGACCGAGGCGCCTTCATACCCGTCGCGGGCAAAAACCCTGCGGGCGCCGTCCAGCACCTGATCATATTTGCGGCCGCGGCGGATTTCGGGGGCTTCGGTCACTGACATGTGATCATACTGCCCGTGACGGCGCGGCATTGCAACGCGGCGCAGCCCTCTTGCGGCCGCCAATCGCCCTGCTATTTTAGAATCATTCCAGATTGAGGGGCTGCCGTGATTTCCTCCCTGTCCTCCCGCCGCCGCTTCTCGGACCTGACCGAGCAGGAAATTCTGGCGCTGGCCATTTCGTCCGAAGAGGATGACGCCCGCATCTACCGCAGCTATGCCGCGCGGTTACGGGCGGATTATCCTGCTACTGCGGCGGTTTTCGAAGGTATGGCGGCCGAGGAAGATGGCCACCGCCAGCGGCTGATTGACCTGCACCGCATCCGGTTTGGCGAGGTGATCCCGCTGATCCGGCGCGAACATGTTGCCGGATATTATGCCCGCCGCCCGGTCTGGCTGACCGCCAACCTGCCCCTTGAGACAATCAGGGGGGAGGCGGCGGCGATGGAAAAAGAGGCGGAGCGCTTCTACCTGCAGGCTGCGACGCGCACTTCGGATGCCGCAACGCGGCAGTTGCTGGGCGATCTGGCCGCGGCCGAGGCCGGGCATGAGCGGAAAGCCGAATCCCTGACCGCCGATCATCTGGGCGGGGAGGCGGCCGAGACCGAGAGCTTTACCGAACGGCGGCAGTTCATCCTGACATGGGTGCAGCCCGGTCTGGCGGGGCTGATGGACGGATCGGTCTCGACCCTTGCACCGATCTTTGCCACCGCCTTTGCCACGCAGAACAGCGCCACCACGCTGACGGTGGGTCTGGCCGCCGCGGTGGGGGCAGGCATTTCGATGGGCTTCACCGAAGCCGCGCATGACGATGGTGTGCTGTCTGGCCGCGGCAGCCCGTGGAAGCGGGGTATCGCCTCGGGCCTGATGACGACATTGGGCGGGCTGGGCCATGCGCTGCCCTATCTGATCGCGGATTTCTGGACCGCCACGATCCTTGCCATCGCCGTGGTGTTTATCGAGCTTTGGGCCATCGTCTGGATCCAGAACCGGTATATGCAGACACCCTTCCTGCGGGCCACGTTGCAGGTGGTGCTGGGCGGGGCGCTGGTTTTCGCGGCAGGGGCGCTGATTGGCGGCGGATAAGCCAAGGCTCCGGGTTGCATCCGCCCCTGCCGCGTGAAAGCAACAGGAAGAGCCCGCCGGAATGCCATGCTGCCGATCTTTCTGAAGACCCTGCCGTTCTTTGCCGTCATCGCGCTTGGTTATGGCGCCGGGCGGCTGCGCGCCTTCCCGGCCGAGGCGACGGGCTGGCTGACGAAATTCGTCTTCTACTTCGCCTTGTCGGCGATGCTGTTCCGGCTGACGGTGAACCTGCCCTTGTCCGAGATCTGGGACCCGGTCTTCATTGCCGCCTATCTGACGGCAACGGGCGGCCTTTACGCGGTGCAGTTCATATTGTCGCGGCTGCGCGGGGTGTCGATGGCCGAGGCCACGATCGAGGCGCAGGTCGGCACCATCGGCAACACAGGCTTTCTGGGCATTCCGATGCTGGGCGTCCTGCTGGGGCCTGCCGCCGCTGCGCCGCTGCTGGCGGTGCTGACCATCGATATGATCGTCTTCTCGTCTCTCGTCACGCTCTTGATCACGGCGGCGCGGGGCGGGCGGCCGGGATTGGCCGTGGCGGGGCCCTTGCTCCTGGGGCTGGTGAAGAACCCGATGATCGTGTCGATGATCGCCGGATTCCTCTGGGCGGGCATCGGCCTTCCCGTGCCGGCCGCGATGGATGAGACGCTGGTACTTTTGGGCAGTTCCGCCACACCCTGCGCCCTTTTTGCCATCGGTGCCTCGCTGGCGGGGCGGTCGGCCGAGCGGCTGGCGGTGGCGGGCTGGCTGTCGTTCTCGAAGCTCGTGCTGCATCCCGCCGCGGTGGCGCTGGCCGCGCTGGTGTTGTTTCCGGTAAACCCGGCCGATGCCGGGGTGATGATCGCGGCGGCCGCTCTTCCGGTTGCCGGAAACATCTATATTCTGGCGCAGCATTACGGGGTCGCGCCGCAGCGCGTGTCAGCGGCGATCCTGATTTCCACGGCTTTCAGTATCCTGACGGTGCCCCTGGTCATCGCATGGGTGACCGGAGCCTGAACCGAGAAGGGACGACCGCCATGAAAACCGTGTCAGAAAACCGCTGCTTCGGGGGCGTGCAGGGGGTCTATACCCATCCGTCGCAGACCACCGGCACCGACATGACCTTTGGCCTGTTCCTTCCCGACGGGGCGGAAGACAACCATGTGCCGGTGCTGTGGTATCTGTCCGGCCTGACCTGCACGCATGAGAATGCGATGGTGAAGGCGGGCGCGCAACGCTGGGCGGCCGAGGCGGGAATCGCGCTGGTCTTTCCCGACACCAGCCCGCGTGGCGAGGGCGTGGCGAATGACGCCGCCTATGATCTGGGGCAGGGGGCAGGGTTCTACGTCAATGCCACCGAAAAGCCCTGGGCGCCGCATTTCCGCATGTGGGACTATGTGACCGAGGAACTGCCGCGTCTGTTGTTCAACACCTTTCCGGTCGAGGAAGAAGCGCAGGCGATCACCGGCCATTCGATGGGCGGCCATGGCGCGCTGACCATCGCCATGAGCTTTCCGGGGCGCTTCCGCTCGGTCTCGGCCTTTGCGCCGATCTGCAACCCCACGGCTTCGGACTGGGGGCGCAAACAGTTCCGCGCCTATCTGGGCCGGGATGAGAGCACCTGGGCGGGCTATGATAGTTCCATCCTGATGCGCAGGCTGGGCTTCGACGGGCCGGTGCTGATCGATCAGGGCACGTCGGACCAGTTCATCGACCTGCTGAAGCCCGAGGCACTGGCCGCGGCGATGACCGAGCGGCGGCAGGGCGGCACGCTCCGGATGCAGAAGGGCTATGACCACAGCTATTTCTTCGTCTCGTCCTTCATCGAGGATCACATCGGATTCCATGCCGCGGCGCTGATGGGCTGAGGGCGGAGGCGGGGGGCCAGCCCCCCGCACCCCCCGGGATATTTGGGCAAACTGGAAAGGGGCAGGTGGTCCCGTGGAGGCAAGGTCGTGACCCTGTGGATTGATGCCGATGCCTGCCCGGTGAAGGCCGAGGCAGAGCGGGTCGCCACCCGGCAGGGGGTGGAGATGGTGCTGGTCTCGAACGGCGGCATCCGGCCTTCGGCCAATCCCCTGGTCCGGTCGGTCTATGTCGGCGCGGGGCTGGATGAGGCGGACCGCTATATCGCCGACCACACCGGCCCCGGCGATGTGGTGGTGACTTCGGACATTCCGCTGGCCGCCCGCGCCATCGAAGCGGGCGCGGCGGTGGTGAAGCCGGATGGCGAGGAACTGACGCCGCGCAACATCGGGCAGGTTCTGGCCACGCGCGACCTGATGGCCGATCTGCGCAGCGCCGATCCGTTCCGGCAGGGCGGCGGGCGCAGCTTTTCCAAGGCGGACCGGTCGCGGTTTCTGGATGTGCTGGATCGCGTTCTGCGGCGTGTTCATGTCGCGGGCGGACAAGACAGGACCCCGCGGCCCGGGTGATCTGCCACCATGGCGCATCCGTCTGCCCAGAACAGCCTTGTCGAGAATGGCACCGCCCTGACGGGCATCCTGCTGATCACCGGCGGCGCGCTGATCTTTTCCGTCAATGACATGGCGGTCAAGCATCTGTCCGGCGCCTATGCGCTGCATCAGATCATCCTGATCCGGGCGCTGATCGGCATGGCCTTCCTGATGGTTCTGCTGGCCCGGTCGCCGCGCGGATTTCGTCAGGTGCGCACAGGGCGGCCCGGCCTGCATGCGCTGCGGGTGGCGGTGATCCTGATCTCGAACGTCACCTATTTCACCGGGCTGGCCTATATGGAGATCGCCGATGCGGTGGCGGTGGCCTATGTCAGCCCGCTGGTGATCACGGTGCTGTCCATGGCCGTTCTGGGCGAGAAGGTGGGGCCGCGGCGCTGGACCGCCATTCTGCTGGGTCTGACGGGGGTGATCGTCATGCTGCGGCCCGGGGCGGGGGTGGTGCAGCCGGCGGCGGTTCTGGTGCTGATCTCGGCCATTCTCTATGCCGTGGGCAACCTCCTGACGCGCCGGATGGGCGGCACGGAAAGCGCGCTGACGCTGTCGTTCTGGGTCCAGGCCGGATTTATCCTCGCCTCCGGCACCATGGGGCTGGTGGCGGGCGACGGTCATCTGGCGACGGACGACCCGCTCTGGTCCTTTCTGGTGCGCCCGTGGTTCTGGCCCCCGGCCGAGGACTGGCCCTGGCTTCTGGCGACCGGGCTTTCGGTGTCGATCGGCGGGCTGATGGTGGCGCAGGCCTACCGGACGACCGAGGCCGGGCTGATCGCTCCTTTTGAATATTCAGGCATGCCGATGGCCATTTTCTGGGGTGTGCTGATCTTTGGCACATGGCCGGACCTGACCTCATGGGCAGGGATTGCGCTGATCTGCGGATCGGGGCTCTATGTCGTCTGGCGCGAGGCAAAGCTCAGGCGGAAGGGGCGGGCATGACGGCAAAGGCGGTGGTCTTCGACATCGGGAATGTGCTGGTGACATGGCAGCCCGAGGCGTTCTTCGACCGGGAGATCGGCGCGGATCGTCGCGTTGCGATGTTTTCCGAAACCGGCATCCTGCTGCTGAATGAAGAGATCGACAATGGCGCGCCGTTCCGTGCCTCGGTCGAGGGGCTGGCCCGGCGGCATCCGCAATGGGAGGCGGAGCTGATGCTGTGGCGCGACCGCTGGACCGATCTGGTGCTGCCGGTCATCGACGGTTCGGTCGCGCTGTTGCGCGCGCTCAAGGCCAAGGGTGTGCCGGTCTTCGCGCTGACCAATTTCGGGAGCGAAACCTTTGTGACCGCGCAGGAGGTGTTTCCCTTCCTGCGGGAGTTCGACCGGGCCTGGGTTTCGGCCGATCTGCGGGTGATGAAGCCCGATCCCCGCATTTATCAGATCCTTGAGACGGACAGCGGGCTGTCCGGTCCCGATCTGATCTTTACCGACGACAAGGCCGAAAACATTCAGGCCGCGGCGGCCCGTGGCTGGCAAACGCATCTGTTCACCGGCTGGCAGGGATGGGCCCGGCGGCTGGTCGAGGATGGGTTCCTGACCAAACAGGAGGCCGGGCTGTGACCCCCGAATTGATCCCCTTCGCGGCCGAGGCGCATCTGGACTGGCGCGGCCTGATGCAGGCGTTCGAGGACGGCCACCGCCGCCCGCAGCCGGATATCAAGGACCTGTTCTGCTACCGGGGCCCGGATACCATTCTGGACCGCGCCACATGGATCGACGGTATAGGCGCCCTTGTGAAGGTGGCGACCGTGGTCCCGGGCAATGCGAAGCGCGGCAAGCCCACGGTGAACGGCGCGGTGACGCTGTATGATGACGTGACGGGAGAGCTGTCGGCGCTGGTGGATTTCCATCTTGTGACCAAGTGGAAAACCGCCGGGGACAGCCTGCTCGCCGCTTCGAAGCTGGCGCGGAAGGACAGCCGCCGCATCCTTCTGGTGGGGGCGGGGAATGTGGCGCGGTCCATGGTCGAGGCCTACCGGACGATCTTCCCCGATGCGGTATTCACCGTCTGGTCGCGCAACCTTGCCTCGGCCGAGGCTTTGGCCGGGCCGCTGGGCCTGAAGTCCACCACTGATCTGGCGGCGGCGGTGGCTGGGGCCGATGTGATCTGCACCTGCACTCTGGCAACAGATCCGCTGATCCGCGGCGACTGGCTGCGTCCGGGCCAGCATCTGGACCTGATCGGCGCCTATCGCCCCGACATGCGTGAGGTGGATGACGCCGCCATCGCCCGCGGCCGGCTGTTCGTCGACGCCCGCGCGACCACGGTCCATCATATCGGAGAGCTGATGAGGCCGCTTGCCGCCGGGGCGATCACGGAAGCCGATGTTCTGGCGGATTACTACGATATCCCCTCGGGCCGGTTCGCGCGGACTTCCGAAGACGAAATCACCATTGCCAAGAACGGCGGCGGGGCGCATCTGGACCTGATGACGGCGGCCTTCATTCTGGACCGCTGGCGCGCGCGGTCAGTCTGACCCGGCCAGAAGCGCAGGTTCCACCCACCAGCCGTGCCGGGCCGCGCGCAGGGCGGTCGCCGCGTCCCGCGCGGACCTCTCGGCGCGGTAAAGCCCGAAACAGGTGGCGCCGCTGCCCGACATGCGGGCCAGCAGGCAACCGGGTGTGGCGGCAAGCGCCGTGCGGACCTCGGCGATGAGGGGGGCCAGCCCCTCGGCCGCAGGGGCCAGATCATTGCGCTGACTGGCCAGAAAAACTGCCAGTGCCGCGGCATCGGGCAGGGGGGGGAGCGTGACAGGCAGCGGCGGGTTGTCCCGCCGGGCCAGCGCGCGAAAGATCGCAGGCGTCGACACGGCGACGCCGGGGTTCACCAGAACCGCCCAGACCGGCGGCAGCCGGACGGGCTCCAGCACCTCGCCCACGCCGCGCATCCGCACCGGCCGCCCGGCCAGACAGACCGGCACATCGGCCCCAAGCGCCAGCACCGCCGCCGGGGCGGGCAGGGCATGTCCCATCCGAGCCAGCGCCCGCAGCACGGCTGCGGCATCTGCCGACCCGCCCCCGATGCCCGAGGCGACGGGCAGCACTTTTTCCAGCGTGATCGCGGCCTCGGCCCCCATGGCCCGGGCGGCGCGCAGGCACAGGTTGTCCCCCTCAGCTGCCAGCGCCACGGCCTGTGGGCCGGTGACGCGAAAGCCGGCGCCGGGGGCCACCGTCACCCGGTCGCCCACACCGGCAAACACCACCAGCGAATCCAGCAGGTGATAGCCATCCGCCCGCCGCCCGGTCACATGCAGGCAAAGGTTGATCTTGGCAGGTGCGAATTCTGTAATCGGTTCAGTTGCCATTCTCGGCCGAGGATACGGCGGGCGGTTTGCTGGTGCCTTCGGCCGCCAGAACGGCCTCCAGCCCCTGATCCAGCTTTTTGCGGATGCGGACGGCATCCTTTTCTTCCGGCCCGAAGGACAGGGCGCGGTGCCACTGGAACTCGGCCTCGCGCTGGCGGCCGTTCATCCAGTAGACATCGCCCAGATGGTCCGTCACCACCGGGTCCACCGGTTCAAGGAGCGAGGCCTTTTCCATCGGCGCCAGCGCATCCTGATAGCGGCCCAGCTGGAAATAGGCCCAGGCCAGACTGTCGATGATATAGCCCGCATCCGGCTGCGCCGCGACGGCCTGTTCGATCATCTTCAGCGCCTCGTCCAGATCGCGCCCGCGTTCCACAAGGCTGTAGCCCAGATAGTTCAGCACCTGCGGCTGTCCGGGGTTCAGTTCCAGCGCGCGGCGGAAATCGGCGTCCGATGCGTCGAACCGGCCCAGACGTTCGGCACAGATGCCGCGGCTGAAGAACAGCAGCCAGTGTTCGCGCGCAGGCTGCGGTGCCAGCGCCAGCGCGGCATCATAGGCCGACAGCGCCTCCTGCCAGCGGTCTTCACGCCGCAGCATATCGGCCAGCGCGGCCTGCACGCCGATCAGATTGCCGTGGCTGCGGACAAGGGATTGCAGCACCTCGACCGCGGCATCCTTGCGGCCCGCGGCATAAAGCGCATCGGCCCGGCCCAGTTCCGCGCTGTAATAGGCGGGATTGTCGGCGGGCAGCGTCGCATAGACCTCGACCGCAAGATCGTATTGCTGCAATTGCTCCAGCGTTGCCGCCGTCAGCAAAAGCGCCTCGGTATGGTCGGGCTTCAGCACCAGCGCGGTGCGGCTGTTCATCAGCACCAGCGCCGGGTCGCTTTCGCCGTTCAGCAGGGTTGCCAGCGTGAAGAACACCTCGGCAATGCCTTCGCGGGCCGATCGCGCGGTGTCGAAGGGAATGGACTCCCCGGCGCGCAGCCTTGCCCGCAGCGCCTCGGCCTGGGGTTCGGGATCATTGCCGAAGGCCTTGTCCAGCAGGGCCAAAGCCTCGTCGTTCCGCTCCAGCTGCGACAGGATCTGCACCAGCGCGATGACGCCACGGCGGTTCAGGTTGATCGGGCCGGCCGCCTTGCCCGAGAGGATATGTTCCGCCCCTTCGAAATCGCCGGCCAGCGCCAGCGCCAGCGCCTTGTGATAAAGCGCATAGGCCTCGAACCCGCGGTTGCGCGCCATTTCGTCGAAATGAGCCAGAGCTTCGGACATCCGTCCGGCCCCCACCTCGGCCCAGGCCAGCGTCAGCTGATCCACCAGCGGACCGACGCTGTCGCCTGCGCGGAGACGCTCGATCAGCGCCTCGTAATTCTCGGTCTGGGCATCATGGGCGATCAGCGCGAAATCCGCCAGATCGCTTTTGCCGTCCAGATCCCGCAGCTGTGCCGACAGCTGGGCCGCGGTGTCCAGATTGCCTAGGTTCAGATGGGCGAAGATGCTGCCGTCCATCAGGGCGGTATTGGTGGGGTCGGCCTGCAGAGACTGATCGAACCAGCCGGCGGCGGTGCGGAAATCGCCATGCGCTTCGGCGCTGCGGGCGGCCAGATAGGCGCCCGAATTGACCGGCCCCTCGGGCGCAGCTTCCGTCTGCGGCGTGGCGGTTTCCTGCGCGGCCAGCGGAGGGGCCAGCGCAAAGGCGGCGCAAAGCGCGGCGGCGGTCAGGCGCGGCAGGGCAAGGGTCATGAAGGGCGGTCTCCTCGACGTCAGGGGCAGGCTAGCCGCGCCCCGGGCCGCATGCAATGCGGGCCGGGGGTTCGCACCGCCCGGCCCGCGATTTCGCGCTGAATTCTGCGTGAGGCATTACATATTTGGATAATTCGGCCCGCCTCCGCCCATTGGGGTGGTCCAGACGATGTTCTGGCTGGGGTCCTTGATGTCGCAGGTCTTGCAGTGGACGCAGTTCTGGAAGTTGATGCGGAAGGTCGCGTCGGCGCCTTCGCCCAGGACCTCATAGACCCCCGCCGGGCAATAGCGCTGCGCCGGTTCGGCATAAAGCGGCAGGTTGACCGCGATCGGGACCGAGGGGTCCTTCAGCTTCAGGTGGGCGGGCTGCTGTTCGTCATGGTTGGTGAAGCTGTAGGCCACATTGGTCAGCCGGTCGAAGGACAGGACGCCATCGGGCTTGGGATAGTCGATGGGCTTGTGCTTGTCCGCCCGCTCGGTCGCTTGCGCGTCGTTCTTGCCGTGTTTCAGCGTGCCAAGGACGGTCAGCCCGAAGGTGTTGGCCCACATGTCGGCCCCGCCCAGCATCAGGCTGGCGGTCAGGCCCCATTTCGACCAGGCGGGCTTCACGTTGCGGACCTTCTTCAGATCCTTGCCGATGGCGCCCTGCCGGACCTCGGTCTCATAGGCGGTCAGCTCATCGCCCATCCGCCCGGCCTTGATCGCGGCATGGGCCGCTTCGGCCGCGGCCTTGCCGGACAGCATGGCGTTGTGGTTGCCCTTGATCCGCGGCACGTTCACGAGGCCGGCCGAGCAGCCCAGAAGCGCCACGCCCGGCGCCACCATCTTGGGGATCGACTGCCAGCCGCCCTCGCTGATCGCGCGGGCGCCATAGGCCACGCGCTTGCCGCCCTTCAGAAGCTCGGCCACCATCGGGTGATGCTTGAACCGCTGGAATTCGGCATAGGGGTAAAGGTAGGGGTTCTTGTAGTTCAGGTGGACCACAAACCCCACATAGACCTGATTGTTTTCAAGGTGATAGATGAAGCTGCCGCCGCCCGCATTTGACCCGAGCGGCCAGCCCATCGTGTGCGTCACCGTGCCCAGCTTGTGCTTGGCCGGGTCAATCTCCCAGATTTCCTTCATGCCAAGGCCGAATTTCTGCGGGCAATGGCCTTTGGACAGGTCGTATTTCTCGATCACCTGCTTGGCGAGGCTGCCGCGCACGCCTTCGGACAGGAAGACGTATTTGCCGCGCAGCTCCATCCCCGGCTCATAGCCGTCGCCCGGCAGGCCGGTGGCGGGGTCCAGCCCGAATTCGCCCGCGACCACGCCGGCCACCCGGTTGCCGTCAAAGACCAGATGGCTGGCCGCCATGCCCGGGAAGATCTCGACGCCCAGCCCCTCGGCCACGGCGGCCATCCAGCGGCAGACATTCGCCATCGAGACGATGTAATTGCCATGGTTCGACATCAGGGGCGGCATGGGGAAGTTCGGAATGCGGATCTGCCCGGCCGGCCCCAAGAGGTAGAAGTTGTCGTGCGTGACTTCGGTCTTGATCGGCGCATCCATCTGGCGCCAGTCGGGCAACAGCGCGTCCAGACCCGAAGGGTCCAGTACGGCACCGGAGAGGATATGCGCGCCGACCTCGGACCCCTTTTCCAGCACCACAACCGACAGATCGGGGTCCAGCTGTTTCAGGCGGATCGCGGCCGACAGACCGGAGGGCCCCGCCCCCACGATCACAACATCATATTCCATCGACTCGCGTACGATTTCGGACATCCGGTCTCTCCTGCTGTGCGTCGGGCGCGGGCGCGCCGCCGTGCCTGGCCTGGGCGGTTCGTGATTGCCCCATGGTCGCCCTAAGGTCAACCATGACGCAACATCACGGCTTATCTCTGTGGATATGGGGAAATATTCTTGCCGGGTGGCGACAGTCCGCCCGCCGGCCCCGCCATGCCCCTTGCAATTTGCCGTCCGCCACGCAAGGTAGGACCCCGCAGGAGGCGTGAAGTCATGGGCCGGGGAACCGGGCCGTGGCTTCTTCATTTTGATCGGAATGGCAGGACCATGGAAAAGATCCCCATGACCCGCGCGGGCTTTGACCGGCTGGACGCGGAACTCAAGCACCTCAAGGCCGAGGAGCGTCCCGCCATCATCAAGGAAATTGCCGAAGCCCGCGCTTTGGGCGACCTGTCGGAAAATGCCGAATACCATGCTGCGCGCGAAAAGCAGGGCTTCATCGAAGGCCGCATCAAGGAAGTCGAAGGCATCCTGTCGCTGGCCGAGGTGATCGACACGTCGAAAATGTCGGGCGGCGTGAAGTTCGGGGCCACGGTCACCATCGTCGATGAAGACAGCGACGAGGAGAAGACCTACCAGATCGTGGGCGAGGTCGAGGCCAATATCGAACAGGGGCTGCTGAACATCCGCTCGCCCTTGGCGCGGGCGCTGATCGGCAAGGAAGAGGGCGACAGCGTCGAAGTCGCCACCCCCGGCGGCCGGCGCAGCTATGAGATCCTGTCGGTGCGCTACGTCTGAGGGATCAGCATGGCCCCGCAGTCCGACCCGCGCCGTGACCCCGCCGCCGATCTGCCGCCTTTGCACAGGGGCCGGTTGACCGAGATCATTGGCGGCGGGCTGAGCGTGGTCTGGGTCGTGGCCGTGCTGTCCTATATCCTGTCGTCCCCCCCGGGGGACGAGGAAAAGACGCTGGGTCTGGTGATGACCCTGCTGATCGTTTTTCTGCCTTTGGTGCTGATCTGGGCGGCGGTGATCACTTTGCGGTCGGTCCGCGAATTGCGGGCCGAGGCCGCGCGGCTGCAGGCGGCGGTGGATGCCATGCGGGCAAGCTATATCCAGACCACGGCGCAGGTGCAGGCGGCGGCGCTGAAACCCTCGGTCGAGCGGAAGCTGGAAGAGATCGCGGCCTCTGCCAAACAGGCGGAAACCGTGCTGGCCACCTTCTCGTCGCGCCGGGATTCGTCGCTTTCGGTGCCTTCGGCGGATCGCAAGGCTGCCCTCGCGCCGCCGCGGGCCGAGCCGGAGGCCGAGCAGCCTGCGCTAGCGCTTGGCACGCCTGCGGATGCGCTGCGCAGCCCGCTGTCGGTGACGGATTTCATCCGTGCGCTTCAGTTCCCCGAAACGCCCGAGGACAAAGAAGGCTTTCGTGCCCTGCGTCTGGCGCTGGAGGACCGTGAGGTCGCCCGGCTGATTCGCGCCGCGCAGGATGTGCTGACGCTCCTGTCGCAGGAAGGCATCTACATGGATGACCTGCGCCCCGAGATGACCCACCCCGAACTGTGGCGCCGCTTTGCCACCGGCGAGCGGGGGCGCGGCGTCAGCGCCGTGGGTGGAATCCGTGACCGCTCCTCTCTGGCGCTGACCGCGTCGCGCATGCGCGAGGATACGATCTTCCGCGATGCGGCGCATCACTTCCTGCGCACCTTTGACCGGGTGTTCCAGGCCTTCGAGCGCAATGCCTCGGACGCGGATCTGATCGAGCTGGCGGATACCCGCACCGCCCGGGCCTTCATGCTGTTCGGTCGCGTCGCGGGCGTCTTCGACTGAAATCAGCTGAGCGGCCGCACCATCGTGGTGGCCGCGCTGAAGCCGAAAAGATAGCGCAGCGGCCCCATCCGTTCGGTGCGGGTGGCGACGAAACCCATCCGTTCATAAAGCGCCCGCGCGCGCCAGTTGCTGTCGATCACCTCCAGCCGGATCGAGGCATAGCCCCGCGCCCGCGCCTCGGTGCACAAGGCCTCCAGCAGGGCGTGGCCCACACCCTGTCCGCGGCTGCTGCGCGCCACGGCGATCCCGTCGATCAGAAAGCGGTGGTTGTCCACCTCATGCGACAGAAGCCACAGCACCGCACTGCGCCATGCCGCCCCGAACCGCCCGTAGCTGGCGCGCAGATCGGCGGCGCTGCCCCCGGCAAAGCTGCCGCGGGGGGATTTGAAGCCGGCCACACCCACCAGCCGCCCGGCGCCGTCCACTGCCGAAAAGCAGTGGTCGGCCCGCAGCACCCGCGCCAGAAAGCCGCGCGCCCGGGTGTCGGGGCCAAGGACAAGGCCCAGCTTGCCGCCGAACGCCTCCCAATAGATGCGGACGGCTTCGGCGCGGTGTTCGGCGGCAAGGCCTTGGCGGATCGTCACCATGTGTCGTGTCCGGCGGTGGAGACATCAGGCGACAAGGCCGCAATCCCGCAGGATGAACCCGGCCACGGCAGGGATATCGTTCAGGTCCAGCACCGGAACCGACAGCGGGCCGGGCATGCCATCCGTGGCCACCGCCCGCACGTTCGGATCACCCGGCTGGATCAGATCCGCCCCGCGGGCCGGACGCCAGACTTCGATTTTCGGATGGCTGTCGCGCTTGTAGCCCTCGATCAGCACCAGATCGACCGGGGCCAGCCGGGCCAGCACCTCGGCCAGAGGCGGCTCTGCCCCGCGATGTTCCCGCATCAGGACCATGCGGCGGCCGGTGGACAGCACCACCTCTTGCGCGCCCGCCTGCCGGTGGCGGAAGGTGTCCTTGCCGGGCTGATCCAGATCCACGTCGTGATGGGCGTGCTTCACGGTCGAGACGGTGAAGCCGCGCCCGGTGATTTCGGCGACAAGCTGCTCCAGCAGGGTGGTCTTGCCGGAATTCTGCCAGCCGATGATGCCGTAAAGCTTCATCACATTTTCCCCTGAGCCGCGCCGAGATCCTCGGGCGTGTTCAGATTGGCGAATGCGGCGGCGTCGGGGAAATCCGCGGTCCGGGCCCCTTGGGCGGCGGCGAAATCCATGATCCTGGGTTTCGCGCCAGAGGCGAGGAAACCGGCCAGACGCCCGGTCATCGCCACGGGCCACAGCGCGGTGGCCGGATGCGCCCGCCCCGCCTGCGCCAGAACCGGCGCCGCGCCGTCTTCGCTTGCGGAGCACAGCCGGGCGGCCAGATCGGCGGGCAGGAAGGGGCAGTCCACCGGGACGCTGAGCACCGCGTCATGACCTGTGGCCTGCGCGTGGCGCAACCCGGCCAGAATGCCGGACAGGGGGCCCAGTGGCTGGTCGTCCGCCAGCACGGGCAGGCCGAAGGCTGCAAATCGCGCCGGGTCCCCGTTGGCCGAAAGCGCCAGCGTCGCCACCTGCGGCGCCAGCCGGCCGATGGCATGGGCCAAGAGCGGGCGCCCGTCCAATGTCATCAGCGCCTTGTCGGCCCCGCCCATCCGTCGGGCCTGACCCCCGGCCAGGATGACGCCCAGAATGCGCACGGCCCCGGCCTAGTTCATCACATTGCCGTCGTCGTCGATCAGGATGACGCCATGGCCCGCGCCGGGATTGTCATTCTCTTCGGTGATGATCCGGCGACTGACGCCGGGCATCTCGGCAAACTGCGCCTCCAGCTTCAGCGGGAAGAAGGTCACGCCGATGTTTTCAAAGCCGGGGATGTCGCGCAGCAGGCTGGAGATCGAATTGGCGCAATAGGCCTTCGGCACCGCGCCGTTCGACTTCACCCGTTGCAGGATCAGCTCTGCCGTTTCGGGCGGGACGAGAAGCGTCTGCTCGATGACGTGGAACTTTTCCTTCTCGGAATCGCGGGCGTGATAATCCAGATAGAAGTTCACCAGCTTGTCCGTCATGCCGTAATGCACGTCACCGCGCACCGGGGCATGGGGATGGCTGAAGGTGCCGGCCGGGTCGAACAGCACCCGTTCCGATCCGTTCACCAGCAGCGCGGAATGCGCGCCGGTGTTGTTGCGGTCGTTCACTGTCGTGAACAGCGTGATCGAGGTGGGCGGCCCGGCCACGTATCTGTAGCGCATGATTTCGGCATCGGGCGCCGAGGTATTGTCGACGCCGCAGGCCGCAAGCAGCAGCGCGGCGCAGAGCGCCATGATCGCACGGACCATTCCCATCTCCCGGATCTGCGTCAGCCGCCGGCCAGCGCCATGAAGACCAGCACCACGAAGATCACCACAACGCTCCAGGTCGTGATCTTGATGAAGCCCGCAAAAGTCTTTTCATGGTCCCGAATATCCATCGAGCCGTGCTTGTGTTCGGTGTGGGCGTGGTCGGCCATCTGCGCAAATTCCCGGGTTTTGTTCGCTTCCCGGGGTTGTTACCCGATTCACGCGCCAGTGTCACCCGGTCAGCTGTCGATGTCGCCCGCAGAGGCATCACCGGATTCGCCGCCGCGCCAGCCTCCGGTCAGGGCAAAGCCGATGCGGCGGGGCGGGGCCTCGGGCCGGGCCAGCGGCACTGCGCGCAGGATGACCGAAAGCTGGCTGACATGCTGCACCAACTGGGTCTTCAGCCCGTCTTCGTCGCGACCATAGAAGGTGACGATATCGGGGTCGGACCAGCCGATCCCTTCGATGCGCAGGATGCCCGCCTCGCCCCCGGCAAAGCCCATGGCGATTTCCTCATCGGGGTTCAGCCCGCTTTCGAAATGGCGGATATAGGCGATCAACCGGTCATGGGCCGCGCGCGCCATGCCTGCGGCCGGTGCTTTCGCCGGCAGCTTCCGCTTCGGTCCGCTCATGCTTTCTGTCCCTGCCACAGCCACTCCCCCGCGGGCCCAAGGAGGCGCGAGACCTCTCCCCGATGCAAGAGGTAGTTCAGATGCGCCACCGCCTCGACCAGCGCCAGCCCCTCTTCCGCGGGGCCGACGGGGCGGTGGAAGAGGGCGGGAAAGCAGCCATAGGCCGTCCGCGGCACCGTCAGATGCGCGCGCAGCCGGTCCAGTGCGGTCTGATGGTTCGCGGCCATCTGCGACAGCCGGAACGGCAGGCCGGTGAAGGGCAGCTTGTGGCCGGGCAGCACCAGCTGATCCTCGCGGGCGAACTCTGCCAGCCGGGCGCAGCTGTCCAGCCAGTCGGCCAGCGGATCGGCCTCAGGCTCGGTCGGGTAGACACCTATATTGGCGGAAATGCCGGGCAGCAGCTGGTCGCCGCCCAGCACAAGGCCATCGGTCCAGAAGGTGGCGTGTGAGGGCGCATGGCCATGGCCGATGCGGACGGTCCAGTCCCGCCTGCCCATCCGCAGCACCTGCCCTTCGGTCAGCCGCGTGAACCCCACCGGGATGGGATGCACCGTATCGGCAAAGTTGAACGGCCGTTCCGCGGCGCGGGTTGCCAGCCGGTCCGGCGGCAACCCGGCGTGCCGCCAGAAGGCAAGCGATTCCGGCGTGGGCGTCTCCTGCACATCCAGGGTCAGCATCCGGGCATAAAGCCATGCCGTCCGCGTCATCCAGAGGCTGGCCCCGCGGGTCTGAAACCAGCCCGCCATCCCGATGTGGTCCGGGTGGTGATGGGTGCCCACCACTCGGATCACCGGCCACCCGCGCAGCGGACCGGCCAGTAACCGCTCCCACAGGGCCACGCTGCGGCGGGAGTGCATGCCGGTGTCGATCAGCGTCCAGCCCTCCGGCTCCTCCAACGCATAGACATTCACATGGTCCAGCGCCATCGGCAGCGGCAGGCGCAGCCACAGAAGGCCGGGTGCAACTTCGGTGGCCCCGCCCTCGGGCGGCGGTTCGGGAAACGGGTGGTGGATGGCATCGGGCATGCCGCAGGGTTGCGGCAGCCGAGAGCCGGGCGCAAGGGCCGATGACGTTGCCGCCACGGCAACGTGGCATGCGAAGGACCGCTGCCGTGGCGGGGAACGGCAGGCTGCGCTTTACCTTGGGCGACAGGGGCGCTAAGCCCTGCGGGCTGGATCGAGAGGCTTTCCCATGTCGCGCTATGAACCCTCCGCTATCGAACCCAAATGGCAGGCCGCCTGGGACGAGGCAGGCACGTTTACCGCCAAGCGCGACCCGGCCAAGCCGAAATATTATGTGCTGGAGATGTTCCCCTATCCGTCGGGGCGCATTCACATGGGCCATGTCCGCAACTACACGATGGGCGACGTGGTCGCGCGCTACAAATCCAGCTGCGGCTTTTCCGTGCTGCATCCCATGGGTTGGGACGCCTTCGGCATGCCTGCCGAAAACGCGGCGATGGAGCGGGGCGGCCATCCGAAAGACTGGACCTACGGCAATATCGACGTGATGAAGACCCAGATGAAACCGCTGGGCCTGTCGATCGACTGGAGCCGCGAATTCGCCACCTGCGACCCGGAATATTACGGCCAGCAGCAGGCCATGTTCATCGACATGATGGAAAAGGGCCTCGTCTACCGCAAGGCGGCGGTGGTGAACTGGGACCCGGTCGACATGACCGTGCTGGCGAATGAGCAGGTGATTGACGGCAAGGGCTGGCGGTCCGGTGCTGCGGTTGAGCGGCGCGAGCTGACGCAGTGGTTCTTCAAGATCAGCGATTATTCCGAGGATCTGCTGGCGTCGCTGGACGGGCTGAAGGACTGGCCCGAGAAGGTGCGCCTGATGCAGGCCAACTGGATCGGCAAATCGCAGGGGCTGCAGTTCGCCTTTGACACCGTGGATGCGCCCGCCGGCTTTGAAAAGCTGGAGGTGTATACCACCCGGCCCGACACGCTGCATGGCGCCAGCTTTGCCGCCATCGCCGCCGATCACCCGCTGGCCAAGGCGCTGGAAGCGGCCGACCCCGAGCTGGCCGCCTTCATCGCCGACTGCCGCAAGGGCGGCACCACCGCCGAAGAGCTGGAGACGGCGGAAAAGGTCGGCATCGACACCGGCCTGCGGGTCCGGCATCCGCTGAACCCCGACCAACTGTTGCCGGTCTGGGTCGCGAATTTCATCCTGATGGATTACGGCACCGGCGCGATCTTCGGCTGCCCGGCCCATGACGCCCGCGACTTCGAATTCGCCACCAAATACGGCCTGCCGATCCCGCCGGTCTTTGTGGCCGAGGGCGCGGAAGAGACCGCGTTGTCCGAACCCTTCGTGCCCGCCAAGACCGAGCGGGTGCAGTATATCCGCAATGTCGCGGGCGCGACGGTCAAGACCGGCGATCAGGGCATTCTGGATGCCATCGCCTTGGCCGAGGCGCAGGGCTTTGGTCGCGGCGTGACCAAGTTCCGTCTGCGCGACTGGGGCGTCAGCCGTCAGCGCTACTGGGGCTGCCCGATCCCGGTGGTGCATTGCGCCACCTGCGGCGTGGTGCCCGAGAAGAAAGAGAACCTGCCGGTCGAGCTGCCTTATGATGTCAGTTTTGACGTGCCCGGCAATCCGCTGGACCGCCACCCGACATGGCGCAACGTGGCCTGCCCGTCCTGCGGCGCCCCCGCCCGGCGCGAGACGGACACGATGGACACTTTCGTCGATTCGTCCTGGTATTACGCCCGCTTCACCGCGCCGCGCGCCACCACGCCGACCGTGGCCGAGGATGCCGATTACTGGATGAACGTGGACCAGTATATCGGCGGGATCGAACATGCGATCCTGCACCTCCTCTATTCCCGGTTCTTTGCCCGGGCGATGAACGAGACCGGCCATCTGCCCGCCAAGGCGCGGGAGCCGTTCAATGCGCTGTTCACCCAAGGGATGGTCACGCATGAGATCTACAAGACCACCGATGACAAGGGCCGCCCGGTCTATCACCTGCCCGAAGATGTGACGGTTCTGGCCGTGGGTGACCGGCGTGTCGTGGTGCTGGGCGATGTGCCCGCGCCTGAACCGGACAGCATTCCCGATGTGGACGCCTGGATTCAGGGGCTGCGCGACGAAGGCGCACTGGTCGATGTCATCCCTTCGGCCAAGATGTCGAAGTCGAAGAAGAACGTCGTCGATCCGATGAACATCATCGCGCAGTTCGGGGCCGATACCGCGCGCTGGTTCGTGATGTCCGACAGCCCGCCTGAGCGGGACGTGGAATGGACCGCCTCGGGCGCCGAGGCCACGTTCAAGCACCTCAGCCGCGTCTGGGGCCTGTGCTCGCGCATCGGCGAGATGCCGGCGGATCACGTGGGCGAGGGCGATGACGACCTGCGTCGCGCCACTGCCCGCGCCGTGGACGAGGTCACCCGCGGCATTGACGGCTTTGCCTTCAACAAGGCCATCGCCGCGCTTTACGCCTTTACCAACACCATCGCGCGGGCCAATGCCTCGACCCCGGTGATGAAAGAGGCGATCCGCACTTTGGCCAAGCTGATGTCGCCGATGGTGCCGCATATCGCCGAATCGATCTGGACCTATCAGGGTGGTGCCGGTCTCTGCGCCACCGCGCCCTGGCCCAAGGCCGATCCGGCGCTTTTGGTTGATGACACGGTGACGCTTCCCATCCAGATCAACGGCAAACGCCGGGCTGAAATCACCGTGCCCAAGGATATGGACAAGGCCGAGGTTGAAAAGATCGCGCTGGCGAATGAGGATGTGATCAGATTCCTTGCCGGAAACCCGGTGAAGAAGATCATCGTCGTGCCGGGGCGCATCATCAATGTCGTCGCCTGACCCTCTTATGCTGCGCCGCCGCAGCCTGTTTCTGATGCCGCTGGCGCTGGCCGCCTGCGGCTTTACCCCGGCTTATGGGCCCGGGGGGGCGGCGACGGCGCTTCTGGGCACGGTGCGGGTTGCCGATCCGAAGGCCAAGGACGATTTCGACTTTGTCGAGCGGATCGAGGAACGGCTCGGCCGTCCCGAAGATCATCGCTATGACCTGACCTATTCCATCGAGACCGAGACGCTTGGCGTTGGCATCACCACCGACAGCCGCACCACCCGCTACAACCTGCGCGGCACCATCGACTACCGGCTGACGGAAACGGCCACGGGCACGCTGGTGGCCAGCGGCCGGGTGCAGAGCTTCACCGCCTATGCGGCCACCGGCTCGACCGTGGCGCTTCTGGCGGCCGAGGAAGATGCCGCCTACCGGCTGATGCGCATTCTGGCCGATCAGATCGTGACCCGGCTGATCGCCGCCCGGGCCTGAGCCGATGCTGCTGCGCGGGGTCGAGGCGACCCGCTATCTGGCCAGACCCGATCCGGGCCGCGCGGGTCTGCTGATCTTCGGCGCCGATGCGATGCGGGTGGCGATGAAACGGCAGGAGGCGATTGCCGCCCTGATCGGCCCGGAAGGGGAGGCAGAGATGCGGCTGACCCGGCTCTCCGCGGGCGATCTGCGCCGCGACGGCGCGCTTCTGGCCGATGGCATCCGCGAGGTGGGCTTTTTCCCGGGTCCGCGCGTGGCCTTTGTCGAAGACGCCACCGATGGCCTGACCGAAACCATTGCCGCCGCGCTGAAGGCGTGGCGTCCGGGGGATGCGAATATCGTGGTGGCCGCGGGCAATCTGACCGCGAAATCCCCGCTGAAGACGCTATTCGAAAAGCACCCCAATGCTGTTTGCATCGGGCTTTATGACGATCCCCCCTCGCGCGAGGAGATCGAGGCGGAGTTGAAGCGCGCCGGCCTGCAGGATGTCGGGCGCGAGGCGATGGCCGATCTGGTCACCCTGTCCAAAGCACTGGATCCCGGCGATTTCCGCCAGACGCTGGAGAAGATCGGTCTTTACAAATGGGGCGATGCGGCGCCCCTGACACCCGCCGAAGTGGCCGCCCTTGCGCCCGCCACATTGGAGGCCGAGGTCGATGACCTGCTCAATGCCGTGGCCGAGGGCGAGGGCCGGGCGATCGGGGCGCTGATGCGGCGGCTGGAAGGGCAGGGCGTGCTGCCCGTCACCCTTTGCATTCAGGTGCTGAGGCATTTCCGCAGCCTGCAGGTTGCCGCCTCGGATCCGGGTGGGGTGCAGGCCGGGCTGATGCGCGCGCGGGTCTTCGGGCCGCGGCGGGACCGGATGCAGCGGCAGCTGCAGGGCTGGCCCCTGCGCGCCCTTGAGGCGGCAATCGCCCAGCTTCTGGACACCGACCTGACGCTGCGGTCGGCCTCACGCGCGCCGGGCATGGCGCTGATGGAGCGGGCGCTGATTCGGATTGCAATGTCACGGCGCTGACTGCCCGCAAAAGCGGCAATCGCCCACGGCAGTGTCAGAGCTTCGAGTCGCGGATGCGCAGCTGCCGCGCACGGGTCAGGATCGCATCTTCCACCGCGCGCAGCGTCTCGGGCGAGACGGCGCCCCCGCCCTTGGTCTGAAGCGAGACCTTCAGGCTGCGCGCTTCCAGCGCCGGGTCCTGCACATAGATCGTGGCGCGATACGCGCGGCCGCCGCCGGGCGGGGTGCCGTAGCCGGTCACGATCACCCCGGTGAACGGGTCCACCGTTTCCACCGGCAGGAAGTTCAGCACCTCAAGGCTGGCCTGCCAGAGGTACTTGTTCACTTCCACCGTCTTGTTGGGGTCGTCAGCGTTGGAAAAAAGGTCCCAGAGCGTGGATTCACGCTTGTCTTCGCCGCGCGCCTTGGCCAGCGCAGCGCGCTGTTCATCGGCCTTCTGCTTTGACGCGAACTCATCCGCCGTCACCACGCCATCGCGCGATGCGCCGAAAAGCCCCGATCCGCCACAGCCCGCAAGGGTGCCGCACAGGGCCAGAACTGTCGCCGAACGCAGGATGAAAGTCGCAGCCATGCCACCCGCCTTTAGGGATACGCCTGCCTGCTTCCTAGCCGAGCGCCCCCCGCAAGCCAAGCGCTTTTCATCCCCGGGCAGGGCGGGTGATCCGGACCGCGCCTGCCGCATCTGTGGCATTGGTGCACCAGACTCGCCACGGATTGGCCGCATCCGGTTTCCCGAAGTTGCAATCAGGCCTGCAGAAGTAGAAATAGACTGCATTCCTGCTGTGGAAGTTCTGCGGTGGGCGACCTTGAAAATGAAATGAGGGAAAAGATGAAGAAGGTTCTTCTCGCCACCAGCTTCCTGGTTGCTGGCGCCGGCTTCGCCGCTGCGGAAGTGTCTCTGTCGGGCGACGGCCGCATGGGTATCGTCTACAATGGCGACGACTGGAACTTCTCCAGCCGCGCCCGCGTGAAGTTCAACCTGACCGGCGAAACCGACACCGGCCTGTCGTTCGGCGCCGCGTTCCGCGTTGACCAAGAAGACGAACTTGGCGCTTCGGCTTCGACCGGTTCGGCTGGCTCGATCTGGGTTTCGGGCGCTTTCGGCAAGATCGAAATGGGTGACACCGTCGGCGCCGCCGAAGCTGTCCTGTTCGACCTGCCCGAAGTCGGATTTACCGATCTGGACGGCAACGCTGCTCCGGGTTCTTCGGGTGCCAACGAAGGCGACTACCTGACCGGTGACGGTGCTGACAGCATCACCAACCGTGACAACCCCTCGCTGCTCTACACCTATTCGTTCGATGCCTTCACTTTCGCGGCTTCGTTCACGGACGGTTATCAAGGTCTGTCGTCGACGGATGACAATCAAGCCTTCGCACTGGGCGCCAAGTATGCTGCTGGCAACTACTCGGTGAGCCTGGCTTACGAAACCATCGACATGACCTCTGGCGTTGATCCGTCGGCCATCTGGCTGGGTGCAACTGCTGCCTTCGGCGACACCACTGTTTATGCTCTGTACGGCTCGTTTGATGACCGTGCCGTGTCCGGTGTGACCATGGACGACCAGATCGGTCTGGGTGTCGAGCATTCGTTCGGTGACATCGGCGTCTCGGCGTACCTGAAGCAAACCAACTACTCGGCCGTTATCGCCAGCATCGGTGATGACTCGGTTCTGAACTATGGCATCGGCGCTTCCTACAGCCTGGGCGGTGGTGCGACGGTCGTTGGTGGTATCGCTGACTCCAATGCTGACAATGCTAAGACCGTTGCCGACCTCGGCATCAAGTTCTCGTTCTAATCCTTACGGATCAGATCGAAGGAAAGAGCGGGCTTTGGCCCGCTCTTTTCATTTCCGGCCTCAGCTTTCCGGCGCGGTCTTTCCCTTTGCCCTCTCTCCGGCTAGGGTCCTGCCCGGAAACCGGGGGATGGGCATGGCACTGGCAGAGATCACCGAACGGATGCGCGCGGCCGAAGCACGGGCCGGGCGGCAGGCGGGGTCTGTCAGGCTGATCGCGGTGTCGAAGATCCAGCCCGGCGACCGGGTCGAGGCGGTGCTGGATCAGGGTCATCGCCGCTTTGGCGAGAATTATGTGCAGGAAGCCGGCACCAAATGGCCGGCCTGGAAGGCGCGCTATCCGGGCGTGGAACTGCATATGATCGGGCCGCTGCAGACCAACAAGGCCAAGGTCGCGGTGGAGCTGTTCGACGTCATCCACTCGGTCGACCGCCCCTCGCTGGCCGAATCTCTGGCGAAGCTCGCCGGATCGCGGGGCAAAAGCCCGGATCTGTTCATTCAGGTGAATACGGGCGAGGAGCCGCAGAAAGCCGGCATCCTGCCCGCGCAGGCCGATGATTTCATTGCCGCCTGCCGGATGATGGACCTGCCGGTTCAGGGCCTGATGTGCATCCCGCCCGAGGATGAGCATCCGGCGCCCCATTTTACCCTGCTGGCAGCGATTGCCGCGCGGAACGGGCTGTCAGGCCTGTCGATGGGGATGAGCGCGGATTTCGAGACCGCCATCGAACATGGCGCGACGCATATCCGCGTGGGCAGCGCGATTTTCGGCGCCCGCAGCGCCGCGTCCGTCAGGCGCTAGCCTCCGGCAGATACCGCACACAGGCAAAGGCATGGCCATCCGGCGCCCAGGGGGGCACGTTGAGGCTGCCCTGCCCGCCGGTGAATTCCCGCAGCACGCGGCGGTCCTGCCCGTCGGGGTCTGCGATCCACAGCTGCACCGGCAGGTCATAGGGATGCCCCTCGGTCCCCGGCGGATAGCTGAGCCAGATCAGCCAGCGTCCGCAGGGCGACGGGTGGGGGAACCAGTTCACCCGGTCATCCCGGAACAGTGGCCGCTGGCCGCTGCCATCGGCATTCATCACCCAGATCTGCGCATGGCCGCCCCCGTCCGGCCGGTCGCAGTTCCAGTAGATCCGCGCTCCGTCCGCGCTGAACTCCGGCCCGTCGGAATGGCCTTCGGCCCGGGTCAGCCGCCGCTCCGGTCCACCGGCCAGCGCGCGGGTGTAGATGTCGATGACCCGCTGTTCGTTGCGGACCGCGGCATAGACCATGGTTTCCCCGTCCGGAGACAGCCCGTGCCACCAACTGGGCGGCTGGGTCGAAATCACCTCCGGCATGCCGCCCGCAACCGGCACCGCATAGATCTGCGCGCCGCGTCCCTCATGATGGCTGCCCAGAAGGATGCGCCCGTCACGGGTAAAGCCGTGGTCGTTGTTGCACCTCACCGCCACGCCGGTGTCGATCGGCTCCAGCCGGGGCCGGTCCAGCGGCACCCGCCACAAACGGCTCTGATGGTTCACCAGCAGCCAGGTGCCGCAGGGCGACCAGTTCGGCGCCTCGACCCGGCCCGCCATCCGCAGGATCTCGGTCACCTCCCCTGAAGGCGTGACCGTCTCAAGGACCGAAATCATCCGCGCGTCTTGGGCGTCAGCAGCTTTTTCGGCCGCAGGGCCTCGGCCGCCTTGAACAGGCCGAAGGTCTGGTTGACGTAATTCACCACCCCGCCGATCTGCTCCAGATAGGTGGCCAGCTCCGGCGTCCGCTCTGCCTCGACCACCTGCACCGGGCGCGCGGGGTCCATGCCCTCAAACTGGGCGTAGAACAGGGGCTCGCCCCGTTTCAGGATGATGTCCTTCTGCGGCTCGTGCCATTCAAAGGCCCACATCAGCGGCCGCGGCCAGACCGAAACGGGGAACCGTCCGCCGAAGATCGTGCCCGGCAGCGGATCGGGACGGTAATGCATGAAGGGCGACAGCTGGGTGATATAGACCAGCTCATCGGCGATGAAGCAGTAGGGCAGGCCCAGCTGCACCGTGGGCCGGTCCGGATAGCGCCACTCGGCCTCATTCACCAGCGTCAGCATCTCGTTCAGCTTGCCGGAACGGACCGGGCTTGCCGTGCCCGCGCGGTTGATCAGCACCGGCTTGCCGTTCTCCTCGCGGCGAAAGCCGATATGCAGGTCGAACGGGCATTTCACCATGAAATACCGGCTTTCCAGCTGGATCACCCCCGGACAGCGCGACGCGCTTTTGGCATGGGTCCGGTTGGTCTGCCGGAAACTGACCCGCTCGGGCGGATCATACAGCACCGCATTCTTGTCGCTGGTCAGGAACCAGCCTACCTGAATGGGGCCCGATCCGGGGCCTTCCTCGGGCCGCTCGACCGTGACGGTGATATCCATGCCTGTCCCTTTCGTTTCGGTCCAAACTCGCGCCGAAACCGGCGGCTGTCAACGAAGCGGCGGTTGCGTGACGACGCGCCGCGCCCTATGGGAAGGCACCCTGGACCGGAGGCCCCGATGGATGACCGCCTGATCGTTGCGCTGGACGTGCCCGATGTGCTTTCGGCGCTGAAGATTGCCGAGACGATCGGCGACGCCGCCAGCTTCTACAAGGTCGGGCTGGGGATGCTGACCGGCGGCGGACTGGCGCTGGCGATGGAGCTGAAGCAGCAGCATGGCAAGCGGGTGTTCCTGGACCTGAAGCTGTTCGACATCGGCCAGACGGTCGAAAATGCCGTGCGCGGCATCGCGCAGCTGGGGCTGGATTTTCTGACCGTGCATGGCGATCCGCAGGTGGTGCGCGCGGCGGCGCAGGGGCGGGCGGGGACCGGGCTGAAGGTGCTTGCCGTGACCGTCCTCACCTCGCTGGACCGGGCCGATCTGGATGCGAATATGATCGTGGCAGGGGATATTCACGACATCACCGTCGAACGCGCGGCGCGGGCGCTGGCAGCGGGGGCCGATGGCGTGATTGCCAGCCCGCAGGAGGCGGCGCTGATCCGTGCCTTGCCCGAAGCGGCGGGCAAGCTGATCGTCACGCCCGGCGTCCGGCCTGCGGGGGCCGCTGTGGGGGATCAGAAACGCATCGCCACCCCGCATCAGGCGATTGCCGATGGCGCCGACCATATCGTCGTGGGCCGCCCGATCTGGACGGCGGCCAATCCGGCTGCCGCGGCCCGGGCGGTGGTGGCGGAACTGCCGAAGCTCTGACCCCGGCCCGGCGCTTTTCGGCTGGCCCCGCGGGCCCGCGCAACCGCCCCATGTTCTTCGCAGGATGATCCGGGCAAGGTGCCCGCATCATGACGGACCTTGTTCTGACCAATGCCTGCATCCGCACCATGGATGCTGCCCGGCCCGGGGCCGAGGCGCTTCTGATCCGCGAAGGGCGCATTGCCGCCCTTGGCCCGGCCGCCGCCATTGCTGCCAGCGCCGCCGAAGATGCGCGCGTGATCGACGCGGGCGGGCGTCTGGTCCTGCCCGGCTTTCAGGACGCGCGGCTGCGCCTCCTGTCAGGTGGGGCCGATCTGGTCACCGCCGCCACGTTGACCGGCAGCGAAAGCCTGCCGGATCTGCGCGCCCGGCTGGCCGTCCATGCCGCCCGCAACCCCGACCTGCCGGTCATCCTTGGCGCGGGCTGGCATCTGGGCACCTTCACCGACACCAACCTGACCGCCATTTCCATCGACGCGGCCACCGGCGGCCGCCCGGCGGTGATCCGTGACGCGGGTGGCCAGCGCGCCTGCCTGAACAGCGCGGCGATGACCATGGCCGGGATCACCCGCGAAATCGCCGACCCGCCGGGTGGCCGTATCGTGCGCACTCCCTCGGGCCAGCCGACGGGGATGCTGCATGGCGGGGCCATCGCCTGGGCCATGGCGCGGCTGCCGCCGCTGACCGATGCGCAATATCAGCGCGGGCTTCTGGCGGCGCAGGCCTTGGCCCATGCCCATGGCCTGACCGGTGTGACCGATCCCCGGATGACCGGGCGTGAGGCGCGGATCTACGCGCAGGCGATGGAGGCGGGGGAGCTGACATTGCGGGTGGCAGGCGTGGCGCCGGTAGCGGCGGACATACCGCCAGAGGAGGCGCTGCCCCCGCTTCTGGCGCTGCGGGCGGCGCTGCCGGAGCCGGATCTGCACCTGTTCGCGGCGGGACTGGTCCTGCCCGACGACCCGGACCCGGTGCAGCTGGCGCGGCTCGTGACCGCGCTGGATGCCGCCCGGTTCCAGCTGCGGATCGAAGCTGCGACCGAGGCGGCCCGCGCCCTTGTGCAGCAGGCCTTGCGTGCTGCCCGGGGTACAAATGGTGCATGGCCCGCGCTCCACCAGATCACGCCGCCGCCCGCGGCCTCCGTGCCCGGCCTGATGGCTCGGCTTCCGCCCGCAGCCCCGCGCCCGGAAGATGGCCTGCCTTTCTGCCTGTCATCGGACTGGCCGGCCCATCCGCTGAACCCATTCGCGGTCATCGCCGCCACGGACCCGGCCTTGACGGTCGAGGATTGTGTGCTGGCCTATACCGCGCAGGCCGCGGCGGCGGCATGGCGCGGGGATCTGGCAGGCCGCCTGCTGCCCGGCCTGGCGGCTGATCTGGTGCTTCTGGACCGCGACATCTTTGCCCTGTCCCGGGTCGAAATTGCCGCGACGCAGGTGCTGCTGACGCTGAGCAAGGGCGAAGAGGTCTTTCGCGCGCCAGGCTTCACCGGTTGAGCAGGCATGAAAAAAGGGGCGAAACCGCCCCTTCATCTTGGTTCAAATATCCTCGGGGGGAAGGCCATCGGTTCCTGAACCGATGGCATCAGGGGGCAGACGGCCCCCCGCCCTCGGTCAGGCCCGGGGACGCTTTGGCGGCACGAAGCGCTTGGACGTGTCCTTGGCATCGGCCTTGGGCGCGGCCGGGCGGGCCGGGCCGGGCTTCGGCCCGGATTTCGAGAACGGCTTCTTCGCAAAGGGCTTGGCCCCTTCGGTGCGGTCACCATGGCTCTTGGCGCCCCAGCTGCGGCCTTCCGGCTTGCCACCGTCAGAGGGGCGTTCGCGCTTCACATAGGGGCGGCCTTCGGCGCCCCCTTCGGCCCGCGGTTTGCGCGGGGCATAGCCATCTTCGCGGGGTGCGGAATCGCGCGGACCGCTGCTGCGCGGGGCATAATCCTCGCGCTTCTTGAACCCGCCTTCGGCCGAATGGCTTTTGAACCCGGTCGCGCGCGCCGGTTTGCCGCCCGCAGGCCCACCGTGTGACCGGAAGCCCGCCGATTTGTAGCCGGGCTTTTCGCCGTCCTTCGACCAGCGCGGTTTGCCACCGTCGCCCGCCGCATCGTCGCTGCGCGGACGCGGCTTGCGGTCGGCGTCCCAGTCAGACCGCGGCTTGCGGTCCGGGTCCCAGTCGGGGCGCGGCTTGCGCGGGGTGAAATCGTTGTTCTCGCGCGCGGGTTCCGGGCGGCGCTCCTCGGTCCGCTTGGCCCAGACCTTGCGCGCAGGTTCCCGCACGTCGCCGCCGTCTTCGCCGTCCTCGACAATGCGGGCGGGCTTGGGCTGATAGGCGGGCTTCGCGCTGTCACGCCGCGGGGCGCGGCCTTCGGGGCGGGTGCCGACGCGCCCGGTGGGGCCGAATTCCGGCGCCTCGGTCAGGCGGGTCATGGTCAGGCCTGGCTCGATCTCGACCATCTCACCAAAGCGGGGGGCAAGGGCTTCGGCGATCTGCACGAAGGTCATGTCCTGCTGCACGCGGATCGCGCCAATGCCGTCCTTGGCAATGCTGCCCGCATCGCAGATCTTCGGCAAAAGCCAGCGCGCCTCGGCCCGGCCGGTGTGGCCGACCGACACGCGATACCAGACCGACGCGCCGAATTCGCCGCGTTCGCGCGGGGCGACCGGGGTGGGCGGCGGCAGATCTTCGGCCAGTTCCTCGGGCGCAGAACGGCCCGCGCGCCACAGCCGCACGAAGGCCGCGGCAATCGCCTCGGGGCCGTGCTGCTCCAGCAGCGCATTGGCGATCCCGGCCTCTTCGCCCAGGGCCTCGGTCAGCGCGGGGTCTGCGACCAGCCGCTCATCCTCACGCGATTGCACGGCATCGGCGCCCGGCGCCTTGCCCCATTCGGCCACGACCTTGGCGCCCTGCAGGATGCGGTTGGCCTTGCGGAATTCCGATTGCGGCACCACGAGGACCGAGGTCCCCTTGCGCCCGGCCCGGCCGGTCCGGCCCGACCGGTGCAGCAGGGTTTCGGGGTTCGTGGGCAGATCGGCGTGAATCACCAGATCCAGCCCCGGCAGGTCGATCCCGCGGGCGGCCACGTCAGTGGCGATGCAGACGCGGGCGCGGCCATCGCGCAGCGCCTGCAGCGCATGCAGACGTTCGGTCTGGCTCAGCTCGCCTGACAGGGCCACGACCGGGAAGCCGCGGTTCACCATCCGCGCATGCAGGTGGTTCACGTTCGCCCGGGTCTTGGCAAAGACGATGGCCACGCGGGAATCATGCCAGCGCAGCAGGTTGAAGATCGCCGGTTCGCGGTCACGGTTGGTGACGCTGATCGCGCGGTATTCGATATCGGCGTGCTGGCTGGCCTCGCTTTTCACCTCAAGCCGGCGGGCATCGCGCTGGTAGGTCGCGGCCAGCGTGGCGATTTCCTTCGGCACCGTGGCCGAGAACATCAGCACGCGCTTGTCTTCGGGCGCATGGCCCAGCAGGAATTCCAGATCCTCGGAAAAGCCCATGTCCAGCATTTCGTCGGCTTCATCCAGCACGACGGCGCGCAGATCCGACAGATCCAGAGACCCACGCTCCACATGGTCGCGCAGGCGGCCGGGGGTGCCCACCACCAGATGCGCGCCACGGTCCAGCGCGCGGCGTTCGGTGCGGTAGTCCATGCCCCCCACACAGGAGGCGACGGTGGCATCGGCATAAAGCCAGACCAGCTCACGCTGCACCTGCAGGGCCAGTTCGCGCGTGGGCGCGATGACCAGAGCCAGCGGCTTTTCCGCGGGCAGCAGCAGGTCCATCCCGCCCAGCACCTCGGGGGCCATGGCCAGACCAAAGGCCACGGTCTTGCCGCTGCCGGTCTGGGCCGACACCAGCAGGTCGCGGCCTTCCAGCCCTTCGGCCAGCACGGCCTCCTGCACGGGGGTCAGCGATTCATAACCCTTTGCTGCCAAAGCCGCTTTCAGCGGCCCGGCGACGCGTTCCATAACCATTATCTGTCCTGTCCGGGGTGCCCTGCACCCCTATGTGAGCCAAAAACCGGCCCACCGCCCCTGTCGTCCGCTCTCCCTGTCGCGGACCCGGAACCTTCAGGCCATCCGGGGCTCCTACACCGAATCCCCGGGGAAGTATAGCCGCAGCGGCGCGGTTATTTCCGCAACGTCATGGCGGGTCCGGGTTGCGCATGGACGGGGGAACGGGCTGCAATGCGCGCAAAGCAGGAGGTGCCCCATGTCCGGTCAGACCCCCGCCGCGCTGTTCGCGGCCCAGACGGCGCAGGTGGCGGCGCGGCGCACCAGCTTTGGTCTGGCCGAGCGGCGGGCGGCGCTGCAACGGATGGCCGCGATGGTTCGGGACAACCAGCCCGCCATCATCGCCGCCCTGGCCAAGGATTTCGGCAAGCCCGAGGCGGAGGTGGTGCTGACCGAAATCCTGCCGGTGATGCAGGAGATCCGGCATACGCTGCGCCATCTGCGGCGCTGGATGCGGGTGCGGCGGGTGATGCCCTCGCTGACCACGCTTGGCACCTCGGCCCGGGTGGTGCCGCAGGCGCGCGGGGTCTGCCTGATCATTGCGCCGTGGAACTATCCGTTCAACCTGTGCTTCGGCCCCTTGGTGTCCTGCCTTGCCGCCGGGAACAGTGCGGTGCTGAAACCGTCCGAGATGACGCCCGCCACCTCGGCTCTGATCGCGCGGCTGGTGGCCGAGACGTTCCCCGCCGATCTGGTGGCCGTGGTGCAGGGCGGGCGGGAAGAGGCGCAGGCCCTGCTGGCGCTGCCCTTCGATCATGTGTTCTTCACCGGCAGCCCCGCCGTCGGGCGTGAGGTGATGGCCGCGGCGGCGCGTCATCTCTCCTCGGTCACGCTGGAACTGGGGGGCAAGTCGCCGGTGATCATCGGCCCCGGCGCCGATGTGACGCAGGCGGCGAAATGGGTGGCCTTCGGCAAATTCGCCAATGCGGGCCAGACCTGCATCGCCCCCGATCATGTCTTCGTGCATGAGGCGGTGCGGGCGCCGTTTCTGGCCGCTTTGCGCGACCGGATCGCCGCGGCCTATGGCGCCGGGGCGGACAGTTCGCATCTGGCGCGGATCGTGAACGACCGCCACGCCGGACGGCTGCGCGGCCTCCTGGAGGATGCCGTGGCCAAGGGCGCGCGGGTGCTGACCGGCGGGCCGGGGCAAGGCACCCGCCTGCCGCCCATACTGGTCGAGGCGGTGACGCCCGAGATGGGGCTGATGCAGGAGGAAATCTTCGGACCCGTCCTGCCGATCCTGCCCTTCACCGTTCTGGAGCCCGTGCTGGACCGGATCAATGCCGGGCCAAAGCCGCTCGCGCTCTATGTCTTCGACCGGGATGCGGGGTTCGCGGACCGGGTGCTGTCTGCCACCACCTCGGGCGGGGCGGGGGTGAACCTGACGGTGATGCATTATGCCCATCCGGGCCTGCCCTTCGGCGGAGTGGGCAATTCGGGCCTTGGCGCCGCGCATGGCGAGGCGGGGTTCCGCGCCTTCAGCCATGACCGCGCGGTGCTGACCAACCGCTTTTCGGCGCTGCCCCTGCTGTTCCCGCCCTATGCGGGGCGGGCCAAACGGCTGATCGCGCTGGTGCGGCGGTTCCTGACCTGACGGGCCGGAGGGCTACAGCCGCCGCCGCGCGCGCAGCGCCGCGCCCAATGTGCCGTCGTCCAGATAATCCAGCTCTCCGCCGATGGGCACGCCCTGCGCCAGGGTGGTGATCTGCGCCGGTGTCGCGGTCAGTGCATCGGCGATGTAATGCGCGGTCGTCTGGCCATCCACCGTGGCGTTCAGCGCAAGGATGACCTCGGTCACCGCCTCTTCGTCCACCCGGCGGGTCAGCCGCGGGATGCCCAGTTCCTCCGGCCCCATCCCGTCCAGCGCCGACAATGTGCCGCCCAACACGTGATAGCGCCCGCGAAACACGCCCGCGCGTTCCAGCGCCCAAAGATCGGCCACATCCTCGACCACGCAGATCTCGCCCGAGGCACGGGCCGGATCGGCGCAGATCGGGCACAGCTCTTCGGTCGAGATATTTCCGCAAACCCGGCAATCGCGCGCGTTCAGCGCGACCTGTGCCATGGCCTGCGCCAAGGGCGCCATCAGCTGCCCGCGTTTCGTCAAAAGCGCCAGCACCGCCCGCCGGGCCGAGCGCGGGCCAAGCCCCGGCAGACGGGCCAGAAGCTCGATCAGCGCCTCGATCCCGGGATCGTCGGGGGTGGCCGCCAAGATCAGAACGGCAGCTTGAGGTCGGCGGGCAAGCCAAGCGCCTCGGTCATGCGGCGCATCTCGTCCGAGGATTTGCTTGCCGCGCGGTCCTGCGCATCGCGGATCGCGGCAAGGATCAGATCCTCCAGCACTTCCTTTTCCGAAGGGATCAGGATCGAGGCGTCGATCTCCAGCCCCGTCACCTCGCCCTTGCAGGTGGCGCGGGCCTTGACCAGACCGGCGCCGGATTCGCCCACCACCACGGTGCGGCCCAGACTGTCCTGCAATTCGGCCATCTTTGTCTGCATGTCCTGGGCGGCCTTCATCATCTTGGCCATGTCCCCGATCCCGCCGAGACCTTTGAACATCTTCCCGCTCCCTTGCTGCTGGTATGGAGATACGGGCGCGGGGGGCGTGGCGCAAGGGGCAGGGCCTTTGGCGTCCCCTCAGGGCACGGCGCGGAACAGCATCCGCCGCGGCGCAAAGCCCATGGCGCGGAAGAAGGCATGCGCTTCTGTGTTGGCTTCCCACGTATCCAGCAGGATTTCGTCACAGGCTTCGCTGCGGGCCAGATCGCGTGCCGCAGTCAGAAGCGCGCGGCCGATGCCCTGCCTGCGGGCCGCGGGGGCCACGGCGATATGGTCGACCATCAGCCGCCGCACCGGGGGCGAGAACAGGGACAGTGGCCGCGCCACCAGCGCGCAAAGCGCATAGCCCTGCGCCGGATCGCCCGCCAGCAGGCAATGCGTCGCGGGATCGGCCAGCCGTTCGGCGAAATGCGCGGTCAGGGCCGCGGGGTCGGGCTGCGGAAAGAACGCCTCCGGGTAATGCGCGGCGTGCCAGCCCTGCACATGGGTGTTCAGCGCGGCCACCGTGGCGGCATCGTCAACGGTGGCACGGCGCGGGATCATTCCTCGAACGGGTCCCAGTCGTCATCCACATCCGCCTCGGCCTCCACCTCGGGCAGGGCCTCGGCGGCGGCCTGACGGGCAAGGTCCTCGGCGGTGCGGATGTCTTTGATCTGCGCGCCGGGAAAGGCGGCAAAGACCGCGCGGACCAGCGGGCTTTCCATCGCCTCGGCCTCCGCCTGCAGACGCTCGGCGGCGCGGACTTCGGCAAGCGTAGGTGCCCCGCCGGTGGAGACGACCGACACGCCCCAGCGGGCCCGGGTCCAGCCTTGCAGCCGTTGCGACAGCCGCGCCGCAAGATCGGGCTTCGCGCCGGGCGCCGGTTCGAATTCGATCCGGCCGGGGGAATAGCGGGCAAGGCGGACGTAATCCTCCACCTCTTTCAACAGCAGCATGTCACGCTTTTCGCGGATCAGCTCGATCACGCTGTCAAAGGTCGCGTAGACTCGCAGTTCTCCCTCGGCCAGCACGGGGGCGGTGGCCGCCATGGTCGGGCCGCGGGCGGGCGACATCGGCGCGCGGGCCATCGGCGCATGGACAGGGCCGCGGCCGGGCATCCCGCCACCGCCACTACCCCCGCCGCCTGCCGGGGGCTGCGGCCCCTCGCTCAGCCGCCGGACCAGCGCCTCGGGGTCGGGAAGTTCGGCCACATGGGTCAGCCGGATCACCGCCATCTCGGCGGCCATCATGGCGTTCGGGGCCAGCCCCACCTCTTCGATGGCCTTCAGCAGCATCTGCCACATCCGGCTCAGCGCGCGCATCGGCAGCGCCCCCGCCATCTCCAGCCCGCGGGCGCGTTCGTCGGGCGGCACGGTCGGGTCTTCGGCGGCCTCGGGCGTGATCTTGATGACGCTGATCCAATGGGTGATCTCGGCCAGATCGCGCAGCACCGCCATCGGATCGGCGCCATCGGCATATTGCGCCGACAGTTCCGCCAGTGCGGTGGCCGCATCGCCCTTCATCACCAGATCGAACAGGTCCAGCGTCCGGCCCCGGTCGGCCAGCCCCAGCATCGACCGCACCTGCGAGGCAGAGGTCTGGCCCGCGCCCATGGCAATCGCCTGATCCATCAGGCTCATCGCGTCGCGGACCGAGCCTTCGGCAGCCCGCGTGATCAGCGCCAGCGCATCGCCCGCAATCTCGGCCCCTTCGGCGGCGGCCACCTTCGAGAGATGCGCCATCATCACCTCCGGCTCGATCCGTTTCAGATCGAACCGCTGGCAGCGCGACAGGACGGTGACCGGAACCTTGCGGATTTCGGTCGTGGCCATGATGAATTTCGTATGGCCGCGCGGCTCCTCCAGCGTCTTCAACAGCGCGTTGAAGGCGTTGATCGACAACATGTGCACTTCGTCGATGATGAAGATCTTGAACCGGCCCTCGGCGGGCCGCGTGTTCGCCATCGAGTTCAGTTCGCGGATGTTGTCCACCCCGGTGGAGGAGGCGGCGTCGATTTCCAGCACGTCGAAGAACCGGCCCTCGGCAATGCCCTGACAGGGTTTGCAGAGGCCGCAGGGTTCCGTCGTCGGGCCGCCCTTGCCATCCGGGCCGATGCAGTTCAGCCCCTTGGCGATGATCCGGGCAGTGGTGGTCTTCCCCACGCCGCGGACGCCGGTCATGATGAAGGCATGCGCGATCCTGTCCGCCGCGAAGGCGTTTTTCAGGGTGCGCACCATCGCCTCCTGCCCGATCAGATCGGCAAAGGTCTGCGGGCGGTATTTTCGGGCGAGAACCTGATAGGCTTTCTCGGGCGTGTCGGACATGCTGCTTTCCGGTGACTCGGGGTGCAGACTAGGGCGGGGCCGCGCGAAGGTCCACCTGTCGCAGAGATGGGGGCGGAATGGGGCTGACGATTGCGGCAGTGCCGGTGGCGGGCGGGGTGCTGGCCCTTGGTCCGATGCCGGGGCGCGGCGGGGCCTATGCCGCCGATCTGGCCGATCTGTGCGCCTTCGGTCCGGCGCTGGTGCTGTCGATGACGCCTTTGGCCGAACTGGCCGCAAAAGGGGCCGAGACGCTGCCCAACGATCTGGAAGAGGCCGGGATCCTCTGGCGGCACCTTCCCGTTGCGGATTTTAGCACGCCCGATCTGGCGGTGTCAGCCGCATGGCCCGCGGTGGCGGATGAGGCACTGGCCGTATTGCGCGGCGGCGGGCGGGTTTTCATCCACTGCATGGGCGGCTGTGGCCGGTCCGGCATGGCCGTCCTGCGCCTGATGGTTGCGGCGGGAGAGCCGCCCGCAGAGGCGCTGCGTCGCCTGCGCGCGGTGCGGCCCTGCGCGGTGGAGACCGATGCCCAGTTCCTGTGGGCCAGCGGCGGGGATCAGGCGATCCGCGCCACCACGTAATCGGCCAGATCGGACAGAATGTCGCGCAAAGGATGCGGCGGCAGCGCCGTCAGCGCCTGACGTGCTGTCGCCGCCCAGTCCAGCGCATCGGCCCGCGCCGCCGCCAGCGCGCCATGTCCGGCCATGATCGCCTGCGCGCGTTCCAGATCGCCGTCGGCCTGCTGGCCCTTTTCGATGGTGCGGACCCAGAAGGCGCGTTCGTCGTCCGTGGCACGGGCGATGGCCTTGATCACCGGCAGCGTCAGCTTGCGTTCGCGGAAATCGTCGCCGGTGTTCTTGCCGATCACCGCGGCGGTGCCGCCGTAATCCAAGAGGTCATCGGCAATCTGGAAGGCGATGCCAAGTGCGTCGCCATAGGTAAACAGCGCCTGCACCTGTTCCGCGGGCGCACCCGCGATCACTGCACCGGATTCCGTAGCGGCCGAGAACAGCGCCGCGGTCTTGCCGCGCACCACCTTCAGATAAATCTCCTCGGTCGTGGCCAGATCCTGCGCCGCGGTCAGCTGCAGCACCTCGCCCTCGGCAATCGTCGCGCTGGCATTGGCAAGGATGTCCAGCACCCGCAGGTTGCCGGGTTCCACCATCAGCTGGAACGCCCGGGCGAACAGGTAATCGCCGACCAGCACGCTGGATTTGTTGTCCCACAGCAGGTTGGCCGTGGGCCGCCCGCGGCGCTGTGCGCTTTCGTCGACCACATCGTCATGCAGCAGGGTGGCGGTGTGGATGAATTCCACCGTGGCGGCCAGCTTCTGATGGTCGGTCCCGGCGTAACCGCACAGATGCGCGGCGGCCAGAACCAGCATGGGACGCAGCCGTTTGCCCCCGGCCTCGATCAGATGGGCGGTGACTTCGGGGATGCGCGGGGCGTGTTCGCTGCTCATCCGCGCGCGGATGATGCGGTTCACCGCGGCCATGTCCTCGGTCAGGGCCTCGGCCAGCCGGTCCTGCGGGCCGCGCTTTGCCGCATCTGAGACGCCATCCATCTGCATTCCCAATCCGTGAATTCTGCGGCACCCTTGCCCGAACGGGCCGGGACCGCTACGTCGATCTGATGAAAGAGCTTCTGCGCACGACCGATCCGACCGTGATCGCCTTCGCCACCGCCCTTCTTGAGGGCGAGGGTATAGCCGCCTTCGACATGGACGTCCACATGAGCGTCCTTGACGGATCGCTGGGCATTCTGCCGCGGCGGCTGATGGTGGCGGACCGCGATCTGTTCATGGCCCGTGCCATCCTGAAGGACAATGGGGTGGAGACCTCGGCGTGACCTTCCCCGAGGAGGCGCTGACCGACGACAAGTTCCTGTGCGGGCGGCTGCAACTGCTGCAGCCCGCCCGCGGCTATCGCGCGGCAACGGATGCGGTTCTGCTGGCCGCGGCCTGCCCGGCGCGGCCGGGGCAAAGCGTGCTGGACCTTGGTTGCGGGGCAGGGGCGGCGTCCCTGTGTCTGGGCTGGCGGGTGTCCGGTCTGCGGCAGGCGGGGCTGGAGCTGCAGCCGGAATATGCCGATCTGGCCCGCCGCAATGCGACCCGCAACGGCCTGCCGCTGGAGGTGCAGGAGGGTGACCTGCGCCGGATGCCCGTGGCGCTGCGCCGGGACTTCGACCATGTGATCGCCAATCCGCCATGGTATCCGCCGGGTGGCACGCCCTCTCCGCTGCCGGTGCGGGCCACGGCGATGCAGGTGGATCTGCCGGTGGGGGACTGGGTGGCGGCTGCGGCGCGGCGGCTGGCGCCCGGCGGCTGGCTGACGCTGATCGCGGGGGCCGACAGCCTGCCCGCCCTGCTGGCGGCGCTGGCACCGAAGCTGGGGTCAGCTGCTGTCCTGCCCCTTGCCGCGCGCGAGGGGCGGCCCGCGCTGCGCATCCTGTTGCAGGCCCGCAAGGGGGGCCGTGCCCCGTTCCGCCTGCTGGCCCCGCTGATCATCCACGACGGCGCCGCGCATGACGGTGACCGCGAGAGCTATACAAGAGAGGCCAACGCAATCCTGCGTGAGGGTGCCGACCTCTCGGCCCGTTTCGGCTGATTGACGGAAAATTGTCGGCCGTTTCTTTCCGCCTGCGTCAGGAAGACAGGTGACACGACTCATCTTCCGTGATGCACTGGTTACACGGATGTCACGATACAGGAGGAACGACATGACGATGGCTTCGCATATTGCGGAACTTCGGAAGAAGCACGAAAACCTCTCGGACATGGTCGAAAAGGCGCAGCGGAGCCCGGCCACGGATGATCGCCAGATCGCCGAATGGAAGAAGCAGAAGCTGAAGCTGAAAGAAGAGATTACGCGCCTGAGCCAGGCGCATTAGGGCCGCAGTCGCGGACCCGCGGGCTGGCGGGTCATTTCTGACCGTCAGCCCCGCACAGACCCGATATTCCACATGCGCAGGCCCGTTCCGGCCTGCGTTTTTGTTTGCGGAGCCTAGAGTGCCACGGTGCGGGCAAAGGTTTCCGCCACGGCCAGAACCGAGGCATGGATCGGCCCCGCCGTCAGCCCGGGCAGAACCGAGGAATCCACCACATACAGATTGTCCAGCCCGCGCAACCGCAGGTCCGGGTCCACCGGCGCGGCCTCGTCCCGGCCCATCCGGCAGGTGCCCGAGGGGTGGTGGTGGGTGATCGCCGCCTTTGCGATGAATTCGTCCATCTCGGCCTCGGTCCGCAGCGGCCCCGGCAGCAGTTCGCGGTCGCGCCATGCGTCCAGTTCCGGCCGGTGCCCGATTTCGCGCGCGGCGGTCAGGGCGGCGCGGAACAGGCGGCGGTCCTGATCGGTGCTGACATAGCGCGGGTCTATGACCAGCGGGTCGCGCGATGCGGGGCCGGTGATCCGGACCTCACCCCGGCTGGTGGGGTGGCAGACACCGAAGAGGAAGCTGTAAGCACTGCCTGCCGCGGGGGCGGTGAACATTTCCGAGACGATGGGCGCCACGCCGCAGCCCACCACGATTTCAGGCTGGCCACCCGCGGTGAAATCGCCCGCGCGCATATAGGCCATGCTTTCGGAATGTTGCAGCTTCGACGGAGCCACCTCCTGCCGCGCGGCATAGAGGTTCCCGGCGCCCAGAAGATGGTCCATCAGGTTCTGCCCCAGTTCGCGAATGTCCTGCAGGCAGGGCACGCCCGCGGATTTCAGTACCGCCTCCGGCCCAAGGCCCGAGCGCATCAGCAGCGCCGGCCCCTCCAGCGCGCCCGCCGACAGGATCACCCGGTCCGCGGTGATCCGCCCGGCGGGGGTTTCCAGCGCGGTGACGCGGCCCCGCTCCAGCACCAGACGTTCGACCATGGTGCCGGTCAGGATGGTCAGATTGCCCCGAGCGCGCACCTCTGGCGTCAGCCAGGCCTCGGCCACCGTCACCCGGCGACCGTTGCGGATCATCAGAGAGTTCTGGGTGACGCCGATCATCCGCCCGGTGTTGTGTCCGCGCAGGCGGGGCAGGCCCAGACCGGCCCCGGCCTCGATATAGGCGCGGGCCAGCGGGCTGACCTCTTCTTCGGGCAGCCAGACCGGCATCGGCCCGCCCTTGCCATGAATGCCGTCACCGCCCAGCGTGTGATCCTCAATCGCCATGAAGGCGGGGAGCAGCCCTTCCCAACTCCACCGCGCATCGCCGGTGGCGGCGTGCCAGACGGCGAAATCCGCGGGATGGCCACGGAAATGCCCCATGGCATGCAAGAGGCTGGACCCGCCAAGCGCCTTTCCGCGCGCCCATGGAAGGGACCGCCCTGCCAGCCCGGGCTGCGGCACCGTCAGGTAATCCCAGTCATAGCTGCGGTGCTGGATCGCGGGCCACATCTGCGGCGTCCAGATGTCAGGATCGGTGGGCTCACCCCCGGCCTCGACCAGCAGGACCCGGTGGGCGGGGTCTTCGGACAGCCGCGCGGCCAGAAGGGCGCCCGCCGAGCCGCCACCGATGATCACCAGATCGGCGTGCATGTTACTTTTGGTCCGCGGGCACGACCGCACCGTTCAGGGTCATCGCCTCGCCATCCAGCGAGACCGAGCAATTGCGCAGCGGAATGTCCAGATGGCAGGGCACGTCGCGGTCGCCGCCCGCTTCGGTATTCGGGCCGGTGGACCACAGGAAATTGCCCGCAAAGCTGCGCGCATCCATGCAGAGCTGCGATTGCGGGTTATAGAGGCCCAGGACGGTCCAGCTGGCCCGGTTCTCCAGCCCCCAGCCCACATGCGCCATGGCATAGGCGCGGGGGTCGTTGAAGCTGTCCATGAACTTGCGCATGAATTCAGCGTCATAGCCGCCCTTGATATCGACGATATAGCCCTTTTCGATGGTCACGGTGACCGGCGCGCGGGCGTAGTGCTTGAAGGGCAGGAAGATGTCGCCCTCATCAATCACGATGGTGCCTTCTGCGCTGCCTTCATCGGGCCAGCGGGCCGAGAAGCACGAGGGCCAATGGTCCCAGCGGCCCGGCTCATCGGCCAGCCCGTATTGCGTCAGCACCGGATACTGGCCCAGCGTGCAGCGGAAATCCGTGCCCGCGGCCGAGGTGACATGCATCTCTTTCGCTGCGCCGATCTTCTTTGCCGCCGCAAGCACGCGGGCCTTGTCCTCAGGCCGCGGGATCTGGCGCATCATGACTTCGGGCGGCTCCACCGCCAGAAGCATGCGGGTGCCTTGTTTCAGCACCTCTTCCTGCTCCTTGGAAAACAGCAGCTGCAGGGTGTCGATCACCATGTCACTGGCTTTCAGGCAGGCCAGCGCGGCGGTGTTCACCTCCAGCGCGGTCTTGCCGACATAGCCCGATTTGTCGGGCGACAGCGCCTTTTCACCATTCATCGGCGGCAGGTTCAGCTCCGTCACCACCGCGCCAAGGTCCGAGGCCGCCAGCTTGGCGATATAGGCGATCTGGCGGTTGCTGTCGTCGCCGGTCAGGATCGTGACCTGTTCGCCGGGCCTGAGGTTGCACATGCCCAGCACCTCTTTCCAGCCTTTGAGGAACTGTGCGTCGCTGATGGCCATGGTGTCGTCCTTCCTGTGGGGGCGCCGCGCTTCAAAGCGCGGTCTGATGAGCAAGTGAGAAGAATTGCCGGTTGTAATGCAGAAGCGGCTGGACCGACGGCCCGAAGCGCACGGCCTGCACCGTGCCGATGAAGATCGAATGGCTTTCGGTTTCGGTCACCGAGGCAAGCGCACAGTCCAGATTGACCATGGCCCCGTCCAGCACCGGCGCGCCGGTGGCCAGCTGCGTCCAGCCATAGGGTGCGAACTTGTCTTCACCCGCGGCGGTCTGCCCGGCAAAGCGCAGCGCCACCTCGCGCTGGTCATCGGCCAGGATGTTGACGCAGAAGGCGCCCGCCTCGGTGATGGCGCGGTGCGCCTCGCCAAAGCGGTTGACGCAAACGAGCATCGAGGGCGGCGTGACTGACATCGAACAGACGGCCGTGGCGGTCAGCCCACGGCGGGCGGGGCCGTTGCCCGCGGTGATGATGTTCACCGTGGCGGCCAAAAGGCGCATGGCGGCGCGGAAATCGTCGGCCATTTCGGGGGCAGGGGCGGTCATTGCGGTCCCCCGGCGGCGGTGACGGCGGTTTCCAGAAACAGCGCGGCGGAGGCGAGACGGTGATCCGCCCCCCGCGGGCCCACCAGCTGTACGCCCACGGGCAGGCCCTTCGGCCCCTTGGCCACCGGCAGGCAGATCAGCGGCACCTGAAGGACGCTCCACAGCCGGTTGAACAAGGGATCGCCCGTCGCCATCCCCTCGGGCGCCTCGCCCGCGGCGGCCAGCGTCAGCACCACATCGAACCGGCTAAGCAGCGCATCCGTCAGATGGCGGATGCCCGGCAGTTCCGCCATGGCCGCGGCATAGCGCGGCTCATCCACCGTGGCCTGCGCCTCCAGCATGCCGCGCGTGACCGGCGACAGCCCGTCCCAATGCACGGCGATTTCATGGGCCAGAGAGCGGGTGACTTCCCAGCCCATCACCGCCTCATGCAGATCGAAGATGCCGTCATACCACGCAGGCGGGTCGAGAAACGTGACCTCCGCCCCTGCCGCCTCGGCCAGCCGGGCCAGCCGGTGCACGGCGTCAATGGCGCAGGGGTCGGCCTTGTCCAGCCGGGTGCCCAGCAGAACGCCGATCCGCGGCCGGGCGGGCGGCGTCAGCGCGGCCAGATCTGGGCGGCCCGCCAAGGCGGCGGTGCAAAGTGCGGCATCGTCGATCCCCCGCGCCAGCAGGCCAAGCGTGTCCAGCCCCGGGCACAGCACCTTGATCCCCACAGTGTTGATCAGCGCGAAGCTGGGCTTGAAGGCCACCACACCGCAGAAGCTGGCCGGGCGGATGGTGGAGCCGGAGGTCTGTGTCCCGAAAGCCACGGGCACCATCCCCGCCGCCACCGCCGCGCAGGAGCCGGAGGAGGACCCGCCCGGCGTATGCGCGGGGTTCCACGGATTGCGCGTCTGGTTCGGGCTGGCCATGGCCAGTTCGGTGGAGACGGTTTTCCCCGCGATCAGCGCGCCCGCCTGACGGGCCAGCGTGACGCAGGGCGCGTCCCACGGCGGGCGGAACCCGTCATAAATCCGCGTGCCATAGCCGGTGGGCATGTCGGCGGTGTCGATCACATCCTTTACCCCGATGGGCACGCCCGCCAGCAGGCCCTTCGGCCCGGCGCGGTCCATCGCATCGGCGACGGTCCGCACGGCATCCGGGTCCAGATGCTGCCACGCCTGCACCGGGCCGTCGCTGGCGGCGATGCGGTCCAGATGCGCCTCGGCCACGGCGCGGACGGTCAGGCGGCCCGCAGAGACGGCCTCGGCAATCTGGCGGGCGGAGAGGCGGGTGGGGTCCATGGCTTTCATCCGAACAGGGGCGGGCGGCGGTCGGCCCAGGGCGCGGCCTGTTCCAGTTCCGCGGCCAGCGCAAACAGCATCTCATCCCGCCCGAAGCCCGCGCCCAGATGGGCGCCCGCGGGCAGGCCGTTCACCATGCCCAAAGGCACCGACATGGCCGGGCAGCCGGAGGCGTTGAAGACGGCGGTGAAGGGGGAATGGCCCCAGAAGAGATCATAGAACTCATCCAGCGTCTTGCCCGCGCCCGCCAGTTTGCCCAAGGGCGGCGCGGGTTCGGCTGCCGCCGGGGTCAGCATCACATCATAGCGTGCGAAGAACCGGCCCAAGGCCCGGGCCGCGGCGTGAAGCTGCCCTATGCCCCACAGATAGCGGGTGGCAGGCAGGGACAGGGCTTCGCGCAGCCAGTCCTGATTGACCGGCTCCAGCTTTGCGATATTGGCGCTGGCCGGATCGCCCCCCGTGACACCAAGCGCGACCGAGGTGCCGACGACCACGCGCCACGCGGCCTTCAGCGCGGCGGCATCATAGCCCGCATCGGCCACCTCCTCGACCTGATGGCCAAGGCTTTCCAAGAACCGCGCGGTTTCTTGCGCGATCCGGATCATGCCGGGGTCGATCGGCTCTCCGCCCGGTGCTGTGGTGATCAGCGCCACGCGCAGCCGCGGCGGCGGGGTCTGCGTGGCTGCCAGATAGCGCCCCGGATGCGCGGGCGAGGCCCATGGGTCACCCAGATCGGACCCTGCCGAAACATCCAGCATCGCCGCATTGTCGCGCACGGTCCAGCTGACCGCATGGGGCGTGGACATGCCGCCGATGCCTTCGGCCATCACCGGGCCCACGGGGTTCACAAGGCGCGAGGGTTTGAAGCCGAACAACCCGCAATGGCTGGCGGGCAGGCGGGTGGACCCCGCCCCGTCCGAGGAATTGGCCAGCGGCACGATCCCGGCGGCGACGGCGGCGGTCGATCCGCCCGACGATCCGCCGGGCGAGCGTGTCAGGTCCCACGGGTTGCGGGTGGGGCCGAAGGCCGCGGGCTCGGTGGTGAAGGACAGCGCGAATTCGGGCGTGTTGGATTTGCCCATGATGACCATGCCCGCAGCTTTGTAGCGCGCAACAATGGTGGAATCGCGCGGGCTGACCGCATGGCGCAACAGTTCGGACCCGGTGGAAAGGATCATCCCCTCCGCCTCGAACCCGGTGTTTTTCAGCAGGGTCGGCACGCCCGACAGAGGCCCTGTGGGCAGACCCGCGGCCACCTGCGCACGGGCAAGGTCGTAATGGGCGTGCACCACCGCATTCAGCGCGGGGTTCAGCCGGTCTGCCCGGGAAATCGCGGCCTCCAGCACCTCGGCCGCTGTCACTTCGCCCTTGGCGATCAGCGCGGCGGTGGCAAGGCCATCCAGTTTTGCAAGCTCTTCCATCATCCCGCCATCTGCGCCTTGAACAGGTCCAGATCCCACAGGTCGGCCGTGCCTTCCAGCGCGCCGTCGCGCAGGTGGAACAGATGCAGCCCGTCCAGTGCGATGGGGCGGGCAATCCCGTCCTTGCCGGTGAAGGTGCCGGTCATCCGGTAGGGCACCGCCACTTGTGATCCTGCGCGGACATAGCCCTGCCGGTGCCAGACCACATCGGGCAGCATCCGCCAGAAGCCTTCCAGCCCCTCGGCCAAAGCCTGATGCCCGGTGCGGCGCTTGGACATGGCCACTTCGTCGTGCCATCCGTGGGCGTGATACAGGGCTGCCGCCCCCGCGGCATCGCGTGCGGCATAGGCCGCATAAAAGCGGTCGATCAGCGCGGCATGATCCATGGCTGTCCGGTCTGTTCTGAATGTCGAAAAGACCCCGCCCACGGATGCGGGCGGGGCAGTCGGGGGATTATTCGATCCCGGCGATCTTCTTCACCTGTGCCACGTAATCGTCGCGCTTCACCTCGTTATACAGGCGGGCGCGCAGCGCGGGGGCGGGGGTGGCGTTGACGTTTTCGAACAGCGCCACACGACCGGCGAGCGAGCCGGAGGTCATGTCCCAGATGAAGTTCATCAGCTGTTCCTTGACCATGGCCGAAACGCCGTGGCCAGGCAGCAGTTCATGCAGGAAGTGGCCGATGTCGGGATTGTCGAAGGCGTTCTTGCCGAAACGCATCACAAGGCCCTGGCCGCACATTTCTTGCAGCATGTGGATGACCTTGGGATAGTTCTCGATGGAGTAGAGCCGCCCGGCCGTCAGCATCCCCACATCGGGGCGCATCACGCCGCCTTCGGTCTCGACCGCCAGCGCCTCGGCCGCGGTGATGAAGGCGCGCAGGGTTTGCGCATATTCGATCAGCTGGCCCAGCATCAGCTGCACCGCCGGAATGCGGCCGGTGCCCAGATAGTCCAGAACCATCTGGCCTGCACCCACGAACAGCTCTGCCTTCACGGCAAGGCGGGTCAGGACGTGCCAGTGGGCAAAGACGCAGACCGGGCCATAATAGCTCATCGCGGTGGGGTCGCCGAGGTTGAAGAGGCGCTCTTTCGGCACGAAGACATTGTCGAAGACGATGAACTGGTCGGCTTCCTCGCCCAGAGACGCCACCGGATGGTCGAACTTCGACGCGCCCGGCTGGGACACCATCTCACGCGAGATCATCTTGATGCCGGGGGTGTCGATGGCGACCGAGCCCCAGATGCAGGCATCGGCCGGGGTGTCCTGCAACCCGCCAAGGTTGGTGAAGAAGATGTCGTTCGCCTGCGCGGCGATGGAGCCCACGGTCTTGGCGCCGTAGATATAAACGCCGTCCTTGGTGATCTTCTTCGCCTTCAGCAGCGACGCCTCGCCCGCCTTGGGCGAGGAGCGATCGGCCTGCGGACCGGCCAAGGATTCCGAGGCCGTCAGGTTCTGCGACTGGCCGTATTCCATGTACCGCTCGATATTCTCGGCGAAATCGGGATCGATTCCGTCCAGGAGCGATTTCTTCTTCTTGAAGGTCGGCAGATAGGCGTAAAGCCCCACCACGATGGACGGCGCCAGATCCGGCGGACGGCCGAAGGTGCCCGCCGTCTTCAGCGAGGTGTATTCGATCATCTTGCGCCGCGCGGCCAGATCTTCCTTGGTGCGCGGGATCTGCCAGGACCGGCTGATGACGGCGCCGGCCTTCTCGTCGAAATAGGTGGTGGCGTCCTGATGTTCCGGCTTGAACTGGTCATCGAACATGTCGGCCAGCAGGTCGATCCCGGCGGCCAGCGCCGGTTCGTCATAGACCGAGGTAAGCTTTTTGCCGCCCACCCAGATCTGCCGGTTGTCCTTCAGCGATTCCTTGTATTCCGCACCGGTTTTCAGCTTGTGCGGTTTGCCGTCGAAGGCATTTGCTTTCTCGTGCTTCACCAGACTCTCCTGTCGTTCGTATAAAGGCGGCGCCCTTCTTGCGGGACGCCGGAAAGCTTATTCGGCGGCGCGTTCCATCCGCATCGTGCGGATGACCTCCTGCGCCACGCGCATGGCATCCAGCGCGGCCGGGACGCCGCAATAGATGGCCGCCTGAAGGATGACCTCGACGATCTCTTCCTCGGTCACGCCGTTGTTCAGCGCGCCACGGACATGGATCTTCACCTCATGCGGGCGGTTCAGCGCCGTCAGCATGGCCAGATTCAGGAAGCTGCGGGTCTTGCGGTCCAGCCCCGGGCGGGTCCAGATTTCGCCCCAGCACCATTCGGTGACCAGCTTCTGAAGGGGGGCGGTCAGATCGTCGGCATTGGCAAGCGAGGGCGCGACATAGGCATCGCCCAGCACCTCGCGCCGGACCTTCAGCCCCTTCTGGAACTGCTCGCCTTCAAACTCGGGACGGGTCATGGATCACTCCGCGAAAGGGGGGCCGCACGGGGCGGATGCTGCGCCGTCAGGCGGGCGCCGTTCTGGGGTCAGGTTAGACACGCGTCGCTTGACCTGTCAACAGATTGTATGACAGGATTACGGTCATACTGAACTATCAGGGATGGCTGCCCAAGGATCGGGCAGACGGGGCGGGGATGGCGGGCACCATGGCGGCAGCGGCAGAGGAAATTGGTCAACCCCTTGTCCCGTGGGACGTTTTTGCCTTGCGCTATGCCGAACACACCGGCCGCACCGCCCATGAAAACCTGCTGTCCGGCGATCCGCACGAGAGCGGCGCCAATCTGGATTACTTCCTTTGGCTGGTGCGCCGCGGGGCTGAGGTGGTGGTGATCGACACCGGCTTTGGCGCTGCCGCCGCTGCGGCCCGGGGCCGCCGTCTGCTGCGCGATCCGGTCGAGGCGCTGGCCCTGATGGGGGTGGAGGCGGCCACGGTCGGGCAGGTGATTCTGACCCATCTGCACTATGACCATGCGGGCAGCCTGATGCCCTTTGCCGCCGCTCGATTCCACGTGCAGGAGGCCGAGGCCGCCCAGGCCACCGGCCCCTGCATGTGCGACCCGAAGGCCCGCGCGCCGTTCGATGTCGAGAATATCGTGGACTATGTGCGCAAACTTTACGCAGGCCGCGTGGTCTTTCATCAGGGCGATGCGGAACTGGCGCCGGGCCTCTGGCTGCACGCTGTGCCGGGCCACAGTGCCGGGCTGCAGGCGGTGCGGGTGTTCACCGCGCGGGGCTGGGTGGTGCTGGCCTCGGACGCCACGCATTTCTACGCGAATATGGCGCGGCGCGATCCGTTTCCCGTGCTGGTGGATGCGGCGGCGGTGCTGCGCGGCTTTGACCGGCTGGAGGCGCTGGCCCCTTCGCGCGATCATATCGTGCCCGGCCATGATCCGGGGGTGATGCGGGCCTATCCGCCTGTTCCGGGGCTGGAGGGCATTGCCGTGCGGCTGGATTCCGCGCCGGTTCTGGGTTGGGAGTATCTGGCATGAGCCGCCGCGTCCTGATCACCGGCTCTGCCCTCGGGTTGGGCCTAGGTTTGGCCCGCGCCTTTGCCGCGGCGGGGGACCGGGTGTTCCTGACCGACATCGACCCGCAAGTCACCGCGGCGGCAGAGGGGTTGGCGACGCCCTCGCTGGTTCTGGATCTGAAAACGGATGGGGCCGCAGCCCGGCTGATGCAGGCCGCCGGGGCGGCGATGGGCGGGGTGGATATTCTGGTGAACAATGCCGTGGTGCGGACCATGGCGCCGGTGGCCGACCTGCCCGATCCGGCCTGGGACCGCGCGCTGGAGGTGAACCTTTCCGCGCCCTTCCGGCTGATCCGTGCCGTGCTGCCGGGGATGCAGGCGCAGGGCTGGGGGCGGATCATCAACATGGCCTCGGTCTATTCGCTGATCGCGCTGGCGGGGCGGGCGGATTACGTCACCACCAAACATGCGATCATCGGGCTGACGCGCACGGTGGCGCTGGAACTGGCGGCCACGGACATCACCTGCAACGCGATCTGCCCCGGGCTGATGGCCACCGATTCGGCGCTGGCCCGGATTGATGCGCTCGCGGCGGAACGGGGGATCACGCGGGACGAGGCGGAGCGGCTGTTCCTGTCCACCCGCCAGCCCGGCGGCAAATTCATCCCGATGGAGACGGTGACGGCGCTGGCGCTGTTCCTGTGCGGCCCGGCCAGTGCCGGGCTGAACGGCGCGGCGATCCCGGTGGACAATGGCTGGTCCTTCGCCTGAAGGACCAAGAACGGAGAGTGGAATGACGAAGATCGGCTTTGTGGGTCTGGGCAATATGGGCCGCCCGATGGCGGAGAACATCCTGAAGACCGGTGCCGCGCTGGTGGTGAATGACCGCGTGCCCGCTGCCGTGGCGGCGCTGGTGGCCGCCGGGGCCGAAGCGGCCGACACGCTGGAGGATTTGTGCGGCCGGGTGGAAACGGTGTTCCTGTCGCTGCCTACGCCCGATGTCGTGCTGGCCGTGGGGCGCGCCATCGCCGCCCATCCCGGCACGGTGAAGCGGGTTGTCGACCTGTCCACCACCGGCCCCAAAGCCGAGATGGATCTGGCCGAGGTGCTGGGGACAGTGGGCATTGCCGTGATCGACAGCCCGGTGTCCGGTGGTGTGGCAGGGGCAAAGAAGGGCACTTTGGCCCTGATGGCGGCGGGATCGTCCAACCATTTCGCCGTGGTCGAACCGCAGCTTCTGGCGCTTGGCAAGGTGATCAAGGTCGCCGAGGAGCCGGGCAAGGCGCAGGTGATGAAGCTGATCAACAACATCTGCTCTGCCGCCTCGCTGGCAATCACTTCTGAGGCGATGGTGATGGGCGCCAAGGCCGGGCTGGATGCCGATGTGATGATCGAGGTGCTGAATGCCGGTTCGGGCCGCACCTCGGCCAGCGTGGACAAGATCCCGCGCTTTGTCCTGCCGCGCGGGTTTGACTTCGGTTTTGCCATTGCCTTGTCGCTGAAGGACATCCGCCTGTGTCTGGAAGAGGCGGAACGGTTGGGCTGCCAGATGCTGGTGGGCAATGCAGTCAGGATGCTGTTTTCCATCACCAAGGCGCAGCTGGGCCCCGATGCCGACATGACCGCGATCATCCGCCCGCTGGAACTCTGGGCCGGGGCCGAGGTGCGCGGGAAGGCTGCGGGATGACCGAAGTCGCGCTGACCCGCTTCGTGACCGATCCGCCGCCGCTGCCCGAGGATGTGCGGGCGGCGGGGCGGCGGTCGCTTCTGAACATGGTGGGCTGCGCCATTGGCGGCGCCGGAGAGGCGGCGGTGGACCATCTGGCCGCGCTGCTGCCCGCCTTTGGCGGCCCGGCGACCTGCACCCTGATCGGGCGGCGCGAGCGGGCGGATGCCCTGTGGGCCGCCCATATCAATGCGGCGGCGGCGAATATCTTCGACTATGACGACACGCATATTCCGACGGTGATCCACCCCTCCGCTCCCGTCGGCGCCGCCGTTCTGGCGCTGGCGGAACTGCGGCCCGTGTCGGGCGCCGCGCTGCTGGAGGCCTTTGTGCTGGGGGTGGAGGTCACCTGCCGTCTGGGGCTTGCGCTGCACCCGGGGCATTACACGCGCGGCTGGCACATCACCTCCACCTGCGGGGCGTTCGGCGCGGCTCTGGCCTGCGGACGGCTGCTGGGGCTGACCGCGGCGCAGATGGTGGATGCGCTGGGCCATGCCCTGGCGCAGAACGGCGGTTCGGTCGAAACGCTGGGCACAATGTCGAAAAGCCTTTCCGTTGGGCAGGCCGCCCGGGCCGGGCTGATGGGTGCGCTGCTGGCGGAACAGGGTTTCACCGGCCCGGCGGCACCTTTGTCTGGGGAACGCGGTTTCCTGCGCCTGCATTCCGACGCGCCGGATACCGACGCCCTGACCGGCGATCTGGGCACCCGGTGGGAGATCCTGAAGAACACCTTCAAGCCCTATCCCTGCGGCGTGGTGCTGAACCCGGTGCTGGAGGCCTGTCTGGCGCTGCATGCCAAGGGCATCAAGGGCGAGATTGCCGCGGTCGAACTGACCGGGCCGCCCTTGCTGCGCCAAAGGACCGACCGGCCCGGCGTCACCTCGGGCCGCCAGTCGCAGGTGTCTGCGCAGCATGGCGTGGCGGTGGCGCTGCTGAAGGGGCGGGCCGACCTCTGGGCCTTTTCCGATGCCGCGGTGGCGCTGCCCGAATTGCGCGCGCTTGGCCCGAAGCTCAGCTTCCGCGACAATCCCGCGCGGTCGGTGGAAAGTGCCGAAGTGCGGGTGACTTTGACCGATGGCCGCGTGCTGTCGCAAAGGGTGGAGGCCGCGAAGGGTGGCCTGACCCATCCGATGAGCGATGACAATCTGGCCGACAAACTGTGCGGCCAGATCGCCTGGCGTGGACTGCCGTTTCAGGCTGCCGCGCTGATCCATGCCCTGACCGACATCGAAAATGCGCCGGATGCGGCCACTTTCCTGTCCCTGACCCGTGCGGAGTGACCCCATGATCGCCGATCCCGTCATCACCCTGACCACCGGCCCGGTGGATGCCTATCCCGCCGTGCTGCGCGCGCTGTCGCGGCCGGTGTTCTATGATTACGACCCGGCGTTTCTGGCATTCTACGAACAGGTCAACGCCAAGGTGCAGCGCGCCTTTCACACCGACACCCCGCCGGTGATCCTGCAGGGAGAGCCGGTTCTGGGGCTGGAGGCCGCCGCCGCATCCGCCATCGCGAAGGGCGATGTGGTGCTGAACCTTGTCTCGGGCGTCTATGGCAAGGGGTTCGGCTATTGGGCGGCGCGCTATGCCAAAGAAGTGGTCGAATGCGCCGTGCCCTATAATGAGGTGCTGACCGCGGAGAGGGTCGCCGATGCGCTGAAGGCGCGGCCCGATGTGGCGGTGGTCGCGCTCTGCCACCACGACACGCCTTCGGGCACGGTGAACCCGGTGGACGAGATCGGTGCCGTGGTCCGGGCCGCGGGTAAGATCTTCATTGTGGATTCGGTTTCGGCCTTCGGGGGAATGAACGTCCTGCCCGAAGCGTGTCAGGCGGATATCTTCGTCACCGGTCCGAACAAATGCCTTGGCTGCCCGCCGGGTCTGTCGCTGCTGCATGTCTCGGACGCAGGGTGGGAGAAGATCGCGGCCAATCCCGATGCGCCGAAGGATTCGATCCTGTCGATCAGCGACTGGCGTTCTGCGCACAAAGCCGGAAATCCCTTTCCCTTCACCCCCTCCGTCAGCGAAATCAACGCGCTGGAGGCCGCGCTGGAGGTCTATTTCGCCGAAGGGGAACAGGCGGTCTGGGATCGCCACGCCCTGACCGCCCGGGCCACCCGGGCGGGCATTCTGGCGGCGGGGCTGAAGCTTTGGGCGGCCCGCGAAGAGATCGCCTCGCCCACCTGCACCGCGGTTGCCACGCCCGAAGGGGTGGATGAACCCGCGCTGCGGGCGCTGATCCGGTCGCGCTATGGCGTGATGTTCTCCTCTGGCCGGGCCGAGACGATGGGGCGGCTGACCCGGATCGGCCATATGGGCCCGACCGCGCGGCCGATCTATGCCCCCGCCGCGGTGGCGGCGCTGGCCGGCGGCATGCAGGCCATGGGGGTCAGGCTGGATCTGGGCGCAGGCGTTGCGGCCGCCATGGCGGTGATCGACGCGGCCAGCTGAGCATGCCGCTTTCCTGCGGGCCGATTGTCAGATAGTAACATGGTAATACGGTCCTTCGCCGATGCGGGGGCGCATAACGGATTGCGGGATGAACGGAAAAGCATTGCCTCTTGACTTCAGGGTGACCAAGTCCGCCGCGCCGGTGCGTCACAGCGTGACGGAAAGCATCCGGAATTCGATTGCCCTGGGCTATTTCACGGCCGGGCAGCGGATCACCGAACGCGACCTGTGCGAGATGACGGGCGTGTCCCGTACCGCCGTGCGCGAGGCGTTGCGGCAGCTGGAAAGCGAGGGGCTGGTGACGGTCGTCCCGCATCGCGGGCCGATCGTGACCCGGCTGACCCCGGAACAGGCCGAGGGCATCTATCAGGTCCGGGTGGAACTGGAAGGGCTGGCCTGCGAGTTGTTTGCCAAGAATGCCACCGATGACGACATCGTGGCACTGAAGGCGGCGTTCGAGGTGCTGAAAGGCATCGAAAAGATCACCGATCCGCTGGAGCGGCTGACCGCGAAGAACAACTTTTACGAATGCCTGATCTTCGGCGCCCACAACGAGGCGCTGGGCCACACGTTGTCGTCGCTGAATGCGCGGGTGATGGTGCTGCGCGCGACCTCTCTGGCCGCCCCGGGCCGCACCCATGAAAGCCTGCTGGAACTGGACGAGCTGGTGACCCTGCTGTCCGAGCGGCGCGGGAAAGAGGCGCGCAAGGTGGCTGGGCGCCATGTGATGAATGCGGGCAAGGTGGCCATCGCCATCCTGCGCGAGCGGCTGGCCGAAGAAAGCGCCGCCGCCGCGCAGTAAAGGCCGGGGATCAGATCCCCGGCGTCGCTCCGCCGTCCACGGTGATCACCGTGCCGTGGACATAGGCCGCGGCGGGGCTGCACAGGAACCGCACCACATCGGCCACCTCCTCGGGGTTGCCATAGCGCGGGATACCATGGGCCTGACGCAGCTCTTCCCGCGCGGCGTCCAGCGTGATGCCGCGTTCCGCCGCAAGGGTCTCGATCCGGCGGGCGAGACGGTCGGTGACGATATGGCCGGGGCAGAGCGTGTTGATCCGCATGCCGGTGCCCTGTGATCGTTTGGCGATGGCCTTGGTGAAATTGATCAGCGCCGAGTTGACCGATCCGCCGATGGCGAAGTCCGGCTCAGGCGTCATGGCGCCGACGCCCGATATGTTCACGATAGCGCCTTTCGCGGCCTCCAGCGGGGCCCAGGCGGCCCGGCAGAAACGTACGGTTGCGTGGAATTTCAGCGCGAACCCGTCCAGAAAATCCGCATCCGACAGCGTCAGGAAATCGCCGCGTTTGGTGGCGCCCGCATTGTTCACCAAGGCATCGACCCGGCCGGTGGCAGCCAGCGTTGCGGCCACAACCGCCTCGGCCGTGCCGGGCTGCGAGAGGTCAGCGGCATGGGTGAAGACGTCGGGCGCGCCTGCCGCGCGGGCGGCGGCGGCGGTGTCTTCCAGCGCGGCAGAATCGCGCGCCGCCAGCATCAGCGCGAATCCGTCCTGCGCCAGTCCAAGGGCGAAGGCCCGGCCAAGTCCGCGGCTGGCGCCGGTGATGATTGCTGTGCGCATTTTGGTTCCCCGATGGATTGCCGGAAGGGCAGTTTTCAACGTTTTGCCTGCAAATCCATCAGGATAAATAGGATGTCCTGAAAAGGCGCCCGGCCCGGATTTTTCAGCATTGTATTACGGTATGATAATGTTATCGTATTCTTGTGCTGTCAATCGGGGTGTGGTTTTCCGGGTGCTGACCAGCGGTTTCCGCCAGCCGAAGGGATGCCTTCCCCGCCACCCGGAACGGATGTGATGCGGGAAAGAACCGGATCAGAAACAGGGCAGAGACGGCGCCGTCAGGGCGCCGTGCATTCGGTCTTGTCGCCCGTCACCGCGCAGTTCAGCACGACCGGCGCGGGCACGATACCGGCCCGCCGCTCCATCGGGATTTCGGCGCGGGTGGGCCAGTCGGCGCCCTTCCTGCCGCACCAGATCCGCTGCACGGCCATCTGGTCACCCTTTTCGTTCAGCTGGAATACGGCGCCGGTTTCGGTCACCACGCCAAAGCTGAAGGACAGGCTGTCGCCGGGGGCGGCCTCGCCCAGTTCGGCCGAGAACCAATGTGCGATCGCCGCGCGGCACAGCAGGGTTTCCGAACCCGTGTTCGTCACGGTGATGTCAAGCGTTTGCGCCCCCGCAAGAACGGGCGCGGCGACCGGCCCGCAAAGGGCCGCAACAAGAAGGATGTGGGGGAACTGCATCTGAACCATCGGTCCGGGAGGGTTTGTATTGGGCAAAGCATCCGGGTCGCCAACAAGAGTCAACCGAATTCGACAACAGGGAAACGACAGAATGAAAAAGACGATCATCGGAACGGTCAGCCGCAGCGCGATGGCGCTGGTTCTGGGCGGATGGGCCTTTGCCGCCGCTGCGCAGGAGGTCGATTCCATTGCCATTCTCGCCCCCGAAATGGGCACCGACATGGGTTGGAACCAGCAGGGTGTGGATGCTGCCCGTGCCGCCGGTGCCGCAACCGGGGTCGAGGTCATCGTAGCCGAGAATCTGGGCTACGGTGACGTGCGCCCGACCTTGCGCGAACTGGCCGAGGATGGTGCGGATCTGCTGATCGCCCATGCCTCGGGCTACAACACCGCCGCGCCGGAAATCGGGGCTGAGATGAACGTGCCGGTGGCCATTGTGGATAGCCCGGCCTCGCTGGCGGCGGGCAAGGTTGCGGATTATACCGCCACCGGCTCGGACGGCGCCTATCTGGCCGGCCGTCTGGCGGCAAAGGTCACCCGTACCAAGGTGGTGGGCATCGTCGTGTCGGGCGAACCGCCGTCGTGGAACAACATGTCCATCGCCTTTGCCGAGGGCGTGAAGGCCGAGAATCCCGCGATTGAAGTGCGTTACGCCGTGATCGGCCCGGCCGCCTATGCCGATGCCGCGGGTGGCAAGCGTGTGACCGAAACCGTCATCGCCTCGGGCGCGGATGTGATCTTCGGGCAGGGCAACGGGTCGTCCTTCGGGATGCTGCAGGCGGTGGAAACCACCCCGGCGACCGATGGCGGCAAGGCCATGTTCATCGACGTGATCGGCGACAAGACCTCGATCGACAAGGGCTATCTGCTGTCCTCGGTCATCTGGGACCTGACCCCGGTCTATACCGCGATGATCGAAGATCTGAAGGCGGGCACCTATGGCAGCCGCAACTATGACATCAAGCTGGCCGACAACAGCCTGCGCCTGCTGAAGACCGCGAACATTCCGGACACCGTCTGGACCGAGATCGAGGCCATTCAGGCCGACATCGTCTCGGGCGCGATCAAAGTCGAGGCCAAGTATGATGCCGAAAGCGTGCACGCGCTGGTGAAGACGGTCGAGGCGAACTGACGCCCTGTCGCCCGCTGCCCCGGTGGGGTGGCGGGCAAGACTGCGATGAAGGACGAAGCAATGCAGGCACCCCAAGAGGTGACCGCCGCCGGGCCCGTTGTGGGCCTGCGCGGCGTGACCAAGCGTTTCCCGGGCGTGGTCGCCAACAAGGATGTGACGGTGGACATCTGGCCGGGCGAGGTCCACGTCCTGCTGGGCGAGAATGGCGCCGGGAAATCCACCCTCGTCGGCATGCTCTCGGGGCTGCAACAGCCCGATGAGGGCCGGATCGAGATTGACGGCGCACCGGTCACCGTGACCTCGCCCCGCCATGCGCTGTCCATGGGCATCGGCACGGTGTTCCAGCATTCGATGCTGGTGCCGAGCCTGACCGTGGTGGACAATTTCGCCTTGGGTGGGCCGTGGTGGAAACGCCCGGACCGCGGCGGCATTGCGGTGCAGATTCATGAAACCGCGCGCCGGGTGGGCCTGCGGGTCGATCCCAATGCGCTGGTCTCCACTCTGTCGCTGGGCGAACGGCAGCAGGTGGAAATCCTGCGCGCCCTGATGCGCGGCAGCCGCTGCCTTATCCTGGATGAGGCGACGGCCATGCTGACCCCGCATGAAGCGGTGGCCCTGGGGGAGTTGATGCGGCGGCTGGTGGCGCAGGGGCTGGCGATCATCTTCATCACCCACAAGCTGAACGAGGCTTTGGCCTATGGCGACCGGATCTCGATCCTGCGGCTGGGGCGCAATGTGGGGGCGATGACACCCGATGATCTGCGCGCCGCCACCGATGCCGAGAATACGGCGCGGATCATTGCCCTGATGTTCGGCACATCGACGCAGGCAGCTGCGGGCCCGTCCCGCACCGCCCGTGATCTGGGGGATGAGGTGCTGCGGGTGGAGGGGTTGACCTCTGCCGGCCGGGTGCCGGTGAAGGACATCTCGCTTTCGGTGCGGGCCGGGGAAATCCTTGGCATCGCGGGGATCGACGGCAACGGCCAGAAGGAACTGGCCGAGGCTTTGGCGGGTCAGACGCCCGCCGCAGGGTCTGTCCGGCTGAACGGGGTGGAGATCGGCGCCCTGCCGGTCGGCCGCCGCCGCGCCGCGGGCCTGCGCTATGTGACCGATGACCGTCTGGGCGAGGGCACGGTGGCCGCCTTTCCCGTGGCGACGAATTTCCTGCTGAAGGACATCGGCGCCGCGCCCTTCTGGCAGAAGGGGGTGGAAAAGCCGCAGGCGATTCTGGCGCAGGCCGAACGCCATATCCGCGATTTCGACATCCGCACTCCCGGTACGCAGACCCCGGTGGGCAAGCTGTCAGGCGGCAATATTCAGAAGGTGCTGCTGGCCCGCGAACTGACTGGCGCGGCCGAGGCGGTGATCTTTGCCAAGCCGACCTATGGGTTGGATGTGCAGAACATCCGCGCCACCCGCCAGCGCATCCGCGAGGCTGCGGACGCGGGCAAGGCGGTGCTGCTGATCTCCACCGACCTTGATGAATTGCTGGAGCTTTCGGACCGTATCGCCGTCATCGACCGCGGGACGATCCGGGGCACCGTGACCAATGACGCAGCCGCGCGCGATGCCGTGGGCCGCCTGATGAGTGCCGGAGCAGACGCATGACTGACCAAAGGGCAATGGCTCCCGCCGCACCGCGCGGCCCGGGCCGCGACTGGGGCTGGATGCTGGCCGTCACGCTGGGGCCCCTGCTGGCGGCCTTGGTGCTGGGTGGGCTGGTCCTGCTGGCCATGGGGGTGAACCCCTTTGAATATTACGCCTACGTGGTGGAGCGTGCGATCTTCCGCCCCTCGGGGCTGGAGGCGACGCTGACGCGGATGGGGCCGCTTCTTCTGATCGCGGCCAGCCTGATCGTGGCCTTCCGCGCGGGCATCTGGAACCTTGGCGGCGACGGGCAGTTCCTTCTGGCCGCCGTGCTGGTGGCGGCGATGACGCCGCTGATGCTGGGCGCGGGTCTGCCGGTCTGGGCGAACCTGCTGGTCGGGCTGGCTTTGGGCGCGGTGATCGGTGCGCTTTGGGGCGTGTTGCCCGCCGTCCTGAAGGCATGGCAGGGCATCAACGAGATCATCACCACCCTGATGATGAGCTTTCTGGGCGTTTCACTGGCCAATGTGCTGGTCAAGCTGGCCTTTCTGGACCCCGCCACCACCACGCCGCAGACCCGCACCCTGCCTGTCGAGGCGCGATTGCCGCGGCTGTTCGACACCACCGTGTCGTCGGGCCTGCTGATCGGCCTCGTTGTCGTCATCGCCGTGCATCTGATGATGACGCGCACCGCCTTTGGCATGCGGCTGCGGCTGGTGGGGGCGAACCCGCGCGCCGCTGTCCATGCGGGGCTGAGCGTGCCGAAGCTGACCATCGCGGTCTTTGCCATCTCGGCCGCGCTGGCCGGGCTGTCGGGGGCGGTGGACATTCTGGGCACCCAAGGCAACGTCCGGGCGGACTGGAACCCGGCCTACAGCCTGACCGTGGTGCCCTTGGTGTTTCTGGCCCGGCTGAACGGCTTTGGCACCATCGCCTATGTCTTCCTGTTCTCGGCCCTGACCATCGGCGGGGAAAGTGCGGCGCGCAAACTGGGTGTGCCCAGCTTCTTTTCGCTGGTCATCGTGGCGCTTCTGCTGATCACGCTGGCTTTGGCCGAATACACCGACAAGCGCCAGCAGGACCGGGCGCGGCACTAGGGGGAAATCATGTCGCTCTTTACCGAAAGTTTCCTCATCACCCTGTTCCTTGGTGCGGTGGCCGCGGGCATACCGCTTTTGCTGGCCGGGCTGGGGGAGCAGCTGTCCGAAAAGGCCGGGGTCCTGAACATCGGGCTTGAAGGCATGATGCTGACCGGCGCCTATGCGGGCTTTCTGGTGGCATGGGCCAGCGGCTCCATGACACTGGGTTTCGCGGGTGGCGCGCTGGCGGGGGCCTTCGTCGCCTCGTTCATGGTGCTGTTCTGCGTACGGCTTGGGCTGAACCAGATCGTCATCGGCATCGCCTTGACCCTTGCGGCCGAGGGGGTGACGGCGCTTTTGCATTTCGTGCAGTTCTCACGCAGCTATCCGCGGCTGGACGGGATGGGGACGCTGCCCATCTGGCCGCTGTCTGAAATCCCGATCCTTGGACCGCTGTTCTTCAACCACAATGCCATTGTCTATCTGGCCGTGGCGCTGGTGGCGATCTTCGCATGGATCTACCGGATGACCCATCTGGGCGCCGCCCTTCAGGCCGCGGGGGACAAGCCTGCCGCGCTGGATGCCGCGGGGGTGGATGTGATCCGCACCCGCAGCCTTGCCGTGCTGACCACCGGCGCGCTGGCAGGTCTGGGCGGGGCCTTCATGTCGGTGGCTGTGGCGGGCGTCTTCATCCCGTTCATGAGCCATGGCAACGGTTTCATCGCTATCGTGCTGGCAATGCTGGCCCGCGGGCGTCCGCTATGGGTGCTGGGTGGCGCGCTTCTCTTCGGCGCGTCGCTGTCGATGACAACGGCGCTGCAGGTGGCCGGGGTAAACGTGCCCACCGATGTGATCCAGATGCTGCCCTTTGCCATGGTGATGCTGGTGCTGCTGGTGGCAGGGCGCAAGGCCAGCCTGCCGAGCGCATTGGGCGAAAGCTTCGTCCGCGGGGCGCGCTGACCATGCTGATCGACCGGATCAGCGATCCTGACCACCTGCCGCCCCTGCGGGTGGTCAGGAGCGGGATCGCCTCCGGTCACCGGTTGCGCGGCGCGGTGATCGCGCTTGGCAACTTTGACGGTTTTCACCGCGGCCACCGTCATCTGATCGCCCGGGCGCAGCAGATCGGCGCGGGGCAAAGGCCGGTGGCGGTGATGTCGGTTGAACCGCATCCCCGCGCCTTCTTTGGCAAGGGGGCGTTGGCCCGTCTGGCGCTGCCCGGCCAGAAACATAGCATGGCGCGGATGTTGGGGCTGGATTTCATTTATGAACCACCGTTCGACCATGCCTTCGCGGCGTTGACACCCGCTGAATTTGTGCAAGGCATCCTGTCCGAAGGGTTGGGTGTGCGGCAGATCGTGGTCGGGGCCGATTTCCGCTTCGGTGCGGGCCGGGTCGGGGATGTGGCCCTTCTGGCGCAGCTGGCGGCGCCCCTTGGCATCGCCGTGACCACGGTGCCGCTCTTGGGCGACCATTCCTCGACCGGCATCCGCGAGGCGTTGAGTGCCGGAGACATTCCGCGGGCCGCCCGCGGTCTTGGCCGCTATTGGGAGGCGGTGGTGGAGCGTGACGCCCAAGGCGTGCGGCTTGCCCCGGCCCTCGTCCGGCCTCCGGCGGGGCAGTATGTCGTGGCCGATCCCGTCACCGGCACCACGCATCAGATGGACCTGTCCGCGGAGGGCGCGCTGTCCGGGTTGCCCACCGGGCTGGACCGCGTTCTGCTGCTGCGCCGCGCCTGAGGCGCGATCAGAAAAGCGGCACTTCACCCACAAAGCCTGACCGCGCGATCCACGGCGTCTGCCGCCCCGCTGTCGCCAGCACGACATCGCGTTTCACGGCAGCATAAAGCTCGGTCAGTTCGAGGGCGCCGTTGCCGTCCAGATCGGTCTCTGCCCGGTCCAGCGCCCGCACCACGGCTGAGGTAAAGGCCCCGCCGCCCAGCCGGACCCCTTCAAGGCTGACCTGCCGGCCCTTTGCAGCGGCGATGACCGCGATCCGCGATTCGGCACCCGACAGGCGTTCCTGCAGCGCATCATTGGTTGCGGAATCCGGCAGGCCCGCGTGGCAGGCATCGACAAAGACCACCACCCGCGCTGGCACCGCCGCCAGCGCTGCCGCAAGCTGCGTCATCCCGAGTGCGGTGCGGTCCAGCCGGTCCAGCCGGGTCTGGCTGTCGGTCAGGAACAATTGCCCCTCCAGCGCGCTGCCCGCGGGCCCGGTGACGCCATGAGTGGCGAGATAGACCATCAGCGTATCCTCGGGCCCCAATCCGGCGCTGACAGCGGCAATCCGTTGCGGAAGGGCCACCGCCAGCGGCGCCTTGGGTGAAATCATCTCAACCGTGACATCCGCATAGCGCCCGCGCCCCGCCGCCCGTGAGACGGCATCGGCAAAGGCCCGGGCATCGGCGATGGCAAAGCCCAGATCCGGCAGGCGCGGGTCGGAGAAATCGTCGATCCCCACCACCAGCGCCACCAGTCGGCCCCGCGGCGGGCCAGTCCCCGCGGACACCGGCACCACTGCAAGGGCACTGGTCAGCCCCGCCCTGTCGACCGCCCGGGCCGAGATCCAGCGGGTTTCCGGCAAAAGCGGCAGGTCCAGCGTCAGCGCGGCGCCGGTGCCCTGCACCGGCTGGCGCAGGACCAGCACGCCGTCGCGGTAAAGTTCCACCGCGGACAGGCCGCCATCCGCCTCGGCCTGCAGGGACAGGCGGCCTGCGACCAGATCGCTGGCAGTCACCGACAACCGCGGCGGCAGGGCATCGGGCAGGGCCGTGGTTGCCATGGCGGTGCCCGCCTGCAGGATTTCGGCCACCAGACCGGGTGTCCGCAGGCGGGCTCCCATCTGTTCCAGCGTGTAAAGGCTCATTTCGCCGGGAAATCTCAGCGAGACATAGGCGGCCCCCTCGGGTGTGGAATCGAAGCGGAAGGCCGGGTCGAAGACCATCACCTCATCATCCAGCCAGATGCCGCTGAGCAGGCGGTCGCCGGTGCCGGCGGCATAGACATGGAACTGGCCGTCCTTTTGCAGTTGCAGCAGATGCCCTCCGGTTTCGGTCAGGGCGATGCGCGCGATTTGTTCCGGCGCGGGCAGGCCAAGGAACAGCTGCCGCACCCCGCCCGTGGCCGCATCCAGCAGAAGAACCCGCCCGTTCATCCCGGCAATGGCAATCAGATCGTCGCCCAACCGCGTGATCCGCAGCGGGAGCTGCGCTGCGACATCCACCGGCAAAGCGGGCACCAGCACCTCCGTAGCCTCTGTATCCTCGTCGATCCATGGCAGTACGTCGATCACTTCGACCCCGGCGGCCTCCGGCTCTTCGCGGTCCTCATAGCGCAGCACCTCGGAGACCAGCACCAGCCGGTCCTGCGCGTCGTCCAGCCGCAGAAGGTACAGAAAGCCCTCCGGCTCGTATCCGGTACCCACGCGGCAATGAACCTGCAAAAGCTGGGACAGCACGCCTGCCGCGCTGCGCCACGTGGTGACGATGGCATCCTCGGCGCGGGATACGGTGCAATAGCCGTTCTCCATCGCCGCAGCGGAAAGCTGCGTCAGCCGGGCGGCTTCCTCCGGCGAGGCAAGACCGGCCGCCAAAGCCGCGCCGCCGCTATCGGCATAATAGCCGCCGGGGGTGATCCAGTGCGGCGGCACCACGTCGCGCTGGTAAAGCGCGTCGCTTTCCTCATCGCTCAGCCGCAGGAACTCCATCGGCACCACATCGCTGCGCAGTCGCAGCGTGGCCCGGGCGGCAAGGCCCAGATCGGCCAGCCGGTCTTCCATGCGGCCTTCGCCGCGCGCGCCAAGATCGCTGCCGGACAGCGCGGTTGCGGCGCGGGTCATCGCCTCGCCGGCATCGCTGGCGATGGTGTCATTCGCTGCGATCACGGTGTGGCTGACCAGCTCCAGCGCGCCCAGATCGGTTTCGTCCCGCGTCCCGGCCAGATAGCTGGACCGAGGAGGACCCAGCATGTCGCGCAGCAGAGGATGGCCGCCATCGGGCCCGGTTTCCGGCAGGCGGTCCGGCGCTTCGGTAACCATCTCATCGGGAAAATACAGCGATCTGCCCGCATCGGCATGGCCTGCGCCCATCCATGCCGCGCCGCTGTCGGCGTCGATCAGCACCACGGCCTCACCCCAGGGCGAACAGGCGCCGCAGCTGTAGTGACCGCCCCAGAGCGGGCCGTCCGTCAGCATGGGTTTCATCGACATGGAGCCGTTTGCCTCGAAGAACAGCGTCAGGAAGCTGTCCCCGGGCGACCAGAGCAGCCCGGTGATGAAATCCCCGCGTGAGGCAAAGCCCGCGGCGCGCAGTTGCAGCACCGGCACCCCGGCCTTCAGGTCGATCACGTCGAGATCGGAAAACAGGGTTCCGCTTTCCCAGGGCGAGAGTTCACCGCCGCTTTCAGGCCGGAAGGCATGGACAAAGCGCGACCCGGGCGAGAAAGCCGGGAACCACCCCTCACCGCTGTAGACCGGGACGCCGCTTGCCGTGTCGCGCACGATAAAATGGCCCTCGCGCACCTCCAGAATGAACGCGCCGGAGTTGGAGCGTATTCTCTGCTGCGGCGCATCGGTGGCATTGGCGTCGAAAACCACGACTTCGGGTGTGCCGGGCAGGATCCGGCTTTGCAGGCGGCCCGTGGCCAGCAGATCCTCCTCTCCGCCGGGGGCAAGATGGACCAGCGCCCAGTCAACGGCGTAATCCCCGGTGACATAGGGCAGCAACGTGATTTCGCCCGAAGAACTCCGGGCGCGGTCCACCGGGATGAAAGCGCGCAGCCCGTCTGCCCGCCATGTCATGCCGCCGGGGGCAAGGTCGCCCGGCCCCAGCAGCATCGCTCCCGGGCCTGCGATCCGGCTCCGCTCCGGCAGCGACAGAACAAGATAACGGCCGTCGTCGCAGCCTTCGGTCTTGGGCCAAGGGTCAGTCCAGCGCAGGGCCAGCGGCGCGCCCGACCGGCCGGAGGGCTCAAGGACGGGGGTGAAATCCGGATCGGGGGGCGGGCAGGTTCGGGCCAGAGCCATGCCCGGCAGCAGAAGGGCGAGCGCGATCAGAAGACGCAGCCAGAAACGCATGACCCTCTTCCCCTCCTTCCCCGCAACCGCATGCGAGGAAGTGTGGGGCGTTGCCGGTGGTCAAGGCAACCCTGTTCTGGCCATAGGTCAGGTCTTCCGTCCGGTCCGCCGCCCGCCCGCCGCCAGCATGGCCCCGCCGGCCACCAGCACGGCTGCGGCTAGCAGCATCCAGCTTGGCCGGGCGATCCCCGCCAGCACCAGTGCCAGCGTGGACAAAAGCGGCGCGGCATAGGAGGCAACGCCCAGAAGCTGGATGTCGCCCTTCTTCATCCCGATGTCCCAGGTGAAGAACGCGGCCCCCACCGGGCCCAGCCCAAGCGCCAGCACCGCCAGCCAACCACTGGCCGTGACGGGCCAGACCGTCGGCTCCATCACCAGATGCGCAACGACGGACAGAACCGCGGTGGCCAGACAGAAGACGGTCACGCTTTCGGTGGGCACATCGCCCAGGCGGCGGGACAGCACCGAATAGGCGGCCCATGTCACGGCACAGCCGAAGGCCAGCACCAGTCCCGCCGCGGTGGTGGCCCCGTCACTGTCGCGGCCAAGGACGATCAGCGCCGCCCCCGCAAAGGCGATCAGCGCGCCGGTCACATGCCGCGCTGTCAGATGCTCTCCCGGCAGAAGGCCCGAGAACAGCACGATGAACAGTGGCCAGAGATAGGCGATCAGCCCGGTTTCGGCACTGGGGGACAGGCGGAAGGCGGTGAAATACAAGAGGTGATAGCCGAACAGCCCCGCCGTTCCGAAGGCATAGACCCGCCAGGACACGGAGCGCAGCACGCCGAACCCGCGCCGTGCGGTCCAGACCAGCCCGATCAGCCCCCCGATGCCAAAGCACAGCGCATTCAGCAGCAAGGGCGGCACGGGTGCCGAGCCGATGGTGAACAGCGCCAGAAGCGCCCACATCAGGATGGCGGTGAATCCGATGGCCGTGGCCCGGCTGCGTGTCATGGCGAAGCGTCCCCTTTGCCCCGCCTTGGTGCCCCGGGCCGCCCGCAGCATCAAGCCCCGCAAAGCAAAAGGCCTGCCCGAAGGCAGGCCTCCAAGGTGCCGTGCGGCAGGATCAGACGACGAACTGACCGCCGTTGGCCGAAAGGGTCGATCCGGTGATGAACCCGGCCTCGTCCGAGGCGAGGAAGACCACGCAGCGGGCAATCTCTTCCGGCTCGCCCAGACGGCCCACCGGGATCAGCGGAATGATGCGCTCGTTCAGGACCTTTTCGTCGATGGCCTTCACCATCTCGGTGGCGATATAGCCCGGGCAGATCGCGTTCACGGTGATGCCCGCGCGGGCGCCTTCGGCGGCCAGCGCCTTGGTGAAGCCCAGATCGCCCGATTTCGCCGCCGAGTAGTTGGCTTGCCCGGCCTGCCCCTTCTGCCCGTTGATCGACGAGATCGAGATCACGCGGCCGAACTTGCGGTCGCGCATGCCCGACCACAGCGGATGGGTCATGTTGAACAGACCCGTCAGATTGGTGTCGATCACCTCTTTCCACTGTTGCGGCGTCATCTTGTGGAACATCGCGTCGCGGGTGATCCCGGCATTGTTCACCAGAACATCGACCGGGCCTAGATCCGCCTCGACCTGCGCGATGCCCGCTTTGCAGGCATCGTAATCCGCAACCGACCATTTATAGGCCGGGATGCCGGTTTCGGCGGTAAAGGCCTTTGCCGCCTCGTCATTGCCGGCGTAATTCGCGGCAACCTTGTAGCCCGCCGCTTTCAGCGCGACCGAAATCGCCGCGCCGATCCCGCGCGAACCGCCGGTAACAAGTGCAACCCTGGACATGATTCCTCCTCGACAGAATGCCTTTGGTCATTGCTAGCTGACCGGAAAGGGTGACGCAATATTATTGCAAAATTTATTTTGCAATCGCAGCAATATTTCAAATATGTGGCAGCTGCGGAAAACAAAGGGGCGCGCAGGACCTGTGCCCTGCGCGCCCCGTCAATTCTCGGCGGCTCAGCGTTCGACCGTCAGGGCCACGCCCATGCCGCCGCCGATGCACAGCGTGGCAAGGCCCTTCTTCGCATCGCGGCGCGCCATTTCGAACAGCAGCGTGTTCAGGATACGGCAGCCCGAAGCACCGATCGGGTGGCCGATGGCAATGGCGCCGCCGTTCACGTTCACGATGGACGGATCCCAGCCCATATCCTTGTTCACGGCGCAGGCCTGCGCGGCGAAGGCTTCGTTCGCCTCGACCAGATCAAGGTCGCCGACCTTCCAGCCCGCCTTATCCAGCGCCTTGCGGCTGGCGAAGATCGGGCCCACGCCCATGATCGAAGGGTCCAGCCCGGCGGTGGCATAGCTGGCGATGCGGGCGAGCGGGGTCAGGCCGCGGCGTTCGGCCTCTTTCTCGGTCATCAGCAGCACGGCGGCGGCGCCATCGTTGATGCCCGAGGCATTGGCCGCGGTCACCGAGCCATCCTTGGTGAAGGCGGGCTTCAGCTTCTGCATGCTTTCCAGCGTGGCGCCGTGGCGGATGTATTCGTCGGAATCCACCACGATGTCACCCTTGCGGGTCTTCACGGTGAAACCTGCGATTTCATCCTTGAACTTGCCGGCCTTCTGCGCGGCTTCGGCCTTGTGCTGGCTGGCCAGCGCGAATTCGTCCTGCTGTTCGCGGGAAATCTGCCACTGATTGGCGACATTTTCGGCGGTCTGGCCCATGTGATAGCCGTTGAAGGCATCCCACAGCCCGTCCTTGATCATGGAATCGATCATCTTCATGTCGCCCATCTTCTGGCCCGCGCGCAGATGCGCGACATGGGGCGACAGCGACATGGATTCCTGACCGCCGGCGACGACGATCTTGGCATCGCCCAGCTGAACATGCTGCGCGCCAAGCGCCACGGTCCGCAGGCCCGAGCCGCAGACCTGGTTGATCGACCAGGCGCTGGCCTCTTTGGCCAGACCGGCCAGAATGGCGGCCTGACGGGCGGGGTTCTGGCCCTGACCGGCGGTCAGCACCTGACCCAGAATGGTTTCCTCGACCTCGGCCTTGTCGATCCCGGCGCGGGCGACGACCGCCTCGATCACGCTGGCGCCGAGTTCATGCGCGGGGGTACTGGCAAAAGCGCCGTTGAAGCTGCCCACGGCGGTCCGCGCCGCCGAAACGATTACCACATTGGTCATAGAACTCTCTCCCATGTTCCGCGCCGGCCGCGCGTTCCTACCGGCCTAGGGGATGAGAGGCAGAATCGCAAGGAAATGGCAAGATTGTTGCGTCAGGGATTGCCGCAACTGCACAGTCCGGCCTGGCACGTCTTTAGGCCGGGGCGCGGGCGCGGCGGAACCTGCGGAAATCCGGCTCCACCTCGGGCTTGCCGAAAAGATAGCCCTGAAGGCAGCCAACCCCTTGATCCCGCAGCCAGACCGCCTCGTCATTGGTTTCCACCGCTTCGGCCACAAGGAACATGTCGAAGGCCTGCGCCATGCTGATGGCGGCCTGAACGATGGGCTGGTTGCGGGCAGAGCGGTGGCAGTCGCGGATGAACTTGCTGTCGATCTTGGCGATGTCGAAGCCGTATTCGTTCAGAAGTTCCAGCGAGGTGGCGCCCGCGCCGAAGTCGTCCAGCGTGAAGGCAATGCCTGCGGGGCGGAATTCGGCCATGAAGGGGATCAGCACATCGGGCATCTGCATGGCCGAATCCTCATTGATTTCAAGGATCAGGCCCTTGCCCAGATCGGGCAGCTGACGCAGGGCGGCCCGCAGCAGCTGTGTCCATGGCTTGTAGCCGACGGACCGCGCCGACATGTTCACCGCAATGCGGATGCCGGGGTTGCGTTGCAGCGTCAGCAGGCCAAGCCGCAGGGCGGCCACGTCGATTTCCCGCCCCAGTTCCTGCCGTTCGGCCAGTTCCATGAAATCGCGCGCGGGAATCACCAGACCTTCGCGGTTCAGCAGGCGGATATAGCCTTCGTAAAAGCCGATGATCCCGGGATCTGCAGCATAGACCGCAGGCTGAAACGCAAGCCGCATACGTTTTTCTGCCAGTGCCTGCCGCACCATGGCCAATGTACCGCGTTCCGCGCTGGAGAAGGCCGCGGCCAGCGGCGATGCCTCTTCGGCATTGATATCGAAACGCTGCCGTCTCCCGTTCAGAAATGCCATCGTCGCACCCGTCGCATCACCCGGGTGACAGATTGCGCAGGACAGGGTAAACCCGGGCTGAACGTTCTGCATTTGTTTCAATTCTGCCGCATAATCCGGGGGACCCATGACCGAAACCACACGCTGCCCCTGGTGCGGCACCGATCCGCTGTATGTCCACTACCACGACACCGAATGGGGCCGCCCCGAGCGCGATCCGCGCGCGCTTTGGGAAATGCTGATGCTGGAGGCGTTCCAGGCCGGGCTGTCCTGGATCACCATCCTGCGTAAGCGCGAGACGTTCCGCGCCGCCTTCCGCGGCTTTGAACCGGCCGAGATTGCCACTTGGGGTGAGGAGGAGGTGCTGCGCCTGCTGGCCGATCCGGGCATCATCCGTCACCGCGGCAAGATCGAAGGCACCATCGCCGCCGCCCGCGCCTGGCTGGAGATCGAGGCGGGAGAGGGCTTTACCCCGTTCATCTGGTCCTTCACAGGCGGGCGCAGCCTGCAAAACAGCCTGCCGTCCATGGCGGCGGCGCAGGGCTTCACCCCCGAAAGCACCGCCATGTCGAAGGCGCTGAAGGCGCGGGGGTTCAAATTCTGCGGCCCGACCATCACCTATGCCTTCATGCAGGCCACGGGGATGGTGAACGACCACCTGATCACCTGTCCGCAGCATGCCGAATGTGCCGCACTGGCCTGACGCCTCTTGGCGAAGCGGCGCCGGGCGCGCATATAGGCTGCAAACCGATGAAGATGAGGGAAACATGCTTGGTCTTGGCGAAAAGCCCGCCCCCGCGCCCGCCGGTCTGGTGAAAGACGGCACCGAAGCCAGCTTCATGGCAGATGTGATCGAAACCTCGCGCGAGGTGCCGGTCATCGTGGATTTCTGGGCCACATGGTGCGGCCCGTGCAAGACGCTTGGCCCGGCGCTGGAAAAAGCCGTGGCCGAGGCGAAGGGCAAGGTCCGCATGGTGAAGATCGACGTCGATCAGAACCAGATGATCGCCCAGCAGATGCGGATCCAGTCGATCCCCACCGTCTATGCCTTCTGGCAGGGTCAGCCGGTCGACGGTTTTCAGGGTGCGCTGCCCGGCTCCGAGGTGAAGAAATTCGTCGACAAGCTGGCGGCACTGGCCGGGGACGGCGGTCTGGGTGAGGCGATCGCCGCCGCCGAAGAGATGCTGGCCACGGGTGCTGTGGCCGATGCGGTGGAAACCTTCGGCGCCATCCTTGGCGAAGAGCCGGAGAATGCGGCGGCCTATGGCGGTCTGGCCCGCGCCTATATTGCCGCGGGCGATCTGGATCAGGCCGAGGCTTTCCTTGCCACCGCCTCGCCCGCCCTGCTGAAATCGCAGGAGGTGGAGGCCGCGAAGGCGCAGCTGGAACTGGCCCGTCAGGCAGCAAATGCCGGACCCGAGGCCGAGCTGCACGCCGCGGTCGAGGCCAATCCGGACGACCATCAGGCCCGGTTCGATCTGGCCGTGGCCCTGAACGCGAGCGGCAAGGTCGATGAGGCGGTGGACCAGCTGCTGGACCTGTTCCGCCGTGACCGCGAATGGAACGAGGGTGCCGCGAAGACGCAGCTCTTCACCATTTTCGACGCATTGAAACCGCAGGACCCGATTGTCCTGAAAGGTCGTCGCCGCCTGTCCTCGATGATCTTCTCCTGAGGGGCGGGCGTGGCCTCCCGCCGCATCGGCCCGGCTGATCTGCCCGAGGTCGTCTCGCTCTTCCCGCTGCCCGGGGCGCTTCTGCTGCCCCGGTCGAACCTGCCGCTGCACATCTTCGAACCGCGCTATCTGGCGATGGTCGAAGATGCGCTCCGCAGTCCGCTGCGTCTGATTGCCATGATTGCCACGGCCGGCAGCCCCGCGGCCGATCCGCAGCCCGAAGGTGTGCGGTTGTCGCCCATCGGCTGTGCCGGGCGGATCACCCGGTTTCAGGAAATGGACGACGGGCGGCTGATGATCACCCTGACCGGCGTGTCGCGGTTCCGTCTGCGGGACGAGGTGGCGGGTTTCACGCCCTGGCGCCGGGCCCATGCGGACTGGACGCCCTTTGCCCGCGACCTTGGCCCACAGGAAACCGACCCCGGGCTGGACCGCGGGGCGCTTTTGCCGCTGTTCACCCGGTTTCTGGGGACGCGCAACCTGTCCATCGACGCGCAGGCGCTGGCCGCGGCCGGGGATGAGGATCTGATCAATGCCATGTCGATGATCGGGCCCTTCCCGCCCGAGGACAAGCAGGCCCTGCTGGAAGCGCCCAGCCTGCCCACCCGCCGCGAAACCCTTGTCACCCTGATGGAATTCGCCCTGCGGGGCGGCACGAGCGAGAACCCCCTGCAATGACCTCTGCCCCCGGATCTGTTCCCGAATCTGATCGCCGCATGCTGGAGGCGCTGGTCTGTCCGGTCACCCAAGGCCCCCTGACCTGGGATGCCGAGCGGCAGGAGCTGGTGTCGAAATCCGCCGGCCTGGCCTTCCCCGTTCGCGACGGCATACCCGTTATGCTGGTCAGTGAAGCGCGCGAGCTCTGACACAGGCTTCACCCGGCCCGGGCGGCATGCTAGGGCGGCGCCATCATGGCAAGCAAACAGAACACCCGCCTCGGCATCTGGCTGATGATCGCCACCAGTGCGGTCTTCGCGCTTCAGGACGGGCTGTCGCGCCATCTGGGCGAGGCGACCAATGTCTATATGGTCGTTGCGGTGCGGTTCTGGTTCATGGCGGTTTTCGTCAGCGCGGTCGCGGCGCGCTCTCCTGGGGGGATTCCTGCGGCGCTCCGGTCGGCACATCCGCTGATCCAGACCCTGCGCGGGCTTTTGCTGATCGCAGAGATCTGCGTCATGGTCATGGCCTTCGTGAAGCTGGGCCTGATCGAGACGCATGCGGTCTTTGTCTGCTATCCGTTGCTGGTGTCGATGCTCTCTGGCCCGATCCTGGGTGAGAAGGTGGGTTGGCGGCGCTGGCTTGCGGTGCTGGTGGGTTTCGCGGGCGTTCTGGTGATCCTGCAGCCGGGCAGCGGCGTTTTCACGGTCTGGGCGCTGTTGCCCGGCGTGGCGGCGCTGATGTTCGCGGTCTATGGTCTTTTGACGCGCTATGTGGCGCAGCGCGATGCCCCCTCGGTCAGTTTCTTCTGGACCGGGATCATCGGCGCCATCGCGATCACACCTTTCGGGCTGATGCATTGGGAAACCATGTCTCCCACCGACTGGGGCTTCATGGCAATGCTTTGCTGTTCGGCCGTGCTGGGCCATTGGCTGCTGATCAAGGCCTATGACGTGGCCGAAGCCTCGGCGATCCAGCCCTTCGCCTATTTCCAGCTGCCCTTCGTCTCGGCTCTGGGCTTCGTGATGTTCTCGGAAAATCTGCGGGCTAATGTGCTGATCGGGGCGGCGATCGTGGTGGGGGCCGGTCTTTTCACCCTGTGGCGTCAGCGGGTGCGGGAAAAGCAGGGGCGTGCGGGATAGGGCCGTTGCCGCGCCTGCGCCGCAGGCGTAGAACACGGGCGAACCGGAAGGAGACGCCTCATGCCTGCACCGAAGCCCGTTGTCCTGTGCATCCTTGACGGCTGGGGCATCGGCCCGGACCCGAAAACCTCGGCCCCGGCACAGGCGGATGTGCCCACCTTCAACCGGCTGATGGCGGAATGTCCCCATGCCACGCTGGTGACCTTCGGTCCCGATGTGGGCCTGCCCACCGGGCAGATGGGCAATTCCGAAGTGGGCCACACCAATATCGGCGCGGGCCGGGTCGTGGCGATGGATCTGGGCCAGATCGACCTTGCCATCGAAGACGGCAGCTTTGCCACCAATGCCAGCTTGCGCGAATTCATCGCGGCGCTGCAGGTCAGCGGCGGCACCGCGCATCTTGCGGGCCTGTGTTCGCCGGGTGGCGTCCATGCCCATCAGGCCCATATGCTGGAGGCGGCACGGATCATTGCCGCCGAAGGCGTGCCGGTCGCCATCCATGCCATCACTGACGGGCGCGATGTGGCCCCGTCTTCTGCCGCGGCGCAGGTGGCAGAGCTGGAGCGCGCGCTGCCCCCGGGCGCGCAGATCGTTACGGTGATCGGCCGCTATTTCGCCATGGACCGCGACAACCGGTGGGAGCGGGTGGAGCAAGCCTTCCGCGCCATCGTGCAGGGGCAGGGCGTCGCCACGGCCGCCACCGCGCAGGAGGCGATTGCCGCGGGTTATGCTGCAGGCAAGACGGACGAATTCCTGCCTGCGACCGTTCTGGCCGGCTATACGGGGATGAAGGACGGCGATGGCCTGTTCTTCCTGAATTTCCGGGCCGACCGGGCGCGGGAAATCCTTGCCGCCATCGGCGCGCCGGACTTTGACGGCTTTGACCCCGGCCCGCGCCCGCATCTGGTGGCGCGGCTGGGCATGGTGGATTATTCCGAGGCGCATAATGCCTATATGACCACGATGTTCCCCAAGCAGGACATCGTGAACACCTTGGGCGAATGGGTGGCCAAGCAGGGCAAGACCCAGTTCCGGCTGGCCGAGACCGAGAAATACCCCCATGTCACCTTCTTCCTGAACGGCGGGCGCGAGGCGCCCTTTGCGGGGGAAGAGCGGGCGATGCCGAAATCGCCCAAGGTCGCCACCTATGACCTGCAACCCGAAATGTCGGCGCCCGAAGTGGCCGACCGTCTGGTCGAGGCGATCGAAGGCCGCTTCGACCTGATCGTGGTGAATTTCGCCAATCCCGACATGGTGGGCCACACCGGCAGCCTGCCCGCCGCGGTGAAGGCGGTCGAGGCGGTGGACCGCGGCCTGACCCGCGCCGTGGCTGCGCTGGAAAAGGTGGGCGGCGCGATGATCGTCTGCGCCGATCACGGCAATTGCGAGATGATGGTGGATCCGGTGACCGGCGGCCCGCATACCGCCCATACGGTGAACCCCGTCCCGGTCATACTGGTTGGCGGCCAGCAGGGCGCGCATCTGCGCAGCGGACGGCTGGCCGATCTGGCGCCGACGCTTCTGGCGCTGATGGGTCTGCCGAAACCGGCCGAGATGACGGGCGAAAGCCTGATCACCGCATGATCCGCCGCGCGGCCGCTGCCCTGTTTCTTTCGGCCACACTGGCCGCAGCGCCGCTGCCGGTCGGTCCCGCCTTGGCTGCCACGGTGGCGGAACAGGCGGCACAGGCGGCCGAACAGCTGCGCACCGCTGTGGCCGCGCTGGAGACGGCGTCGGGTGGGCGTGAGCAGGTTTCGGCCCTGACCGAAACGATCCGCGCCTATGAGGAGGGCCTTGCCGCCGTGCGCGAGGCATTGCGTCAGGCGGAATTGCGCGAGGCGGCGCTGAAGCTGCAGTTCGAGGCCAAGCGGGAACGGGTGGGCCAGCTTCTGGCCGTTCTGGCGCGGATGGAACAGACGCCGGGTCCGCTTCTCCTGCTGCATCCCGCCGGGCCTTTGGGCACGGCGCGGTCCGGCATGATGCTGGCCGAGGTGGCGCCCGCCCTTCAGGCCGAGGCAGCGCAGCTTCGGCTGGAATTGCAGGAACTGGCCGACCTGCGCGCGCTGCAACTCTCCGCGGCGGAGACGCTGACGGTCGGCCTGTCGTCGGCACAGGCCGCGCGGACGGCGCTCTCCAAGGCGATTTCGGACCGGACAGACCTGCCGAAGCGGTTCACCGAAGATGCCGGAACGCTGAAGGGGCTGCTGGAATCGGCCGATACGATGGAATCCTTTGCCGCCGGTCTGGCGCTGTCCTCGACCGAAGGCGGTGCGCTGCGGCCCTTCATCAGCACGATGGGCCATCTGCCGCTGCCGGTGATCGGCACGCTGATCCGCCGCCCCGATGAGGCCGATGCCGCGGGTGTCCGCCGCCCCGGCATGGCACTGGCCACCCGGCCCCGCGCGCTGGTCACCGCGCCCTGGCCCGGAACGATCCGCTATCTGGGTCCCCTGCTGGACTACGGAAATGTGATCATCCTCGAACCCGGAGACGGTTATCTTCTGGTTCTCGCCGGTCTGGGCACGGTCTATGGCGAGGTGGGAGAGGTGGTTGCCGCAGGGGCCCCCCTTGGGCTGATGGGCGGGGCAGAGGCCGCCACGCCGGATATCGCCACCCCCTCCGCGGGGGCTGGCGCGCAGGACACGGAAACGCTTTACTTGGAACTGAGGCTGGGCGCCGCGCCGGTCGATCCGACGGAATGGTTTGCGGCAACCGCCACGACAGGAGACTGAGACCCGATGAAGAAACTGGCCTTTGCCGCGGTGGGCGGTGCACTCGTGGGTGTGGCGCTGACCAGCCAGGTCGGGCCGCTGATCGCCGACGAGGCAAAGCGCGACAGCTCGGTCTATGAGCAGCTGGACCTGTTCGGCGACATCTTCGAACGCATCCGCGCCCAGTATGTGGAGCCGGTGGAGACCGACAAGCTGATCGAAGCCGCGATCAACGGCATGCTCACCTCGCTGGATCCGCATTCGTCCTATCTGTCCGCCAAGGACTTTGAGGATATGCAGGTGCAGACCAAGGGCGAATTCGGCGGCCTTGGGATCGAGGTCACGCAGGAAGAGGGCTTCGTCAAGGTCATCTCGCCGATGGATGACACGCCTGCCGACAAGGCGGGGATCAAGGCCGGCGATTACATCACCCATGTCAACGGCGAGGCGATCAATGGCCTGACGCTGGATCAGGCGGTGGATATGATGCGCGGGCCGATCGGATCCGAGATCATCATCACCGTGGTGCGCGAAGGCGTTCAGGAACCCTTCGACGTGTCGATCATCCGCGACCGGATCAAGCTTCAGGCCGTGAAGGGCCGGGTCGTGGGCAAGGCCGTGATCCTGCGCATCACCACCTTCAACGACCAGACGACAAGCGGTCTGGTCGATGCCCTGAACAAGGGGATCGAGGAACTGGGCGGCAAGGACAATCTGGAGGGTGTGGTCATCGACCTGCGCAACAACCCGGGCGGTCTGCTGGATGAGGCGATCACCGTCTCGGATGCCTTCCTTGAAACCGGAGAGATCGTGTCCACCCGTGGCCGCAGCGCCTCGGACGGCGAGCGCTACAACGCCAGCGCGGGCGATCTGATCGACGGCAAGCCCATCGTGATCCTGATCAACGGCGGCTCTGCCTCCGCTTCGGAAATCGTGACCGGCGCCCTGCAGGACCATCACCGGGCCATCGTTGTCGGCACCAAGAGCTTTGGCAAGGGGTCGGTGCAGTCGCTGATACCGCTGAAGGGCGATGGTGCGATGCGGCTGACCACGGCGCGGTATTACACGCCCTCGGGCCGGTCGATCCAGGCGCTTGGCATTTCGCCCGATATCGTGGTGCAGCAGCCCGCCTCGCCCCCGCCGGGCACCGCGGCCGCGGCCGAGGAGGAAAAGGCCACCGCCGCGCGCGAACGCAGCGAGGCCAGCCTGCGCGGCGCGATCTCGAACGATTCGATGACCGAGGATGAGAAGCGGCAGTATCTGGAAGAGCAGGCCGCTGCCGAGGAATCCGCCAAGCTGCGGGATGAGGATTACCAGCTGGCCTATGCGGTGGATATCCTGAAGGGCCTGACCAAGCTGGCACCCTCGGAAACGCCCTGAGGCCGTCATGACCGAAGATCTGCCCTACCGCCCCTGCGTGGGCGTCATGCTGGTGAACCGCGACGGCCTCGTCTTCGCGGGCCAGCGTCTGGATAACCCCGCCCCGGCCTGGCAGATGCCGCAGGGCGGGATCGACGAGGGCGAAAAGCCCTCGGATGCGGCCTATCGGGAATTGTGGGAAGAAACCGGCGTGACCCGGGATCTGGTCGAGAAGGTGGCCAAGACCCATGGCTGGGTGACCTATGACCTGCCGCCGGAGTTGCTGGGCCGCGTCTGGGGCGGCAAGTATCGCGGGCAGAAGCAGAAATGGTTCCTGCTCCGCTATCTGGGCACTGATGACCAGATCCGCATCGACACCGAACATCCGGAATTCGGGTCCTGGCGCTGGATCGGGGCGGAGGAGATGGTGGCCTCCATCGTGCCGTTCAAACGCGCGGTCTATGAGGAAGTTGTCCGCGCCTTCCGCGCCCATCTGGCCTGACCGCGCGGAAGAGGGGGCGCTGCCCCCGTCCTTGCGTGCCGCAAGGACTCCCCCGGGATATTTGGACCAGTATGAAAGCCGGGGGAGAGGGTCTTTCATACTGGTCCAAATATCCCCGCCGGAGGCCGCGACATCTGCGGCTTGACCTTCGGGGGCGGATCGGGGAACCCTGCGGCCGTTAACGCAAACAGCGGGGCGCGGCATGGGTGCGGACGGCATCACGGCAGACTGGATCGCGGCGGATTGGGGCACCTCGAACCTGCGGGTCTGGGCGATGGCCGCCGATGGCCGGGTTCTGGCCGCTGCAGGCTCTGACGAGGGGATGGGCAAGCTGTCGCGCCACGGGTTCGAGCCGGCACTGTTGCGGCTGGCCGGGGCGTGGCTGGGCGCGGGCGTCACTCCGGTGGTGGCCTGTGGCATGGTCGGTGCGCGGCAAGGCTGGGTCGAGGCCGCCTATCGCGCCGTGCCCTGCACCCCGGTCGATGCCGCGGCGATGACCGTCGCGCCCGCGCGGGACCCGCGGCTTTCGGTGCGGATCGCGCCCGGCCTGTCGCAGGACCGGCCCGCCGATGTGATGCGCGGCGAGGAGACGCAGATCGCCGGGGTTCTGGCGCAGGAGCCGGGGTTTGACGGGGTGATCTGTCTGCCCGGCACCCATTGCAAATGGGCCCATGTCAGCGCGGGTGAGGTGGTCAGTTTCCAGACCTTCATGACGGGCGAGATGTTCGACCTGCTGTCGCGGCAGTCGGTGCTGCGGCACGGGCTGACCGGGGCAGAGGGTGACGATCCGGAGGCGTTTGATACCGCTGTTTCGGATGCACTGTCCCGCCCGGAAAAGATCGGGGCACGGCTTTTCGCGCTGAGGGCCGAGGGGCTGTTGCACGGGCTGCCGCCCGTCACGGCGCGGGCGCGGCTGTCGGGGCTCTTGATCGGGATGGAACTGGCGGCGGCGCGGCCCTATTGGCTGGGGCAGGCGGTGGCGCTGGTCGGCTCCTCCCGGCTGTGCGCGGCCTATGCCCGGGCCCTGGCTGCGCAGGGCGTGACCGCGCGCCTGATGGGTGACACCGCCTGCACATTGGCCGGGCTGACCGCGCTTTACCGCCCGAAGGAGGCATGATGACCCATCGTCCGCTGATCGCCATTCTGCGCGGAATCACCCCCGCCGATGCGCTGCCCGTCACCGCCGCGCTGATGGATGCCGGCATCACCCGGATCGAGGTGCCGCTGAATTCGCCGCATCCGATGACGTCGATCGCGGCCATGGCCCGGGAATTCGGCCCGCATGCCCAGATCGGCGCCGGCACGGTGCTGGCGGTGGAGGAGGTGCGCGAGGTGCAGTCGGCCGGGGGCACGCTGATCGTCTCGCCCAATGCGGATGCGCAGGTGATTGCCGAGACGCGGCGGCTGGGGATGGAAAGCTGGCCGGGGGTGATGACGCCCACGGAATGCTTTGCCGCGCTGAAGGCCGGGGCGACCGGGCTGAAGCTGTTTCCCGGCACGCTGGTCGGGGCGGAGGGGCTGAAGGCGATCCGTGCCGTGCTGCCGAAGGGCACGCAGGTCTATGCCGTGGGCGGGGCGGGGCCGTCGAATTTTGCCCAGTGGATTGCGGCCGGGGCGGACGGATTCGGCATTGGCACCGCGCTTTATATCCCGGGCCTCACGGCCGAGGAGGTGGGCGTCCGTGCCCGGGCGCTGGTCGCCGCATGGGAGGCGGCACGCTAGGCCGCAGCCGGGCCGCCCCCCACGGCGCCCGGGGGGGCGTCTCCCCCCGAGGATATTTCGGCCAAGATGAAAGGGCTGCGGGTCAGCCCGGCAGGGGGAAGAAGGCCACGGCATTCGGGCCGAGGGTCAGCACGCCCTCTGAGAGTTCGGCATTCTGCACCGGGCCGGTCAACGCCACCGGGCCGGGGAAATCCAGCGCCACTGTTGCGGGCGAGAGGTTGAAGAGGCAGAGCACGGCGCCCGGCCCGGTGCCCCGCTGGAAGGCCAGAACCGGGGCGGGCGTGTCGAGGAAACTGGTCCTGCCATGGCGCAGCGCCGGGGTCGCGCGGCGGAAGGCCAGCATGCTGCGGTAGAATTCCAGCACCGAGCCGGGCTGCCCCAGTTGCGAAGCCACGTTCCGCGCAAGCTGCGGTGGCTTCACCGGCAGCCAGGGTGTGCCTGTGGTGAACCCGCCCTGCGGGCCGTCGTCCCAGACCATCGGCGTTCGGGTATTGTCGCGCCCGACCGGCGCAGGCCAGAAGGCGATGCCCTGGGGATCCGTCAGTTCTTCGAAGGCCAGTTCGGTGTCGGTCTGGCCCAGCTCCTCGCCCTGCCAGAGACAGACGGAGCCTTCGAAGGACAAAAGCAGCGCCCCGGACTGGCGGGCGATTTCATCCTGCCCGGCGCCATGCGACAGCCAGCGCGTCACCTGCCGCGGCACGTCATGATTGCCGAAGGCCCACATCGGCCAGCCTTCGGGCGCGTCGGTGAAGAAATCGCCGATCTTCTGGCGGAAGGCCGCGGGCGAGAAATCCGGCCCCAGCATCTCGAAACTGTAGCACTGATGCAGGCGGCCCGGCGCCGAATATTCGCCCATCATCCGGATCGCATGATGGCTTTCGCCCACTTCGCCCACCGAGGTGGCGCCGTATTCGTCCAGCACTGCACGGATGCGCGACAGCCATACCAGATTCTCGGGCCGGTTCTTGTCGAACAGGTGATATTGCATGCCGTAGGGATTGGCCTCCGGCTCGGCCTTGTCGCGCGGATCGGCGGGGTTCGATCGCAGAAGCGGATCGTGGAAGAAGTAGTTCACCGTATCGAAGCGGAACCCGTCCACCCCGCGGTCCAGCCAGAAGCGCAGCACGGACAGCGCCCAATCCTGCACGGCCGGGTTGTGATAGTTGAAATCCGGCTGCTCGGTCAGGAAATTGTGCAGATAGAACTGCCGCCGCCGCCCGTCCCAGGTCCAGGCCGGGCCGCCGAAGACCGAAAGCCAGTTGGTGGGCGGGGTGCCGTCGTGGTTCGGGTCGGCCCAGACATACCAGTCGGCCTTCGGCCCGGTCCGGCTGGCGCGGCTTTCGGCAAAGAACGGATGCTGGTCCGAGGAATGCGACAGCACCTGGTCGATCATCACCTTCAGGCCCAGCTCATGCGCGCGGGCGGTGAAGGTGTCGAAATCCTTCAGCGTGCCGAAGACGGGGTCCACATCGGTATAATCGGACACGTCATAGCCCATGTCCTTCATAGGGCTGCGGAAAAAGGGCGACAGCCAGACCGCATCCACCCCCAGATCGGCCAGATAGGGCAGCCGGGCCGTGATGCCGGGCAGATCGCCCACGCCATCGCCGTTCGAATCCTGAAAACTGCGGGGATAGACCTGATAGGTCACCGCGCCTTTCCACCAGTCGCTCATGCCCGCCCCCAGAAGGAATGCACCGCGTCCGCCGCGGATTTCAGCCCGAAGGCGATGAAAAGAACACCCATGGCGCGTCCGATGGGGGTGGCAAAGCGGCGGTAGAGCCTGCGGACCGGGGCAAGGCCGGTCCAGAACACCACGATCAGATCGGCCAGGATGAACCCGGCGGTGCAGGCACCCAGCAGGGACAAGGCGCCCGGCAGGGTCAGCGCGGCGGCGTCGCGGCCCAGAAGCGCGGTCAGCATGGCCAGCGCGAAAGGATAGGCCTTGGGATTGGTCAGCCCGAAGGCCAGCCCCGCGCGGACCGGATCGGCCACCACAGGCGCGGCCTGCCCGGCGGTAGATCGCAGCGCCTTTACCCCCAGCCAGACCAGATAGGCGCCGCAGGCCAGACCAAGTGCGTCAAAAAGGCCGGGACTCAGCCGCGACACGCCCGCCAGCGCCATCAGCGCCAGCGCGGCCCATGTCACATCGCCCGCCAGATGTGCGGCCAGAAACCGCAGCGCCGCCCCGCGCCCGCGGGTGGCGGACAGCGACAGGGTGGCCAGCGTCGCGGGTCCCGGCACCAGAACATAGATCATCCCGGCCAGCACGGCCGCCGCCAATGTCTCGATCCCCACTGTTCCCCCCTTTGTTTTGTCTTTTGTCCCAAGCCGCTGGCCCTGATGCAAGCCACCTGCCGCACCGGCATCACGAATGCTTCTTGTGTGCATCACAATTCAGCATTTGACGCTGCCGCGCCGCAGGCGCAGTTTCGCGGCCCGCAGAGGAGCGCGCGATGACCACGACCAAGGCCCCCCTGATCACTCCGGTGCTGATCGCCGGTTCGGTGATCCTGATGATCGGATTTGCCATCCGCGCCAGTTTCGGCGTGTTCCAGATCCCGGTTGCGCAGGAGTTCGGCTGGGCCCGCAGCGAATTCTCGCTGGCCATCGCCATCCAGAATCTGGCCTGGGGCATCGGTCAGCCGTTGTTCGGCGCGGTGGCAGAGCGGTTCGGAGACCGCAAGGCGATTGTCGGTGGCGCGCTGCTTTATGCGCTTGGCCTTGTGCTGTCGGCTTTCGCGGTGGAGCCGTGGCAGCACCAGTGGTTGGCGATCCTTGTGGGTTTTGGCATCGCGGGCACCGGCTTTGGCGTGATCCTGGCCATTGTGGGCCGGGCGGCCGCACCGGAAAACCGTTCGATGGCGCTTGGCATCGGCACGGCTGCGGGATCGGCCGGGCAGGTGTTCGGTGCCCCGGCGGCAGAATTCCTGCTGCAATATTACAGCTGGCAGATGGTCTTCGTGATCTTTGCCTGCGTGATCATGCTGACGTTGTTCGCGCTGCCCTTCATCCGCTCTCCCCATGTGGCCAGCAAGGCCGAACTGGAAGAGACCTTGGGGCAGGTGCTGGTCAAGGCGATGAAGGACCCGTCCTATACGCTGATTTTCCTGGGCTTCTTCTCCTGCGGCTATCAGCTGGCCTTCATCACTGCGCATTTCCCTGCCTTCGTGACCGAGCTGTGCGGCCCGATCGACCCGAATGGCATGCTGTCGGCCATCGGGATCACCACCACCTCGGCGCTTGGGGCCATTTCGATTGCGGTCATCGGCATGTTCAACATTGCGGGCACGCTGACGGCGGGCTGGCTGGGCAAGCGCTATACCAAGAAATACCTGTTGTTCGGCATCTATGTCGGGCGGACCATCGCCGCGGCGGTGTTCATCCTGATGCCGATCACCCCCACCAGCGTTCTGGTCTTCTCGGCGGTGATGGGGTCGCTCTGGCTGGCCACGGTGCCGCTGACCTCGGGCCTTGTCGCGCATATCTACGGCATCCGCTACATGGGCACGCTTTATGGCTTCGTCTTCCTCAGCCACCAGATCGGCGGGTTCCTTGGGGTCTGGCTGGGCGGCAAGATGTATGACCTGAACGGCGACTATACGCTGGTCTGGTGGATCGGCGTGGGGGTGGGCGCGTTCTCGGCGCTGGTCCATCTGCCGGTGCGCGAACGGCCCCTGGCCTCGCTCCGCCCCGCCTGATCAGGGATTGCCCTTCGAGGCGAAGAGGGCCGCCAGCTTCTCCGCCTCGCGGTCGATGTCGTGGCGGGCCAGAACCCGCTCCCGTGCGGCCCGGCCCATCCGGGCCAGCGTTCCCTGTGGGGTGGCGGCAGCCTGCCGGATCGCCCCGGCCAGCGCGGCCGGGTCCCCCGCGGGCACCAGCCATCCGGTGTCCGGGGTCACCAACTCCGGCACCCCGGCAATCGCCGTGGCAATGGCGGGGCGCCCGGCGGCAAAGGCCTCCATCACCACCATCGGCAGGCCCTCGGCGAAAGAGGGCAGCACCAACGCATGGGCCGCGGCCAAAGCCTCGCGCACGCCGGTTTCATCTTTCCACCCGGCCAGGGTGATCTGCCCATCCAGACCGGCCCGGGCGATCTGGCGTTCCAGCGCCGGGCGGAACGGGCCGTCGCCCACCAGCGTCAGATGCAGCCCCGGGACGTCTCGCGCCGCCAGTGCCATCGCCTCGACCAGCAGCGGAAAGCCTTTCTGTTCCGCCAGCCGCCCGATGGCGACCAGATGCAGCGGCCCGCCGGGCAGGGGCGCGGGTTCGGGGAACCGCCACGGCTCGATCCCGCAATGAACGACATGCAGCCGCGGCCAATGGGCAAAGCCGGTCCAGCGGCACAGCTGTGACCGCCCGAAGGACGAGATCGCCACCGAAAATGCCGCCCGCGCGGTCTTTTCCCCCAGCGAATGCGCGTGGGGGGCGTCGAATTCCTCGGGCCCATGGGTGGTGAAGGAATAGCCCAGACCCCCGATTTCGGCGGCCAGCATGGCAACCGTGGCCGAGTTGGTGCCGAAATGCGCATGGATATGCGGCAGGCGCAGCGCATGGCAGCGCCGCGCGACCTCGGCCGCCTCCACCCAATAGACCAGATGCCGCAGCCGCCCGCCCGTGCCCGCCGGTCCGCCCGCGCCGCGCGCCCCGCAGGCCAGCGCCAGCCGCAGCGCCCTGAGCGCCGCTCTGGGCCGCCGCAGCGCGAAGGGCAGTCCCTGCCGCGCCAGCCGCAGAAGACCGTGCTTCAGCAGATGCTCGGTCCGGCCATCCTCGGCAATATCCGCCGCTTCGACCAACGTGTCGTGGGCCGACCGCATGGCAAAGCGGTGGATCTGCCAGCCCATCCGCTCCAGCGCCTGAACCTCGCGCCGGATGAAGGTGTGGGAGGGCAGGGGATAGCTGTTGACGAGATAGGCGAGTTTCATGGGATCCGGGAGATCGGGGCAACTGCGCGGCAGGATCGGGTCCGGCACGGCATCGCGCAAGGGGCAAGCTGCGGCCGGGCGGGGATGGTGCGACCGGCGTTGCATCAAAGCCTTAGGTCCACCCCTGCCGCAGGGATGCGCCGCGTTGCGCCTATTTTGCGCCCCAGTTCGGAAATAGGCTCCGCCGCGACGACAGATGAAGGGTGGGCGCATGACGGGCACGGATAACCGCAGGGGGCTGTTTTCCCGCGCGCTCAGCGGCGGGGCGCTGACGGCGGGTGCCTATGCGGCGGCGCAGGCGCTGCGGCTGGCCTCGAACCTTGTGCTGACGCGACTTTTGTTTCCCGAGGCGTTTGGGGTCATGGCGCTGGTCACGGTGGTGCTGGTCGGTCTGCAGATGTTTTCGGATGCCGGGATTGGCCCCGCCATCAGCCGCAGCCCGCGCGGGGATGAGCCGGATTTCCTGAACACCGCCTGGACGGTGAATGTGATCCGCGGCGGGCTCTTGTGGCTGTTGTCCTGTGCGCTGGCCTGGCCCGCGGCGCAGCTTTATGCGGTGCCCGATCTGACCGCGCTTCTGCCGGTGGCGGGGTTGTCGCTGCTGATTGCCGGGTTCAGCCCCACCCGGATCGACACGGCGAACCGGCATCTGCTGCTGGGACGGGTCACGGTGCTGGACCTTGCGGCGCAGGCGCTTGGCATTGCCGCGATGATCCTGCTGGCCTGGGCCACCGGGTCGATCTGGTCCTTGGCGGCCGGAGCGGTGGCGGGGGCCGTGGCGCGGCTTCTGCTGATGCACTACGGCCTGCCCGGGCCGACCAACCGCTTCCGCTGGGAGCCGGAGGCCGCGCGCGAACTGGTGCAGTTCGGCAAGTGGATCTTTCTCTCCACCGCCTGCGGCTTTCTGCTGGCGCAGGGGGACAAGGCCATTCTGGGCCTTTACCTGACCATGACCGAGCTGGGGATCTACAACATCGGCTGGTTTCTGGCGTCCTTTCCGATGCTGATGGCGGGCACGGTGGTCAGCCGGATCATGATCCCGCTCTACCGCGACCATCCGCCCGCGGCATCCGAGGCCAATCTGCGGCGGATGCGGCGGCTGAAAATCGGGCTTTCGGTGGCGGTTCTCCTGATGCTGGCGGCCATGGCGCTGGCCGGCGGCCCGCTGGTGCGGGTGATGTATGATGACCGCTATCTTGCGGCGGGGGCCATTGTCACCGCGGTGGCGCTGGCGCAGATGCCCGCGGTGATCGGGATGGGATATGATCAGGCCGCGCTGGCCGCAGGGGACGGACGCGGCTTCTTTCTGCTGCTTGCGGCCAAGGCGGCCCTGCAGACAGCGGCCTTTCTGCTGGGGGCACATTTCGGCGGCCTTGGCGGTGCGCTGCTGGGGCAGGGGCTGGCGCTGGCGCTGGCGCATCCGCTGATCGGGTGGCTGGCGTGGCGGCATGGCGCCTGGGATGCGCGGCATGATCTGATTGCCGGAGTGCTTGCGCTTTTGCTGGTTCTGGCGATCGGCGCATTGTTCCGGGCCGATCTGGCGGCCTTGGGCGGGTAACATCGCATTTGAACTGTATTGTCCCTGATTGTCCCGGGAACCCGGGGCCGATCTTTGCCGTTTATTAACGATTGGGCGCTTATCGTGAAAAACATGCTGGAAATGTTCGCAAATCGCGCACAATATCGCTTTATGGATGGTTAACAGGAGAGTCGGGTTCAAATGGTTGCCGCAATGGTTGCAGTGTCGGTTATCGCAGGCGGCTTTTCCGTCCTGTGTTCGATGCTGGCCGGTCATCCGCCTCTGGCATGGCTTGCGGTCTATGTGCTCTCGGGTCTCTGCGCTGCCCTGTCCCTGATGGTCACCCTCGCGCGGGAGGGGGATCCGGCCGACCTCTGATCGTTCGTAATCCCGAAACAGTGGATTCAGCGCAACTTCGGCCCGCTGCCTTAGCCGCATCTCTCTTTCTGACGAATCACTCGGTTGCCCCTTGATCGCCTCTTGCGGGCGATCTTAGGCATTTTTCCACCCTGGGTTGTTGGCGAACAGGGGTGGAACAGTTTGTGTCCAGAATACGGCAAAAAAACAGGGTAAACGTGGCGTAAATACGGGCCGCAAAAGTCCTGACCCATGGTCAAGGGGGGCGCGCATTCGGTAAAATGCAGATGGGGGCGTTCTTACCGGGTTCTAGTCATGTGCTGCCAAATGCGCATTTGCGACGAAGCCTTCGCTGCGGTTCTGGCCGCTGCGGAACGCTATGACGACCAGTTCCCGCGTTTTCTGTTCGCGGAGCGCTGACAATGACGATCAGTTTTCCTGAGCCGCAGCGCAGCCTTGCTGTGCCTCATCCGCAGGCCGCAATGCGTGCAGCCGCGGTTGCCGCACCGCAGAAGACCGGGCTTTACCGCCGCTGGTTCAAGCGGGCGCTGGATGTCACGGCCATCGTGGCCGCGGCGCCGGTGGTGCTGCCGCTGGTGGCCGGGCTTGCCTTTGCGGTGGCCCGCGATGGCGGACAGCCCTTCTACACCCAGACCCGTGTGGGGCTGAACGGCAAGCCGTTCCGGATGTGGAAGCTGCGCTCCATGGTCACCGATGCGGATCAGCGGATGGAGGATTATCTGCGCGCCAATCCCGCGGCCCGGGCCGAATGGGACAGCACGCAGAAGCTGCGCAACGATCCCCGGATCACCCGCTTCGGCCGGTTCATCCGCCGCACCTCGCTGGACGAGCTGCCGCAGCTGTGGAACGTGCTGCTGGGCGATATGAGCCTTGTGGGCCCGCGGCCGATGATGGTGAACCAGCAGACGCTCTATCCCGGAACGGCTTATTATGCGCTGCGCCCCGGGGTGACCGGCTTCTGGCAGACGGCAGGCCGCAACCGCACCACCTTTGAGGCGCGGGCGGAGTTCGACGACGCCTATGAGGCCGGGGTTTCGCTAAAGGGCGACCTGGGCATCCTGTGGCGCACGGTTGCCGTGGTGTTCAAGGGCACCGGCTGCTGACAGGCTGCCGCTGCATCCCAAAAGAAAAGGCCCGCCGGATCAGGCGGGCCTTTTGCTTGTTCGGGGGCTGGCCTCAGACAAAGGCCGATGCGGTCAGCAGTGCCAAAGTCAGCCCGGTGCAGACCAGAACGAAGCGCGGGGCCCCGGCCAGCTGGCGGCCAAGCGCTTTGGCCTTGGCCAAAGCCCGGTCATGCCGTGCCGTCCGGCGGCGGATGCCCCCGAAATTCAGCTCGGGAATGGCGACCACCGGCCGCAGACCCAGCTGCCGTTCCATCTGGGCAGAGGTGCGGACGACCGGCTGCATCAGATCCAGCACGAAGGCGATGCCGATGCCAATGATCAGGCTGGCCAAGGCCCCGGCGACAAACATCTTCTTGCCGTTGGAGTTCAGCGGATATTCCGGCGTGACCGCGCGGTCCAGAAGCGCGAACCGTTCTCCCTGCTGCCGTTCGGCCAACCGCTGCGCGGTTTCCGCATCGCCCAGCCGAGCGGTGGCGGTGGTCAGTGCGGCCTGCAACAGGGCAAGGTCACGCTCCATCCCCGAGAGGCCGCGCTCTACCTCGGGCAGGCGGCCGATGGCGGCCTGCGCCGCATCGCGCCGGGTCTGAAGCGCGGCGATCTGTTCGGTCAGCACCGAGATCTGCCCGTTCAGCTCGTCCAGCCGCCGCCGCTCGGTCGCGCGCAGGTCACCGCGCGCGGACAGCTGCCGCTGCTCTTCCTGCAGGGCCACCATCTGCTGATCCAGCGCGCGCAGCTCATTCTGCACGCTGACCAGTTCCTCGCGCCGGATTTCGGCCTGGGCGGGCAGGGCTTCGGCATTGCTGTTCTTGAAATCGGCGATCTGACCCTCCAGCGCGGCAATCTGCCCTGACAGCCGGGCCTGTTCTTCCAGATAGAAGGCATAGGTTTCGCGGGTGCGGTCCAGCTGGCCCGAGGCCGACATGTCCAGAACACCTTGCGCAAAGTCATTGGCGATCCGCGCCGCGCCCTCGGCCGTGCCGTAGCGGGCGGTGATCAGGATGGCGGAGATCTGGGCCGGCTGACCATAGCTGGCGGGGGCCGCGGATTCGATGGCCTGAAACGCCACCGAACTGCGCAGCAGGGCCACTTTCTCCTCATCCGAAAGCGCGGCCAGATCGGCATAAAGCCCATGACGCCCGATCATCTCCAGAAGCGCATCACGGGTGGTCAGGCGCTGTTCGATGGATTGCAGCACCTGCGCCGATCCCGCGGCCGTGCCGTCGCTGCCGACCTGCGCGCCCTGCACCTGAATGGCGGCGGTGGATTCGAATGTGTCGGGCCGGGTCTTGGCATAGATGGCCGAGAGGACGCAGCCCAGAACCACCACGGCAAAGATGATGAACCGGCGGCGCCAGAGAAAGTTCAGCAGGTCCTCGATCGACTGGATCTGTCCCATTCAGCGGCGCCCCCCGAACCAGCCCCGGCCGAAGCGGCCCTTTTTCAGCCCGCGGTCCTGCGCACGGTTCAGGATCACGCCCAGAAGCGGCACCCGGCCTTCAAACATGCGCTCGCATTCGGTGACCTCGGCCGGTGTGGTTTCGGTGCCATCCGTCACCAGAAGCACGGCATCCACCTGCGGCGCCAGCGCCATCATGTCATCCCGCGCCAGTGCGGGCGTGGTGTCGAAGATCATCAGATCGGGTTCCAGCATCTCGCGCAGGGCCGAGAGGGCGGCGATGCATTCCGGATCCTGCAGCGTTTCCGCAGCCAGCGTCACCGGCGCACCGTTCAGCCCAAGCGCCAGATTGCGGCCCAGACGGCGGAAATGGGATTCCAGCGGCTGCTCTCCGGTCAGAAACTCCAGCAGGGGGGCCGTCTCGGTCTGGCCGAACAGCGGGGCAAGCCCCGGATTGCGCAGGTCCATGTCCAGCAGCACCGTCCGGCAGGACGGCAGCCGCGCAAGCGCGAGCGCGAGATTGGCGGCGACAAAGGATTTGCCGCAACCCGGCCCCGGCGAAGTGACGGCCAGACGCGACCAGCCATGCTTGGCCATGGCCTGCAAAACCCGGGTGCGCAGCATGTCGAAAGTCTGCACCACAGGCGTCTGTTCTCCGCCGGTAAACAGACCGTTTCCGGCCATCCTGTCACGGTCCGGGCTGATTTCGGTCAGCGATTCCCAGACTTTGGCAGGGTTCATCGGCGCAAAGCTGACGGGGGTGTGAAAGATCTCGCGCCCCGTGCGCTGGTCCAGCGTGATGGGAGAGGCGACGACCGGCTGGCCCGGACGGAACAGGGGCACATGGCCTGTGCGTGCGGCCTGTGCGGTCGGCGGATCGTCCCGGTTTTCCTGGTCCGGCATCAGAAATTGCCCGTGATTTCGTGCATCTGGCGTGATCGGCCCCAAGATTTCGTGTCGGCTCATGGTCCCAACGGGCCTTTGCAGCAGGGCGGCGCGCGGATGCGCCCGACGGAATGTTGACCCGCCTTGCAGCGGACCGGCGACCGGATTGCCCCTGGGCAGACGACGCGGGATGCCCCGTTTCGCCTTGCCGACCTGCAGTTTCCGGGCCCCCGCCCGATGCGCCCTGATAGCAGAGATGCGCCCAAAAAGAAAGCCTGCCCGGGGGGTTGGAGCTTGCTGCACCGCAGCCTAGACTGCCCGCATGCAGCCCTTGGCGGACCCTTCGCAAACGGTGGATGCGGTCGTCATCGGCCGCAACGAAGGGGCACGCCTGCTGACCTGTCTGGCCGCGCTGCGGGGGCAGGTGCGGCGGGTGATCTATGTGGACAGCGGATCGACGGACGGCTCTGCTGAGGCGGCCGCGGCAATGGGGGCCGAGGTGGTGGCGCTGGACATGGCCCGGCCTTTCACCGCAGCCCGCGCCCGCAATGCCGGGCTGGCGCGGCTGGCGGGTCCGGATCAGGCGGCATTCGTCCAGCTGATCGACGGCGACTGCGAATTGCGCGACGGCTTTGTTGCCGCGGCGCTGGCGGCCTTTGCGGATCATACCCGTGCGGTGGTGGTCTGCGGCCGGCGGCGGGAACGGTTTCCACAGGCGACCCTGTGGAACCGGCTGTGCGACCGGGAATGGGACACGCCCTTGGGCGAGGCGATGGCTTGCGGCGGCGATGCGTTGATGCGGTTGGCGGCGGTGCAGGCCGTGGGCGGCTACCGCGAGGACCTGATCGCCGGAGAGGAGCCGGAACTGTGCCAGCGCCTGCGCCGCGCGGGCGGCCAGATCTGGCGCATCGACGCCGAGATGACATGGCATGATGCGGCGATGACGCGCTTTGGCCAGTGGTGGAAGCGGACCCGCCGCGCGGGCCATGCCTTTGCCGAAGGGGCGGCACTGCACGGGCAGGGGCCGGACCGGCATTGGGTGGCCGAGACGCGGCGCGCCCTGCTTTGGGGGCTGGGCGTGCCCGTGGCGGCGCTATTGGCCGGGCTGATCCATCCCGCGGGGTTTCTGCTGATCCTGCTCTGGCCGCTGCAGGTGCTGCGGCTGGCGCGGCGCTGGCAGGATCCGCAGGCGGCGGTGTTCAGCGTGCTGGGCAAACTGCCCGAGGCTTTGGGGGTGCTGGAATACCACCTTGGCCGGCTGCGCGGTCGCAAGCGCGGGCTGATCGAGTATAAATGATCAGGCGCGGCGCTGCCGCCACGCCGCCAGCGTCTGTCCGGGCAGGATGGCAAAGCAGCGGGCATAGCGCGGGATCAGCCGCCGCGGCGCCGACAGCGCGCGCCACAGCCATTCCATTGCAATCGCCCGCACCCATCGGGGCGCACGGGCCTGATGGCCCGACAGAAACTCCACCCCCGCACCGACCGAGGCAAAGCCGGTCTGCGGCGCCAGCTGGCGGCCAAGCGCGGCAAACCGCTCCTGCTTGGGGGCGCCAAGTGCGATCAGGCAGAGGCCGGGGCCAAGGGCGGCAATCTCTGCCAGTGCGGCCTGCGCCGCCGGGCCTTCGGGGTCGAATCCCATCGGCGGGGCGATCAGCGCGCCTGCGCGAAAGCCCGGGACCTGCGCCGCCAGATGATCGGCCGCGCCCTGCAAGGCGGCTTCCGTCGCGCCCAGCATCGACACCGGCAGCCCTGCGGCGGCGGCGGCCCGGCACAGGGGCAGCACAAGGTCCGATCCGGGCAGAAGCTCTGCCTTCTCTCCGGCAAGGGCGGACAACCAGATGATCGGATTGCCATCTGCCACCACCATGTCCTGTGCGGCATAGGCGGTGCGGAAGGCCGGATCGGCCCGCAGCTTCACCAGATGATCCAGATTTATCGTCGCCAGCGCAAAGCCCTGCCCCCGGGCGAAATGGGCGGCCACATCGGACAAAAGCCCGTCCCGATCAGGATGGGTCAGGCGGATGGAGGTCTGGTCAAAGCGGAACTGCATGCCGGCCCCTTAGCATGAAAAACGGTGCCCTGCGATGCAGATGGGCCGCAAACACTCTGTTTCCGGCCGTGCAGCATCGCCTGTGCCCGGCTTTCGTGCTAGGCTCCTGTCGTCCGGGCATGACCCTGACCGCAGACAGGACCCGCTCGCCCCGTGATCTCGCCCAACCCGCTTGCCTATGCGGTTCTGGCTTTCTGGCCCTATGTGGTCTGGAAGCTGTATACGCGCATGGATGCGGGCCGCGCGCTGATCTGGACGGTGGTTGCGGCCTATCTGCTGCTGCCGCCCCTGACGAAATTCGACCTGCCGCTGATCCCGGATCTGGACAAAGACACGCTGCCCGCTTTGTCCGCGCTGATCATTCTGGTGTTCATCCTGCGCGAAAAGGTGTCCTTCCTGCCGCAAAGCTGGCTTGGGCGCGGGCTTCTGGCGATGTTTGTGCTGGCGCCCTTCGTCACCGTGGTGATGAACCCCGACGCCATTCCGATCCAGCTGGCGCCGGACATTCCCGGCATGCGGCTTTACGACAGCTTTTCCACCGTGGCGACGCAGATCCTGTATATCCTGCCGATGGTTCTGGCGCGCCGGGATCTGGCCACGCCGCAGGCGCTGCGCGATCTGCTGAAGGTGCTGGTGCTGACGGGGCTTCTGTATTCCATTCCGATGCTGTTGGAGACGCGGATCTCACCCCAGCTGAACCGCTGGATCTACGGGTATTTCCAGCACGACTTTTCGCAGACCATCCGCTTTGGCGGCTATCGTCCGGTGGTGTTCACCCCGCACGGTCTATGGCTGGCCTTTTATGCGCTCCTTTGTCTGCTGGCGGCGGCGGTGTTCCTGCGCGAAGGCCCGGCCGAAGCGCGGCCGAAGCAGCTGGCCGCGGTGCTGTGGCTGGCCTTCGTGCTTTATGCCTGCAAGAGCTTTGGCCCGGCGGCCTATGCCATGGCGGGCCTGCCGCTGATCTTTCTGGCGCCGCCGCGGCTGCAGATCATGGTGGCCGGGCTGGTGGCGATGGTGGTGATCGCCTATCCGCTGCTGCGCGGCCTGCATCTGGTGCCGATCTGGGACCTGCTGCATTTCGTGACCGGCATCAACGCCGAACGAGCCTGGTCGCTGGAATACCGGCTGAATAATGAAGAGCTGCTCTTGGCCCGCGCGGCCGAACGGCCCTGGTTCGGCTGGGGCGGCTATGCGCGGAACTTTATCCACGATCCGGTCACCGGTCGGGCTTGGACGGTGGCGGACGGCCACTGGATCATCCGCATCGGCCAGTTCGGCTGGCTGGGCTATATCGCAGAATTCGGCCTGTTGTGCCTGCCGCTGTGGCTTCTGCTGCGCGAGGCTTTTGCGCGCGGCGCAGCGATCCCGCCGGTGGTGGGGGCGGTGGCGCTGATGCTGGCCTTCAATCTGGCGGACCTTTTGCCCAATGCGACCATCGTGCCTCTGACCTGGCTGATGGCGGGCGCCCTGCTGGGACAGGCCGAGGAACTGAAACGCGCCCGTGCCCTGCGCCGGGCCGAGGCGCAGGTGGCCCGCGTTTTGCCCGCACCCACGCGCACGGTGATCTGACCGCCCGCGATTGTCCTGCCATTGCGGGCAATCTGGTTAACAATGCCTGCCTAAAGCTTGCGCATTGTGTGTCCGGGGCGTCCGGGCTGCCGCAATTGACCGCCCGGACGCCCCGGTTCCGGGCGCGAATGTGGCGGTTTTGTGGCATTGTCGCCGATGGGGACATGATCCTTTGCGCGGGTTGCGGCGGGTATCGCGAAACCGCTTTTTGCGTTAGGTTTCAGGGGCCGGAAAGGGGGTGGACTGGTCTTGCGGACCCGTGCCTCCCATATCCGGACCAGTTCAGGACGGGGCATGACCGTGAGCAAGATCGACCTCTCTTCCGTGGCCGAGACCGACATCGCCATTGTCGGCATGGCCGCGCATCTGCCGGGTGCGCCCGATGTGGCGACCTACTGGCAGAACCTGAAGGGGGGCGTGGAATCGATCCGCGTGCTGTCCGAGGACGAATTGCTGGCCAATGGCGAAAGCCGCGCCCGGATCGGGCGGGCGAATTACGTGCCCGCCGCCGCCGAATTGGAGGGGTTCAAGGAATTCGATGCCGAATTCTTCGGCTTCTCTCCGAAAGAGGCCGCGATCCTTGATCCGCAGCACCGCCATTTCCTTGAGGTGGCCTGGGAGGCGCTGGAACACGCGGGCCACCCGCCCGAAGGGTTCCCCGGCGCCATCGGCGTCTATGCCGGCTGCGGCATGGGGTCGTATTTCTATTTCAACCTGTGTTCCAACCGCGATCTGGTCGATCAGACCGGGATGTTCCTGTTGCGCCATACCGGCAATGACAAGGATTTTCTGGCCACCCGTGTCTCGAACATCTTCGATCTGAAGGGTCCGTCGATCAATGTGCAGACGGCCTGCTCCACCTCGCTGGTGGCGGTGCATTTTGCGGCGCAGGCGCTGCTTTCCGGCGAATGCGACATGGCGCTGGCCGGGGGCGTGACCATCGAACTGCCGCATGCGCGCGGATACCTGTATCAGGAGGGCGAGATCCTGTCGCCCGACGGCCATTGCCACGCCTTCGACCACCGGGCGCAGGGCACCGTCTTCGGCTCGGGCGCAGGCTGCGTGGTGCTGCGCCGCGCCAAGGATGCGATCCGCGACGGCGACCATATCTGGGCCATCCTGAAGGGCAGCGCGATCAACAACGACGGCGCGGCCAAGGCGGGTTATCTGGCGCCCTCGGTGGATGGGCAGGCCGCCTGCATCGCCGAGGCGCAGATGATTGCCGGGGTTTTGGCGGAAACCGTCTCTTACGTCGAATGCCACGGCACCGGTACCTATCTGGGCGACCCGATCGAGGTGGCCGCCCTGACCAACGCTTTCCGCGAAACCACCGATGCCGTGGGCAGCTGCCGGATCGGCAGCGTCAAGACCAACATCGGCCATCTGGACACCGCGGCGGGGGTGGCCAGCCTCATCAAGGTGGCGCTGTCGCTGCATCACCGGCAGCTGCCCCCCTCGCTGGGGTATGAAGCGCCGAACCCGTCGATTGATTTCGAAACCTCGCCCTTCCGGGTGAATGACCGGCTGACCGACTGGCAGGCGCCTGTCCTGCGCGCGGGCGTCAACAGCCTTGGCGTCGGCGGCACCAATGCCCATGCCGTGCTGGAAGAGGCGCCCGCCCGCGCGGCCTCCGACGAAAGCTTGTGGCCGTTCCAGCCGCTGGTCCTGTCGGCCCGGTCGAAATCCGCGCTGGACGCGCAGGCCGCCCGTCTGGCCGCCCATCTGCGCGCGCATCCAGAACAGCCTTTGGCCGATGTGGCCTATACCCTGAAGGAAGGCCGCCGCGCCTTTGACAAGCGCCGGGTGATCGTGGCCGAAAGCCATGAGGAGGCCGCCCGCCTGCTGGAAGGGGCCGATCCGCGCCGCGTGTTCAATCATGACCGGTTGGACGCGCCCGAAGTCGTGTTCATGTTCCCCGGCGGCGGCGCGCAATATGCGGGCATGGCGCGCGACCTGTATGAGACGGAGCCGGTCTTTGCCGACTGGATGGACCGCGGGCTGGCGGTGCTGGAGCCGAAGCTGGACTATGACCTGCGCGCGCTTTGGCTCCCCCCAGCGGGGGCGGAGGCCGCGGCGAATGCGGCGCTGAAGCGTCCCTCCGTGCAACTGCCGCTGATCATGATCACCGAATATGCGCTGGCGAAGCTGTATGAAAGCTGGGGCGTCACGCCCGCCGCGCTGGTCGGCCATTCCATGGGCGAAAACACCGCCGCCGCGCTGGCGGGCGTGATGAGCTTTGAGGATTGCATCGGCCTTGTGCATCTGCGTGGGCGGCTGTTCGATACCGTGCCCGCGGGCGGGATGCTGTCGGTGCCCATGGCTGAGGGTGACCTGCGCCCCTATGTCACCGGCGATCTGGACATGGCCTCGGTCAATGCGCCGGGGCTCTGCGTCGTCTCCGGCCCCGATGCGGCGCTGAAGGCGCTGGCCGCCACCTTGGCCGGGCAGGGGGTCGAGACGCAGCGCGTGGCCATCGACATCGCGGCCCATTCCCGGATGCTGGCGCCGATCCTTGCCGATTTCGGCGCCTATCTGCGAGGGGTCCGGCTGAATCCGCCGCAACTGCCGATCATCTCCAACCGCAGCGGCCAGCCGCTGACCGCGGCACAGGCGACTGACCCGGATTATTGGGTGCAGCATCTGCGCAATACGGTGGATTTCCAGTCCTGTATGGCCACGCTGATGGCGGAGCCCGCCCGTGTTTTCATGGAGATGGGGCCGGGCCGGGCGCTGTCGTCGCTGGCGCAGGCGAATGGTGTGCCCGCCGGGCAGGTGGTGCCCGCGCTGCGCCATCCGGAACAGAAGATGGCCGATGATGCCTGGCACATGGCCAGCATGGCGCGGCTTTGGGCCTGCGGCGTGCCGGTGGACTGGGCGCCCGTCTGGGGTGGCGCACGGCGCAACCGGGTGCCGCTGCCGACCTATGCCTTCCAGAAGAAGCCCTATTTCATCGAACCGGGCACCGCCGCGGTTGCCGAAGAGGCAGGGCCGGAGCGCATCGCCGATCTGGCGCAATGGGGGTGGAAGCCGCATTGGAAACCCGCGCCCGCCGGGTTCGACATCGACGATCTGGCCGATACGGCGGCAGAGACATGGCTGCTGTTCAGCGATACCGCGGGCCTGACCGCCGCTGCCGCCGCCCGCCTGCGCACCGCGGGGCACCGGGTGGTGACCGTGCGGGCGGGCGACACTTTCGCCCGCGAAGGTGAGGGCTATGTTCTGGCCCCCGAACGCGGGCGTGAGGGCTATGACCTTCTCCTCCGCGATCTGGTGGCGCGCGATCTGGCGCCCGACCGCATCCTGCACGGCTGGCTGGTCACCGCGGATGAGACTTTCCGCCCCGGCTCCAGCTTCCTGCACCGCAATCTGGAACAGGGGTTCTGGTCGCTCTTGTTCCTGTTGCAAGCGGTGGAGGGCGAAAGCCTGCCACGCCCGGTGAAGCTGACCGTTCTGACCAACGGCGCCGCCAAGGTGAAGGGTGAGGCGCTGCGCTGGCCGGAAAAGGCCATGGTCCTGGGCCCCGTCCGCGTGGGCGGCAAGGAACTGCCCGGTGTCACGCTGTCGGCGCTGGACCTTGCGCTGGAGGGCGCTGTGGACCGGCTGGCGGGCTTTGCGCTGGAGGAGGCCATGGCCGATGGCCCTGCCGTGGCCGCGCTGCGCGATGGCCGGCGGTATGAGGCCGGGGTCCGTCCGCAGGCGCTGCCCGCCGCGGGGTTCGATCTGCCGCAGGGCGCGCATGTGCTGATCACCGGCGGTTTCGGCGGCATCGGCCTGACCGTGGCCGAGGAGCTGATCCGCCGCCACGGCGTGAAGATCACCCTGATCGCCCGCCGCAAGCTGCCGCCGCGCGATCTGTGGCGGGCATGGCTGGCGAAGAACGATGCGAATGACCCGGTCTCGCGCCGGATCCTCTCCCTGCAACGGCTGGAGGCTTTGGGCGGCGAAATCCATGTGGCACAGGCCGATGTCGCCAACGTGTTCGAGATGGAGGCTGCGCGCGATGCGGGCGTGGCGAAGTTCGGTCCCGTCCATGCGGTGATCCATGCCGCGGGCGTGGTGGCCGATGGTCCCTTGCTGGCCAAGCAGCCGGGCGAAGCGGAAGAGGTATTTGCGCCCAAGCTGCACGGCACGCAGGTTCTGCACCGGCTGTTCCCCGATGGCACGCTTGCGCTGCTGGTGCTCTTCGCCTCCACCTCCACCGTCACCGGGCCCGCGGGACAGGTGGATTATGTGGCGGCGAACGAATATCTGAACGCCTATGCCAAATCCCGCGCGGGCGGCAAGACCCGCGTGGTCGCGCTGAACTGGGGCATCTGGCAGGGCGTCGGCATGGCGGCGGAATCGCTGGCCGACCGGATGGGCGCCCCGCCTGCGCCGCGGCTGCCCTTGGATCTGCCGATGCTGGACGAGGCCGGGTTCGACCGGCAGGGCAACCGGGTGTTCCATGCGGAGTACACGCTGGACCGCTGGGTGCTGGACGGTCACCGCACCGCCGATGGCCGGGCGCTGATCCCCGGCACCGGCTATCTGGAACTGGCGGCTGAGGCCTGGGCCGCGCAGGGGGAAACCGGCGGGTTCGAGCTGCGCGATCTGACCTTCCTGCGCGCGATGGACGTGGCCGGGGGCGAGACGCGCCCGGTCCGCGTCCGCCTGACCCGTAGCGATGAGGGCTATGGGCTGGACATCCAGTCCGAGGTGACCGCCGCAGGCCGCAAGGGATGGATGACCCATGCCACCGCCCGGCTGCTGCCGCTGACCGGCACCGCGCCGCAGATCGACCCCGGCGCGATTGCCGCCCGGCTGCCCGTGGCCGAGGTGGGGCAGGGCCTGCGCTCTCCGCAAGAGGCGCATCTGGCCTTTGGTCCGCGCTGGCGCGTGCTGACCAGCCGCGCGACGTCTGCCACCGAGGGTCTGGCCCGTCTGGCCCTGCCCGCGCCCTTTGCCGCCGAGGCGGGGGAATGGCGGCTGCATCCGGCGCTGATGGACCTTGCCACGGGCTGGGCCATGGGGCTGATCGCGGGCTACCGGCCGGATCACCTCTGGGTGCCGGTGTCCTATGCCCGGATGCAGGTCTTTGCCCCCGTCCCGGCCGAGATCGTCAGCCATATCCGCAATGCCGCCGCCAATACGGCGGATCGTGCGACGGCGGTCTTTGACATCACCCTCGCCACACCCGCGGGGCAGGTGCTGGTGGAAATCACCGGCTTCACCATCAGGCGGCTGGAGGGCGGGCTCAGCTTCCCCGCGCCCGATCCGCGCGCGCTGGAGACCGATGACGCCGCGCAAAAGCCGCTGTCGCCCGCCGAGGAACGGCTGGTCGCCGCCTTCCGGCAGGGCATCCGTCCCGAGGAAGGGGCCGAGGCTTTCGTGCGTGCCCTGTCGCTGGACCTGCCGCAGGTGATCGTCTCCTCGCTGGACCTGCCTGCGCTTGTGCGCCAGACCGCTGCCGCGGCCGAGACGACGCGGCCCGAGGGCGCGGCCTTCGAACGGCCCGATCTGGACAATGACTATGTCGAGCCGCGGAATGACATCGAACGCACCCTTGTGGGCTTCTGGCAGGAGCTGCTGGGCGTGGGCCGCGTGGGGGTCGAAGACAGCTTCTTCGACCTTGGCGGCCACAGCCTGATTGCCGTGCGCCTGTTCGCCATGGTGAAAAAGGCGTTCCGGGTGGAATTCCCGATCTCGGTCCTGTTCGAGGCGCCGACGATTGCCGCCTGCGCCGCGCTGATTGCCGAGGCCGCCGGGATCACCCCCGATACGGGCGATGCACCCGCCACGGCGGCCCCTGCGGCCCCGCGCCGCCGGTTTACCCATCTGGTGCCGATGCATCAGGGCGAGGGCGGGCCGAAGACGCCGTTCTTCCTTGTCGCGGGCATGTTCGGCAACGTGCTGAACCTGCGGCATCTGGCGCAGCTTCTGGGCCATGACCGGCCGTTCTACGGGTTGCAGGCCCGCGGGCTCTATGGCGAGGACAAGCCGCATACCGATTTCACCGAAGCCGCCCGCGACTATATTGCCGAGATGCGGCAGGTTCAGGCGCAGGGGCCGTGGCTGGTCGGCGGCTTCTCGGGCGGCGGGCTGATCGCATGGGAAATCGCCCGCCAGCTGGAGGCTGCGGGGGAACAGGTATCGCTTCTGACGCTCTTGGACACGCCGCTGCCGATGCGCCCCGTCCTCTCGCGCACTGACAAGGCGCTGATCAAACTGGCCGAGTTCCGGGCCAAGGGTCCGGGCTATCTGGCCGAGTGGATGCAGGCGCGGGCCGAGTGGAAACGTCGTCAGGGCCAGCCCATGGCGGAGGAGGGCGGCGCCTTCAACAACGCCGGGATCGAGGCGGCTTTCCGTGCCGCGCTTCCCGGTTATCAGATGACACCGCGTCAGGGGGCGACCGTGCTGTTCCGCCCGCCGCTGGATCTGCACTGGAAGGTATCGGGTGGAAAATGGGTCAGTGCGGCCAAGGAATATGTCTTTGCCGACAATGACCTGACCCGCTTTGCCCCCGCCCTTCAGGTGGTTGAGGTGCCCGGAGATCACGATTCCATGGTGCTGGAGCCGAATGTCCGCGTTCTGGCGGCCCGGTTGCGCGAACTGATCGTCACGGCGGAATCCGCGGGCGGACAGGTCATCGCCATGGCGGCGGAGTAAGCGCATGGCAAACCTGCTGACCGTCGTTCTGAACTGGCGCACGCCTGACATGACCCTGCGCGCGGCCGAGGCCGGGCTTGCCGCGATGGAGGGGATCGAAGGGGCGCTGACCATCGTCGACAATGCTTCGGACGATGGCTCCTATGAGAAGATGCTGGCCGAAGTTGCGGCGCGGGGCTGGGATACCGGTCCGCACCGGGTGCGCGTGCTGCAATCGGGGCGCAACGGCGGCTTTGGCGCCGGCAACAACCACGGCATCCACGCGGGCCTACCGGATGGCGGGCGGCCGGATTACGTCTATCTGCTGAACTCGGACGCCTTCCCTGAAAAGGACGCGATCCGCGCGCTGATGGCGCATCTGGAGACCCATCCCGCCACCGGCTTTGCGGGCAGCTATATCTTCGGCGAGGATGGTGCCCCGCACCGCACTGCCTTCCGCTTCCCCTCGGTCGCGGGAGAGTTCGAGGCGCATCTGCGGCTTGGCCTCGTCTCACGCCTGTTGCGGCGGCATATCGTGGCGCAGCCCATCCCCGCACAGACGCAGCGGGTGGACTGGCTGGCGGGTGCCAGCCTGATGATGCGTCAGGATGTGCTGGACCGCATCGGCCTGTTTGACGAGACCTTCTTTCTGTATTTCGAGGAGACCGATCTCTGTCACCGCGCGGCGCGGGCGGGCTGGCCCACCGATTATGTGGTGGAAAGCCGGGTCATGCACATCGGATCGGTCTCGACCGGTATGAAGAAATGGACGCGGATTCCGGGATTCTGGCTCGACTCGCGGCTGCACTACTTCGCCAAGACCCATGGCCGCGCCTATGCCGCGGCGGCCACCGCTTCGGCGGCACTGGCAGGCGCGCTGTGGCGTCTGCGGCTGATGATCCAGCGCAAGGACCGGGGCGAGCCGCCGCGGTATCTGCGTGACATGCTGGCGCATCACCTGCGCCATGGTTTCGTTTTTCAGGGGAACGCGCAAACCCCCATCCGCCCCCTGCGGGCAAGGACGTGAGACATGACGATTACGGCCCTTCTCTTCGGCAATGAAACCCTGACCAGCCAGTGCGGAGAGATCCTGCTGGCCCGCGGCCACCGGATTTCCGCAGTGGTCACCCATGCGGCCGAGGTGCGCCGCTGGGCCGAGGGGCGCGGCCTGACCGTCCTGCCCTATGGCGCCGGTCTTCCGGCGGTGGACTGGCTGTTTTCGGTGGCGAACCTGACCGTGCTGCGGCCGGAGGTGCTGGCCCGTGCGTCGCAGGGGGCGGTGAACTTCCACGACGGGCCGTTGCCCGCCCATGCCGGGCTGAATGCGCCGGTCTGGGCGCTGCTGGCGGGTGAGGCGCAGCATGGCGTGACATGGCACCTGATCGAAGGCGGCGTGGATGAGGGCCGGGTGCTGGAAGAGCGCCGGTTCGACATTGCGCCGGGCGAAACGGCACTGACCCTGAACACCCGCTGCTTCGAGGCCGGGCTGGAGAGCTTTCCCGCGGTGGTGGCGCAGATCGAGGCCGGGGTGCAACCGCGCGCGCAAGACAGTGGCCCGCGGCAGCTGCATCTGCGGTCGGACCGGCCCGCAGCCTTTGGCCGGATCGACTTTGCGCAACCCGCCGAGGGTGTGGTGCGGCTGGTCCGCGCGCTGGATCACGGCCGCTACTGGAACCCGCTGACCACGGCGAAGATCGACACCGGGACCCGGGTGCTGAACGTAGGCACCGCTGACCTGGCCGAGGGTTCGGGCGCGCCCGGCACGGTCCTCTCCGCCACGCCCGAGGGGCTGGTGGTCGCCTGCGGCACCGGCGCGGTGCGGCTGAACCGGCTGACCTGTCAGGTGAAGGGCCTGCCCGTTTGCCCCTCGACCCTGACCGAGACCACGCTGCCCGCGCTGACGGCCGATGAGGCCGCGCGCCTGACTGCCGCCCATGCCGCACAAGCGCCGCGCGACGGCGCGCAGCGCAAGGCACTGGCCGCGCTGTCCCCGCTGGTGTTGCCGGGCACCGCCTCCGGTCCTGCGGACTGGCGGCAGGTGGCGCTTTCTGGCGCGCTTCCGGTGCTCGCGCTGGCTACCCTGCGTGCCCTTGGGGCCGAGGCGGGGGATGTGGCGCGCGCCGCGCCCGGCCTGCCCGGCTATCTGGCCGTATGGGAGCCGCTGCGGCTGACTTCCGGCCCCGTGGGCGCTGCTCTGGCCACGGTGGAACAGGCGCTGGCCCGTCCGGCGACCGGCTGGCCCCTTGATCTGATGACGCGCGACACCACCTTGGCCGCGCTGCAGACGCCGCCCTTGGCCTTGTCCGAAATCGGCCCGGTGGCGGGCAGCGTGATCACGCTGACGCCCGCGGCGTTGCTTTACGATGCGGGCCGGATCGCGCCGGATCAGGCGCAGGCTCTGGCCGCGCGGATCGCCCATGTGGCGGACCAGATCGTCACCCGCGCGCCGGAAACGCCGCTTACGGACATTCCCGCCCTCACCCCCGCCGAACGGGAGGAGGTGCTGAACCGCTGGAACGCCACCGCGCGCGAGCACGACCGCGGGCTGATGGTCCATACTGCGTTTGAGGCGCAGGTGGCGCGCACCCCCGATGCGCCTGCCATCGCCTTTGAAGGCACGACTCTGAGCTATGCCCAGTTGAATGCCCGGGCGAACCGGGCGGCGCATGTGCTGATCGCCATGGGCGTCACGCCCGGCACGCTGGTCGGGCTGTCCACCCGCCGCAGCCTTGATCTGGTCGTCGGTGCGCTGGCGATCCAGAAGGCGGGCGGCGCCTATGTGCCGATGGACCCGGCCTATCCGGCCGAGCGGCTGGCCCTCTTCGCCGAGGACAGCGCCTGCCCGGTCATCGTGACCCAATCCGAGCTTGCGGCCCGGATGCCGGGCCATGTGCAGCTGCTGGAACTGGATACCGACGGGCGGCTGGCCGCGGCGCCTGCGACCAATCCGGAAACCGGCGTCACGCCGCAGGATGTGGCCTATATGATCTACACCAGCGGATCGACCGGGCGGCCCAAGGGGGTGATGGTCGAAAACCGCAATGTGGTGAACTTCTTCGTGGGCATGGATGACCGGATCGGCCCACAGCCGGGCGTCTGGCTGGCCGTCACCTCGCTGTCCTTCGACATTTCCGTGCTGGAGCTGTTCTGGACGCTGGCCCGCGGGTTCAAGGTGGTGATCTCCTCCGATGAAAACCGGGCGCTGGTCTCCTCGGGCCGGATCGCCAGTGAAAAGAAGATGGATTTCTCCATCTACTACTGGGGCAATGACGATGGCGCGGGCCCCAAGAAATATGAGCTGCTGCTGGAAGGCGCCCGTTTTGCCGATACGCACGGCTTTGTGGCGGTCTGGACGCCGGAGCGGCACTTTCACGCCTTTGGCGGACCCTATCCGAACCCGTCGGTGACGGGCGCCGCGGTGGCCGCGGTCACCCGCAATGTGGCGGTGCGCGCGGGGTCCTGCGTGGTGCCGCTGCACCATCCCGCCCGGATCGCCGAGGAATGGGCGGTGATCGACAACCTGACCAACGGTCGGGCCGGGATTGCCATCGCCTCGGGCTGGCAGCCAGAAGATTTCGTGCTGCGTCCGGAAAACACCCCGCCTGCCAACAAGAAGGCCATGTATGAGGCCGCCGATCAGGTCCGCCGGTTGTGGCGGGGCGAGGGGGTGGAGTTCCCCAAGGCCGACGGCAGCATGTTCACCGTGGTGACGCAGCCCCGCCCGGTGTCGGCGGAACTGCCGCTCTGGGTGACCACGGCAGGCAACCCCGAGACGTGGCGTGAGGCGGGCGAGATGGGGGCCAATGTGCTGACCCACCTTCTGGGCCAATCGGTGGCCGAGGTCGAAGGCAAGATCCGCATCTACCGTGAGGCGCGGGCCAAGGCAGGCCACGACCCCGAGACCGGGATCGTGACCCTGATGCTGCACACCTATGTGGGCCGCGACCGCGAACAGGTGCGCCGCGTGGCCGAAGGGCCGATGAAGGCCTATCTCGCCGCCGCCGTGGGGCTGGTGAAGCAATATGCCTGGGCCTTCCCGGCTTTCAAGAAACCCGCGGGCGTGACCAATCCGATGGACATCGACCTGCGGACGCTGAGCACAGAGGAGAATGACGCCATCCTCGACTTCGCCTTCCAGCGCTATTTCGAAGACTCGGGCCTGTTCGGCACGGTCGAAGATGCGCTGGCCCGGGTGGAGCAGCTGAAGCGGATCGGCGTTTCCGAAGTGGCCTGCCTGATCGACTACGGCATCGCGGTAGAAAAGGTGCTGGAGGGTTTCTATCCGCTGGCCGAGGTGGTGCGCCGCGCCAATGCCGGGGGCGGGGTGGAAGACGACGACTTCTCGATCGCCGCGCAGATCCTGCGCCATGGGGTGACGCATCTGCAATGCACCCCGTCGATGGCGCGCATGATCGCCATGAACGACGACAGCCGGATGGCCCTGTCGCGCGTGCAGACCATGATGGTGGGGGGCGAGGCTTTGCCCGGTGCCTTGGTGCAGGATCTGCGCAAGGCCGGGGTGGGGCGTCTGCTGAACATGTATGGCCCGACCGAAACCACGATCTGGTCCTCGGTCGAGGAGGTGGGCACGGTCGAACCTATTTCAAATATCGGCCGCGCTTTGGTGAACCAGCAGATGTATGTGCTGGACGAGGCGGGCGAACCCGTGCCGCCGGGCGTGGAGGGTGAGCTTTGGATCGGGGGAGAGGGCGTGACCCGCGGCTACTGGCAGCGGCCCGATCTGACGGAGGAGCGGTTCAAGGCCAACCCGTTCCATCCGGGCCGGATGTATCGCACGGGCGACCTTGTGCGCCTGCGCGCCGATGGCAAGGTGGATTTCATCGGCCGGGCCGATCATCAGGTCAAACTGCGCGGGTATCGGATCGAGTTGGGAGAGATTGAATCCGTGCTGGAACGCCAGCCCGGCGTGACGCAGGCGGTGGTCATGGCGCGCGAGGACAGCCCCGGCGACCTGCGGCTGGTGGCCTATGTCACCGGCGCCGCCTATGAACCGGCCCTGCGTGCCGCGCTGGCGACTGAACTGCCCGAACATATGGTGCCCGCGCATTTCGTGCGGCTGGACAGCTTCCCCCTGACGCCGAACCGCAAGGTCGACCGCAAGGCGCTGCCCGCGCCCATGGCCGCCGCGCCCGCGCCGGTGTCGTTCGAAGCCCCGGTCGAAGGGGTGGAGGCGCAGCTGGCCGCGATCTGGCAAAAGGTGCTGGGCGTGCCGAAGGTGGGCGCCAAGGACAATTTCTTTGCCCTTGGCGGCCATTCGCTGCTGGCGGTGCAGGCCCACCGGGAAATCCGCGATACCTTGGGCGCGACGAAAGTGTCGATCACCGACATCTTCCGCTTCCCCGTGCTGGCGCAGCTGGCCGCCCATATCGACGGGCCGAAGGTGCCAAAGCCGGTGCCGGTGGCGCCGCAGCCCTTCGTGGCCTCCGGCGCGCCGCAGGGTGACAGTCTTGCCGATGCGATGGAGCGGCGGCGGGCGATGCGTCTGGCGCGGCGGGGCGTGGATGCCTGATCTGGCGGCCTTGGCCCGGGGGCTTCTGCCGCCGGGTTGTGCCGTGGCGGCCGCCGACCCCCGGGTGCTGCATCCGTTGATACCGGGGGAGGAGACCGCGGGCATGGTGCCGAAGCGCCGGGCCGAATTTTCGGCCGGGCGCCATGCAGCGCGGCAGGCGCTGGCGCAGCTGGGCCTGCCCGCGGTGGCGATCCCGCAGGGGCAGGACCGTGCGCCGGTTTGGCCCGCGGGCGTCGCGGGCACTATCACCCATTGCGACGGGGCCTGCCTTGCCGCCGTTTCCGTGGGCATGCGCGGCCTTGGGCTGGATCTTGAACCGGATCGCCCGCTGGACCCCCAGATCCACAATCTGGTGCTCTTGCCAGAGGATGAGGTCGCCGATCCCGCCAATCCGGCGCTGGTGGCCTTCTGCGCGAAAGAGGCTGCCTATAAGGCCCAATATGCGCTGAGCCGGATGCTGTTCGGCTTTGACAGGCTGATCCTGCGGGCGGGTCCCGAGGGGTTCACCGCCACATTCCGCGAAGAGACCGGGCCGTTTGCGGCGGGCCATGTGCTGCAGGGCCGTCTTGCGCGGTCGGGCGGGTTTCTGCTGGCGGCGGCCTGGCTCTGATGCCGCATCGCAGCGACGATTTGTCGCGACAGCCCGGATTTCCGCGCTATCCTTTCCCCTGAGGAGAGCCGGCCCTGCCGGCAGAGGGGAAAAGACGATGAAGAAACTGATCGCAATCCTGTGCGTGGTCAGCTGGTCCGGGTTCTGGGCCTTCGGCTATCTGGCGTTGACGGCGGCGCCGGCGGAGGACGCGCAGCTGATCGTGGCCGCGCTGCTGGCGGCGGCGGGTCTGTTCACCGGGCTTTTCACATGGCTGCGGCTGGTCCGGGTCACCGGGCCCGGCCATTGGCGCCATGTCAGGCAGGCAGAGGGCGCCTGATTTTCGCCGCCGCCTCGACCACCAGCGGGCGGAAGCCATCGGCCCCGCCATCCAGCAGATCAAAGAACTGACGCCGCATCCGCGGTTCCCAAAAGTCATTGATGTGGTTGGCCAGCCCCGTGACACCTTCGTCATGGGGTTTGGATTCCATGAATTTCGAGATCTGGTTCGCCATGCGGATGATCTTGTCAGCGGACATGCGGCACCTCTGCGGCAATACGGTCGGAATGGGTGAAAAGCTCAAACCTGTCGGGGCGGGCCAGTGCGATCAGGGTGATGTTCAGCGCCTCGGCCAGCGCCACCGCATCGGCTGTGGGGGCTGAGACGGCGATCAGCACCGGCTGACGCAGGGCCGCCACCTTTTGCACCATGTCGATCGACACGCGGCTGGTCAGCACGATTGCACCCGTCACGGGTGGCTGGCGCACCAGATGGCCGGCCAGTTTGTCCAGCGCATTGTGGCGGCCGACGTCCTCGCGCGTGACCAGTTGGCCCGCGGACCAGAAGCCCGCGCAATGCGCGGCGCGGGTGGCATCATGCAGCGGCTGCCCGGCAGGCAGGGCCGCCACCGCAGCCATAACCTGTGCGGGTGTCAGGCGGAACGGGCTGACCGGAACCGGCGGCAGGTCGCGCAGGGCCTGTTCGATGGAATCGATCCCGCAGAGACCGCAGCCCACGGGACCGGCCATGGTCCGCCGCCGGGTGGCCAGACGCGCCTCGGCCGCGGGGACCAGCCAAGTCTGCACGTCGATCCCGCGCGGGCCCCGCGCCACCTCGACCGCCTCAATCTCAGCGGGGGTGGCGATGCCCTCGGTCAGGGCAAAGCCATAGGCGAAATCCTCCAGATCGGCGGGCGTTGCCATCATCACCGCCTGCGTGCTGACGTTGAAGGACAGCGCGACGGCGGTTTCCTCGGGCAGCACCCGCTCTCCGGGGGAAATCCCGGCCCCGAACGCCAGCCGGGGCAGGGGCCGCGCGCCCTGCATCACTCGGCCGCGGGCAGGATGCGGCGCGACAGGCGGGCCTGTTCGGCATAATCCTCCTGCCACTGGCTGGGGCCGTTCGAGGGGCTGACCTGCACCGCCGTCACCTTGTATTCCGGGCAGTTGGTCGCCCAGTCGCTGAAATCGGTGGTGATGACATTGGCCTGCGTGTCGGGGTGGTGGAAGGTGGTGTAGACCACGCCGGGCGACACGCGGTCCGTCACCTCGGCCCGGAGCGAGGTTTCCCCCGCCCGGCTGGCCAGACGCACCCAGTCCCCCTGACGGACGCCGCGGGTTTCGGCGTCATGCGGATGGATTTCCAGCACATCCTGATCATGCCAGACCACATTCGCCGTGCGCCGGGTCTGCGCGCCCACGTTATATTGGCTGAGGATGCGCCCCGTGGTCAGCAGAAGCGGGAAGCGCGGGCCGGTCTTTTCATCCGTCGCCACATATTCGGTGCGGATGAACTTGCCCTTGCCGCGGACAAATCCGTCGATATGCATCATCGGCGTGCCCTCGGGCGCCTTTTCGTTGCAGGGCCACTGGACCGAGCCCAGCTCCTCCAGCTTGTCATAGCTGACACCTGCGAAAGAGGGCGTGGTCAGCGCGATTTCATCCATGATCTGGGCCGGGTGGGTATAGCCCCAGTCCGCGCCCATGGCCTTGGCAAACATCTGGGTGACCTCCCAGTCGGCATAGCCCTGTTTCGGCGCCATCACCTTGCGCACGCGGTTGATCCGGCGTTCGGCATTGGTGAAGGTTCCGTCCTTTTCCAGGAAGGACGAGCCGGGGAAGAACACATGCGCGTAATTCGCCGTCTCGTTCAGGAACAGGTCATGGACGATCACGCATTCCATCGCGGCCAGACCGGCGGCGACGTGATGGGTGTCGGGGTCGGATTGCAGGATGTCCTCCCCCTGGCAATAGAGGCCCTTGAAGCTGCCCTCGACCGCGGCATCCAGCATGTTGGGGATGCGCAGGCCCGGCTCCGGGTCGATGGTCACGCCCCAGGCCTTTTCAAAGATCGCCCGCGCCTCGGGCAGTTTCACATGGCGATAGCCCGGCAGCTCATGCGGGAAGGACCCCATGTCGCAGGAGCCCTGCACGTTGTTCTGCCCCCGCAGCGGGTTCACCCCCACGCCCGCCCGGCCGATGTTGCCGGTCAGCATGGCAAGGTTGGCAATGCCGATGACGGTGGTGGAACCCTGCGAATGCTCGGTCACGCCAAGGCCGTAGTAAATCGCCGCATTGCCGCCCTTGGCGTAAAGCCGGGCTGCGCCGCGCACCTCGGCTGCGGGCACGCCGGTCAGCAGCTCCACCGCCTCGGGCGCGTGGCGCGGATCTGCGATGAATTCGGCGTAATCCTGGAATTCATCCCAGTCGCAGCGGGTGCGGATGAAGGCTTCGTCATACAGCTTTTCGGTCACGATCACATGGGCCAGCGCGGTGACGATGGCGACATTGGTGCCGGGCTTCAGCGCAAGGTGATGGGCCGCACGGTAATGTGGGCCTTCCACGCTTTCGGTGCGCCGCGGGTCGACCACGATCAGCTTTGCCCCCTGCCGCAGCCGTTTCTTCATCCGGCTGGCAAAAACCGGGTGGCCGGAATGCGGGTTGGCGCCGATGACCAGAATGACATCGGCCGCTTCGACCGAGTCAAAATCCTGCGTGCCTGCGCTGGTGCCATAGGTTTGGCCCAGGCCATAGCCGGTGGGCGAATGGCAGACCCGCGCGCAGGTGTCGGTGTTGTTGTTCATGAAGACCGCGCGGGTCAGCTTCTGAACCAGATAGGTTTCCTCATTGGTGCAGCGCGAGGAGGTGATCACCCCTACCGACTGACGGCCGTATTTCTGCTGGATGGCCGTCATCCGGGCGGCGGCGAATTCCATCGCCTCGGCCCAGGACACTTCTTTCCACGGATCGTTGATCGAATCCCGGATCATCGGGTTCAGGATGCGGTCCTTGTGGCTGGCATAGCCATAGGCGAAGCGGCCCTTCACGCAGGAATGGCCGCGGTTGGCCTTGCCATGTTTGTAGGGCACCATCCGCACCAGTTCGTCGCCGCGCATCTCGGCCTTGAACTGGCAGCCGACGCCGCAATAGGCGCAGGTGGTGATCACGGCGCGGTCCGGCGTGCCGATCTCGATGACCGACTTTTCGGTCAGGGTGGCGGTGGGGCAGGCCTGCACGCAGGCGCCGCAGCTGACACAATCGGACGACAGGAAGGTATCGTTCTTGGCCCCCGCATGGACGCGGCTGTCGAAGCCCCGGCCCGAGATGGTCAGCGCGAAGGTGCCCTGCACCTCTTCGCAGGCGCGGACGCAGCGGCTGCAGACGATGCACTTGGCCGGATCATAGGTGAAATAGGGATTGGAATCATCCTTGGGCAGCCATTCGGGATTGGCCTCGCCGCTGGTGTTTTTTGCCTTGAAATGGGTGGCTTCCGCTTCATAGCGCACATCGCGCAGGCCCACGGCGCCCGCCATGTCCTGCAACTCGCAATCACCATTGGCAGCGCAGGTCAGGCAGTCCAGCGGGTGGTCCGAGATGTAAAGCTCCATCACCCCGCGGCGCAGCTGCTTCAGCTTGCCGGTCTGGGTGTGCACCTTCAGCCCCGCCGCAACCGGAGTGGTACAGCTGGCCGGAGTGCCGTTCCGCCCCTCGATCTCCACCAGACACAACCGGCACGAACCGAAGGCATCGACACTGTCCGTCGCGCAGAGCTTCGGCACCGAAATGCCCAGTTCCGCTGCCGCGCGCATGATGCTGGTGCCTTCGGGCACCGTCACGTCGAACCCGTCGATGGTCAGCGTGACCATCTGCTTCGATTTCGCGGCAGGGGTGCCGAAGTCACGGTCGGGGATGATGAAGTCTTTCATCTCAGGCATCCTTCTGGCGAAGCGCATGGGCAACCAGCGCATTGGCGTGGCCGTGGCCAAGACCGTGGGTTTCCTTCAGCCAGCCCACGATCTTCATATGGGGCTGGCCTGTCTGACCGGCGATCAGGTCCAGCCAGTGTTGCACCGGCTGGCCGTATTTCGCCTCGATCGAAGGGAAGTATGAGGCGGGGCCTTTGACAGGTTCGCTCATTCCGCGGCCTCTTTCGCGCGGGCGAAATCGTCGGGGAAATGGGTCAGGGCGGACATCACCGGATAGGGGGTGAAGCCGCCAAGCGCGCAGAGCGAGCCGGATTTCATCGTCTCGCACAGATCGGTCAGCAGCGGGATGGCCGCAGTGTCGCCGCGGTGGATGCGGTCCAGCGTCTCGACCCCGCGGACGGCACCGATGCGGCAGGGGGTGCATTTGCCGCAGCTTTCGATGGCGCAGAACTCCATCGCAAAGCGCGCCATCCGCAGCATGTCCACGCTGTCATCGGCGAGGGTCAGCCCGGCATGGCCGATCAGCCCGCCCTTTGCGGCAAAGTCTTCATAGGTGAAAGGCGTGTCGAACAGCGCGGGGGGGAACCAGGCGCCCAGGGGGCCGCCCACCTGCACCGCCTTGACCGGGCGGCCACTGGCCGCGCCGCCGCCGATGTCGTTGACAATCTCGCCCAGGGTCAGGCCGAAGGCGGTTTCGAACAGCCCGCCATAGCGGACATTTCCGGCCAGCTGCAGCGCCATGGTGCCGTGCGACCGGCCCATGCCGAAGTTGCGGTAGAAGGCCGCCCCGCGGTCCATGATCACCGGGACCGAGGCCAGCGAGATTACGTTGTTCACCACCGTGGGCCGGCCCATGAAACCCTGAAGCGCCGGCAGGGGCGGTTTGGCGCGAACCACGCCGCGCTTGCCCTCAAGGCTGTTCAGCAGGCTGGTCTCCTCGCCGCAGACATAGGCACCGGCACCGACGCGCACCTCCATGTCGAAGGCGTGGGAGGAGCCGAGGACCGAGGCGCCAAGGACACCGGCGCGGCGCGCGATCTCGATGGCCTTCGTCATCTGGCTGATCGCATCGGGATATTCGGACCGGGTGTAGATGTAACCCCGGGTCGCCCCCACGGCGATGCCGGCAATCGCCATGCCCTCGATCAGGGTGAAGGGGTCGCCTTCCATCAGCATGCGGTCGGCAAAGGTGGCACTGTCGCCTTCATCGGCATTGCAGACGATGTATTTCTGCGGGCCCGGCGCATCATGCACGGTCTTCCATTTGATGCCGGTCGGGAACCCCGCGCCGCCGCGTCCGCGCAGGCCGGAATCGGTGACTTCCTTCACCACATCGGCGGGAGTCATCTCCAGCGCGCGGCGCAGGCCTTTCAGCCCATGGTGCAGTTCGTATTCCGCAAGGCTCAGCGGGTCGATCACGCCGACACGGGCAAAGGTCAGCCGGGTCTGGCGCAGCATCCACGGCAGTTCCTCGGTCAGGCCAAGCGCCTTGGGATGGGCGGTCAGGTCATCGAACAGCGCGGGCACATCCGCGGGCTCCATCGGGCCAAAGGCCAGACGGCCCAGATCTGTGACCACCTCGACCAGCGGCTCCAGCCAGAGCATGCCGCGGCTGCCGTTGCGCACCAGCGTGACATCCAGACCGCGGGCCGCGGCTTCATGCGCGATGGCCTCTGCCACCTCATCGGCGCCAAGGGCACGGGCGGCGGCATCAAGGGGAACGTAAATCCGCATCAACGCAACCCCTCGATGATCTTGTCCAGCTTTTCGCGGTCCAGCCGGGCGACCAGCTTGCCATCCACCATTGCGGCGGGACCAGAGGCGCAAAGGCCAAGGCAGAACACCGGCTCCAGCGTGACACGGCCGTCGGCGCCCGTTTCGTGCCAGTCCAGTCCCAGCTTTTCGCAGGCATGGGCGGCAATCCCCTCGGCCCCGACGGCCTGGCATGCCTCAGCCCGGCACAGTTTCAGCACATGCCGCCCCGCGGGTCTTTCGCGGAAATCGTGGTAGAAGGTCATCACGCCATAGGCTTCGGCCCGCGAGATCGTCAGCGCCTCTGCAATGACAGGCAGCGCACCTTCGGGAATGTAACCGAAAGCCGCCTGCACATCATGCAGGATGGGCAGAAGCGCCCCCTCCGTGGTGCGATGGTCTTCCAGGATTTCGCGCACACGCGCGAGCATATCGACGGTATCGAGCATTGCGGGCAACCCTTGGCTAGCGCGTCCAAGTTTAGCCCGAATAATAGGCGTATCAATCCGAATTGCCCGTTGATCAATAGGGAACGCCTATCAAGCCGGGGATCTCGACAGGCGCTGCGCCTCGTCCATCAGGGCGGTCAGCACCGGCGTCTGCGGTTCGCGCCGCGCGGTGATCAGCCCGACCAGATGCTCGGCCTCCGGTTCCACCAACGGGACAGAGACCAGCCGCCCGCCGCCGGTGAACATGTCGGCCAGCCGCTTCGGCACGATCGAGGCCCAGGCCCCGGTCTGCACATGGCTGATCAGCACGATGGTCGAGTTCGATTCGACCGTGGGTGCGGTATTGCCCCCCGTCTCGACCAGATGCTGGTTGACGATCCGCCGGTTTTGCATGTCGCTGGACAAGAGGCACAACGGCGCCTGCGCCGCCTCGGCCCAGGTGATCCGGTCGCGCCCGGCATATTCGCTGAAGGGCGCGCAGACGAAACGATAGAATTCCGCATAAAGCGGCACTTGTGACACCCGGCCCAGGGGTTCATTGTCCAGATAGGTGATGCCTGCATCCAGATCGAGGCTTTCGATCCCCGCGAGAATCTCGACCGAAGTGCGTGACAGGATCGACAGCGAGACATTCGGATGCCGGTCCAGAAAAGGCCGGGTCAGATCGGCCACCATCGGCAGCGCGGTCGGGATGACGCCGATCCGCAGGTGCCCGGACAGGCCGGAGCGGGCGGCCCGCATCTCGTCGCGCAGGGCGCGCACATCGCCCACGATCCGCAGCGCGCGGTCCAGCACCCGCTGGCCTTCGGGCGTCAGGCCCTGAAACCGGCTGCCGCGATGCACCAGCTGCACGCCCAGCTGTTCCTCCAGCTGGCGGATGCCGGAGGAGAGCGAGGGTTGCGTGATGCCGCAGGCTTCGGCCGCACGGCCAAAGTGCCTCTCGCGGGCAAGGGCGATGAACATCTGCAACTTGTCGATCATGGCGGCCAAGGTGGCGCGACGGGTCCTTGCCCGCAAGGGGCACTGTGCTTAGCTATGTCGCATGCGCCGCTTTATCCCCTTTCTGAAAAAGCCCCCCCTTGTTCCGGTGATCCGCCTGCAGGGGCAGATCGCCGCCTCGGGCCGCGGGCTGAATGATGCTGGCCTGGCCCCGCTGATTGAAAAGGCGTTCCGCGCCAAACCGGCGGCGGTGGCGCTGGTCATCAACTCCCCCGGCGGATCACCCGCGCAATCCAGCCTGATCGCGGGGCGCATCCGTCGGCTGGCCGAGGAGAAGGGCATCCCGGTCCATGCCTTTGTCGAGGATGTGGCGGCCTCGGGCGGCTATTGGCTGGCCTGTGCGGCGGATGATATCTGGGTTGATGCCAGTTCCATCGTCGGCTCCATCGGGGTGATCTCTGCCGGGTTCGGCTTCACCGGGCTGATGGAACAGCACGGGATCGAACGCCGGATCCATACCGCGGGCCGGTCGAAAAGCTTTGCCGATCCGTTCCGCCCGCAGACCGAAGAGGATGTGGCCCGTATCCGCGCGCTGCTGACCCCGCTGCACGACACCTTCATCGCCCATGTGAAGGCCCGCCGCGGTGCTCGGCTGACAGAAGGGGCGGATCTGTTCAACGCCGATATCTGGATCGGCGCGCGGGCGGTGGAGCTGGGGCTGGCCGACGGCGTGGCCCATCTGAAACCCAAATTGCAGGCGCTGTACGGGGACAAGGTGCGGCTTCTGCCGCTGTCGCCCAAACGCGGCCTGCTGGCGCGCTTCGGCCTCGCGGCCGCCGACACCGCCCTGTCCACTCTTGAGGAGCGCGCCCTCTGGGCCCGCTACGGGCTTTAGGATGCTCTGGAAAATCGTCATCGTCTTTCTCTGCGCCATGGTTCTGGTGGGGATGATCGGCAAGCTCATGTTCCCCGGCGCCTCGGCCCGGTTGGGGCGGGGTGCTGCCAAATGCCCGTCCTGCGGGCGGCCCCGGATCGGGCGTGGTCCCTGCGCCTGCGGGAAGAAGGCATGACCGCGCTGGTCACCGGCGCCGGGCGCCGTCTGGGCCGGGCGATGGCGCTGTCTCTGGCCGAGGCCGGGCATGACGTGGCCGTGCATTACGCCACCTCTGCCGATGAGGCCGAGGCGGTGGCCGATCAGGTGCGCGCCATGGGCCGCCGGGCGGTGACCCTGCGCGCGGACCTTCTGGATGAGGAGGAGACGGCGGCGCTGGTCCCGCAGGCCGTGGCGGCGCTTGGCCCGCTGACCGTGCTGGTCAACAATGCCTCGATCTTTGAATATGACCGGATCGACACTGCCACGCGGGAAAGCTGGGACCGGCATATCGGGTCCAACCTGCGGGCGCCCTATGTGCTGACCCAGGCCTTCGCCCGCCAATGCCCGCCCGCGGTGACGGATGACGCCGGAGAGCCGGTGGCGCAGGGCCTGATCGTCAATATGATCGACCAGCGCATCTGGAAGCCCACGCCGGAGTTTTCCACTTATACCATCGCCAAGATGGGCCTTTGGGCGCTGACGCAGACGGCGGCGCAGGGGCTGGCTCCGCACATCCGGGTGAATGCCATCGGCCCCGGCCCCACCCTGCGCGGCGCGCGCCAGCCGGAGGACCATTTCACCCGGCAGCGCGCGGCCACCATTCTGGGCCGGGGTGCGGGGGAAAAAGACATCGTGGCGGCCCTGCGTTTCTTCCTGCACAGCCCCGCCGTGACGGGTCAGATGATCGCCGTGGACGGTGGCCAGCATCTGGCCTGGCGCACCCCGGATGTGCTGGGACGCGAGTGACGGCATGCAAGTTGTCCACCGCGGCCCAAGTTGTAACAAGGCTGTGACGTAAGGGTCTGATTTCTCAGGGATTTGCGAGGCGTTAATTTTTCTTTCTTTATGAATCAATGCCTTGCAATACTGCCTGTTTTTTGGGCGCTTTGCGGAGAGGGGCCGAAAACAAGGAAAATTCCGCCTTGGCGAAATCTTCTCCGCAAACTTATCCACAGAAACGGTGGACTTCTTCCCTCTTGCCCCCGGGCGTGGTTCATTGCAGCCCCCGCCCCAGAATCGCGATCTTCAGGACCCGTCTTTCGGAATGACCCAACGCCCCGCCACCGGATATGAGGTGATCGCAGATTACCTCCGCACGCTGGACTCCTCGCCGGGGGTTTACCGCATGCTGAATGCCGCGGCCGAGGTGCTGTATGTCGGCAAGGCGCGCAACCTGAAGGCGAGGGTGTCGAACTATGCCCGGCCGGGGCAGCATTCGGCGCGGATCGCCCGGATGATCCACGAGACGCATTCGATGATGTTCCTCTCCACCCGGACTGAGGTGGAGGCGCTTCTTCTGGAGCAGAACCTCGTCAAGCAGCTGAAGCCGCGCTACAATGTGCTGATGCGGGACGACAAATCGTTCCCGAACATCCTGATCGGCAAGGAACATGCCTTTCCCCAGATCAAGAAGCATCGCGGCGCGAAGAAGGAGAAGGGCGCCTATTTCGGCCCCTTCGCCAGTGCGGGCGCAGTGAACCGCACGCTGAACCAGTTGCAAAAGGTGTTCCTGCTGCGGAACTGTTCCGACAGCATGTTCGCTGCCCGGACCCGGCCCTGCCTGCAATATCAGATCAAACGGTGCAGCGCGCCCTGCGTGGGCAAGGTCAGCGAGCTGGCCTATGCCGATCTGGTGTCCGATGCCGAGCGGTTTTTGCAGGGTAAATCTACCGCCGTTCAGGCCACGTTGGCCGCGCAGATGCAGACCGCCAGCGATGAGATGGAGTTCGAGCGCGCCGCCGCCCTGCGCGACCGGATCAAGGCGCTGACCGCGGTGCAGACGGCGCAGGGCATCAATCCCCGCGGCGTGACCGAGGCGGATGTGGTGGCCGTGCATCTGGATCACGGGCAGGCCTGTGTGCAGGTCTTCTTCATCCGCGCGAACCAGAGCTGGGGCAACCGCGACTTCTATCCCAAGACCGGATCGGGCGCGGAAGAGCCGGAAATCCTGCAGGCCTTCCTGACCCAGTTCTACGACGACAAGGAACCGCCCCGGCTGATTCTCCTGTCCCACCCCTTGGAAGACCCCGATCTGGTGGCCGAGGCCCTGTCGGACCGCGCGGGCCGCAAGGTGGAGCTTGCGGTGCCGCAGCGGGGGGAAAAGGCCGAGCTGGTGGAAAACGCCACCCGCAACGCCCGCGAAAGCCTGGCCCGCCGCATGTCGGAAAGCGCCACGCAGAACCGGCTTCTGGAAGGTCTGGCCGAAGCCTTCGATCTGGACGGCCCGCTGCGCCGGATCGAGGTTTATGACAACGCGCATATTCAGGGCGCCCATGCCGTGGGGGGCATGGTGGTCTCGGGGCCGGAGGGGTTCCTGAAGGGCCAGTATCGCAAGTTCAACATCAAGGGCGAAGCGGGCGCCGCGGGCGACGACTTTGGCATGATGCGCGAGGTGCTGATGCGCCGGTTCGAGCGTCTGCTGAAGGAAGATCCCGACCGCAAGTCCGACAGCTGGCCCGACCTTCTGCTGATCGACGGCGGCGCCGGGCAGGTCTCGGCCGTCGAGGGGATTTTGGCGGAACTGGGCGTGGATGAGGTGCAGGTGATCGGTGTGGCCAAGGGCATCGATCGCGACCACGGCAAGGAGGAATTCCACCGTCAGGGCCTGCCGGTGAAGGCGCTGCAGCGGAACGATCCGGTGCTCTATTTCATCCAGCGCCTGCGGGACGAGGCGCACCGCTGGGCCAACGGCGCCCACCGGGCGAAACGCGCGAAGACCGTGGGCGCCACGCCGCTGGATGAAATCCCGGGGATCGGTGCCGCGCGCAAACGCGCGCTTCTGGCGCATTTCGGCAGCGCCAAGGCGGTCAGCCGCGCGGCCCTGCCCGACCTGATGGCGGTGGACGGCATTTCCGAAGCCATGGCCGAGACGGTCTACAACTTCTTTCACCGGGACTGATGGCGCAGTTGCAAATGCAAATGCGTCTCAGTATTATCTATATGATTATTATAGGAAATTTCAGAATTCTGTCTTGACGGGGCCGGTCCGGCGGCCTATCCCCCGCCCATCGGGGAGTAGCAACCGCCACCTGACCGGCAGCGGAGGCGTGTCAACATTCTCGCGGGCGATGTCCCGCGTGGCGCGCCAGCCTTCGGGCCTTGCAAGACCGTGACGGAGGGGCCCTGCGGGCGGGGTCCCGGTGCCGTCCGGCCTGCCCCTGTGTGAGGATGAAATGTCTCCGATCTCTATCGGCGTGATCGCCGTCAGCATGTCTGTCGATGCCTTCATCGCGTCGCTGGGCCGGGGGGCGCAGCACCGGCGTCCGGGTTTCGGCCTTGCCCTGCGCACCGGCCTCCTGTTCGGCGTGATCGAGGCGCTGACGCCGCTGATCGGCTGGGCCATGGGCGTTGTCGCTTCGCAATATGTGCAGCAGGTGGATCACTGGATCGCTTTCGGTCTTCTGGCGGCGGTCGGGGGGCGGATGCTGATGCAGGCTTTGCGCGCAAAGGAAGAGTCCGCGCCGCCGCCCGGAGGCTGGGCGCTGATCGCCACGGCCGTGGGCACATCCATCGACGCGATGGCGGTCGGCGTGTCGCTGGCGTTTCTGGAGGTCAATATCGTGATCATTGCGCTGGCCATCGGCCTTGCCACCACGGTGATGAGCGCGGCAGGCATTCTGGCGGGACGGCTGGTCGGGCTGCGCTTCGGCCGCTGGGCCGAGGGCTTGGGCGGCATTGCACTGGCCGGGCTGGGGCTGATGATCCTTGTCGACCATCTGACCGCAGGCTGACCGCCGCGGCAAAGATGCGGCAGCCAGCCCCTTCCCCCTTCCGGCGGCATCGGTTACGACTTTGCACATGAAATGGACGATCCCGAATACGCTGACGGTTCTTCGGTTGCTGGCCGCGCCCGGCGTGGCGGTGATGTTCCTGTATTTCCAGCGGCCCTGGGCGGACTGGTTCGCGCTGACGCTGTTCATCGGGGCTGCCATCACCGACTGGTTCGACGGCTATCTGGCCCGGCTGTGGAAGCAGGAATCGAAGTTCGGCGCCATGATGGACCCGATCGCCGACAAGGCCATGGTGCTGATCGCGATCATGGTCATCACCGGCTACAACGGCATGACACCCTGGCTGATCCTGCCGGCGACGGTGATCCTGTTCCGTGAGGTCTTCGTCTCCGGCCTGCGCGAATTTCTGGGGGCGAAGGCCGGGCTGCTGAAGGTCACCCGGTTGGCCAAGATCAAGACCACGGCGCAGATGGTGGCGATTGCCGCGCTGTTTCTGGGCACCGGGCTGGAATATCTGAACGGCGTGGCCATGCATGGCATGACGCCCGAGCAATATGCGCAGGCGGTGGTGGACGGCGCGGCAGAGCCCATTCTGGGCTGCGGCCGCCGCGACTGCGCCTCTTTCGCCAATCTGATCGGGCTTTGGCTGATCTGGTTCGCCGCCCTGCTGACCGCGATCACCGGGCTGGAATATTTCATCAAGGCCCTGCCGCATCTGCGGGACGAGAAATGATCGAGGTGCTCTACTTCGCTTGGGTGCGCGAGCGGGTGGGCCTGCCGCGCGAACGGGTGGAGACGCAGGCCGCCACCGTGGCCGACCTGATCGACGAACTGCGCGCGCGGGACGAAGACCACGCCTATGCCTTTGCCGATACCGCCAGCCTGCGCGTCGCACTGGATCAGGAACTGGCGGATTTCTCGGCTCCCTTGGCGGGCGTGCGCGAGGTGGCGTTCTTTCCGCCGATGACCGGTGGCTGAGATGCGGGTTTCCGTTCAGGCCCAACCCTTCGACATCGGCGCCGAGACTGCTGCTTTTGCCGCGGGCGCAGGCGGGGCGGGGGCCGTGGTCACCTTTACCGGGCTGGTGCGGGACGAGGGCGGCACGCTTTCGTCTATGGAGATCGAGCATTATCCCGGCATGACCGAACGCGCGATCCGGGCCTATGTCGAAAAGGCCGCCGCCCGCTGGTCGCTGACGGATGTGCTGGTGATCCACCGCCACGGCACCCTGCGCCCGGGTGAGCCGATCATGATGGTCGCCACCGCCGCCCGCCACCGCGCCGCGGCCTTCGAAGCGGCGGAGTTCCTGATGGACTGGCTGAAATCCCGCGCTCCGTTCTGGAAGAAAGAGACCGGCGCCGATGGGGCGGTCTGGGTCGCGGCCAAAGACAGTGACGAGGACGCGCTGACCCGTTGGTGATCAGCCGAAGCGGCTGGCCCAGGCCGGTTGCAGATCGCCCGGCTGCGGCCTGGCCAGGAACACTGCCCGTGCAATCGCCCGCGCCAGACAGGTCGCCGCGGCATGGCCGATCTGGAATCCGTCCGTCACCGGCTCCGCCATCTCACGCGCGCCGGTTGCGGCGGCAAAGACCAGATCGCCGTCCAGGGGTGTGTGCGAGGGCACGATAGACCGCGCCATTCCGTCATGCGCCGCCACCGCCATCCGCTGCGCCTGCGCCTTGGTCAGCCGCGCATCGGTCGCCACCACGGCGATGGTCGTGGCCTCTCCCATCCGTTTGCGCGGCAGCGGGGCATCCTCGGGCGGCAGGCGCGGCGCGGGGCCGAGCCCACCGAATTCCGCCCCTTCCTCCCACGGGGCGGCATGGAACCATGGCCCATCCCCTGCGGTGACGGATCCCAACGCATTCACCGCCACCAGCGCGCCCACGGTGATGCCGGATGGCAGCACGGCGGAGGCCGAGCCGAGGCCGCCCTTCCACCGCCCCGTCATCGCGCCATAGCCCGCCCCCGCGGTGCCCAGCGGGAAATCCGCCCCTGCCGCCGCCAGCGCGGCACGGCCCAGACCGGCATAGGGATTGATTGCCCACTCCTTCGCCCCGCCGTTCAGAAGGTCGAACAGGATCGCACCGGGCACGATTGGCACCCGCACCGGCCCCACGGCAAAGCCCCGCCCCGCGGCGCGCAGCCCTTCGGCCACGCCCGAACAGGCGTCCAGCCCGAAGGCCGACCCGCCGGACAGCACCAGCGCATCCACCGCTTCGACCATGCGGTCGGGGGCCAGAAGATCGGTCTCGCGCGTGCCGGGTGCGCCGCCCATCACATGCATCGCCGCCACGAAGGGCAGGTCCGCCGTCAGCACCGTCACGCCCGACCGCAACGCCCGGTCCGAGGCATTGCCGACCCGCAGCCCCGCCACATCGGTGATCAGATTTCTTGGCCCCGCCCGCATTTTCTGTCCTCAAATATCCTCGGGGGGAGGGCGCCCTTTGCGCCCGTGGGGGGCAGACAGCCCCCCTTGCGCCGCCGCCCCCTTCCGCCCCGGATCATTCTGCCTATGCTGGCGGCAAACAGCGCAGGAGGACAACATGGAAAAGGTGGCGATCATCACGGCGGCGGGCTCCGGCATGGGGGCGGGGGCCGCGCGCAAGCTGGCGGCGGAGGGTTACAAGGTGGCGATCCTGTCCAGCTCGGGCCGGGGCGAGGCATTGGCGCAGGAACTGGGCGGGCTGGGCGTCACCGGATCGAACCAGTCGAACGAGGATATCCAGCGCCTTGTCGATGCCACGATGGATCGCTGGGGCCGGATCGACGCCTTGGTGAACAGCGCAGGCCACGGCCCCCGCGCGCCGGTGGCAGAAATCACCGATGAGGCATGGCATCAGGGGTTCGACATCTATTTCCTGTCGGCCATCCGCCCGATCCGCGCGGTGACGCCCATCTTTGCGGCCCAAGGAAAAGGGGCCATCGTGAACATCACCACCTTCGCCACCTTTGAACCTGACCCTGCCTTCCCGACCAGCGCGGTGGCCCGCGCGGGGCTGGCGGCCTTTACCAAGCTTTATGCCGATGCCCATGCGAAAGACGGCATCCGCATCAACAACGTGCTGCCCGGCTTCATCGACAGCCTGCCCGAAAAGGCGCATTTCAGGGACCGCATCCCGATGGGCCGCTATGGCCATGTCGAGGAGATCGCGGCCACCGTGGCCTTCCTCGTCTCGGACGGGGCGGGCTATATCACCGGGCAAAACCTGCGGGTGGACGGCGGGATCACGCGGTCGGTCTGAGAGGGGCGGTCTGAACGGGGGCGGCCTGAGGTCGCTTTCCCGCGCTTCGCGTCGCGTTCCGGCTTGCCCCGGGGCGCGGTGCGCGGCACAACAGGTGCAGGCCGTGGCGATGGCGTCGCCACAGGGGCATAGGCCCCGATGCCCGCGGGATACCGCGTCCGTCCTGAACGCCGGGACCTTTCGGGGTCCGCCAGACATGCGGCCCCATATGAAGGGGTCTTCCATGACACTCGACCGCCCGAACCTCGACCGACCGCAGATGTACCGCTACCACAATGGTGGCCAGAAGGACGCGCTGCCTTTCGCGGATCAGGAATATCATGACCGGCTGGCCGGTCTGCGCGATCTGATGGAGCTGCACGGCCTGGATGCCGTCGTGCTGACCTCGATGCACAATGTGGCCTATTATGCGGGCTTCCTCTACTGCTCGTTCGGGCGGCCCTATGCGGCTGTGGTGACGGCCGAGGACTGCATCACCATCAGCGCGGGCATCGACGCGGGTCAGCCGTGGCGGCGCAGCATCGGCGACAACATCACCTACACAGACTGGACGCGCGACAATTACTGGCGCGCGGTGGCCAGCGTCACAGGCACCGGCAAGGCCATCGGCTGCGAGGCCGACCATCTGACGATGGAGCGGGCCGAGAAGCTGAACACCTTCCTGAAGCCGAAGCGCGGCATGGATATCTCGCCCGGCACGATGGAACAAAGGATGCGCAAATCCGCGGCCGAGATCGCGCTGATCAAGCACGGCGCCAATGTGGCCGATGTGGGCGGCTATGCCATCCGCGACGCGATCCGCATCGGCGCGACCGAGCTGGAGATTGCCATGGCCGGCCGCGACGCGATGGAGCGCGAGATCGCCCGCCGCTTCCCGGATGCCGAATACCGTGACACATGGGTCTGGTTCCAGTCCGGGCTGAACACCGACGGCGCCCATAACCCGGTGACGAACCGCGCGCTGAAGCATGGGGACATCCTGTCGCTGAACTGTTTCCCGATGATCAGCGGCTATTACACCGCGCTGGAGCGGACGCTGTTCGCGGGCGAGGTGGACCCGGCCAGCCTGAAGATCTGGGAGGCCAATGTCGCCGCCCATGAATACGGGATGAGCCTGCTGAAACCCGGCGCCTCCTGCTCTGAGGTCACCCACAAGGTGAATGCCTTCTTTGCCGAGCGCGACCTGCTGCAATACCGGACCTTCGGCTATGGCCACAGCTTCGGCGTCTTGTCGCATTACTATGGCCGCGAGGCCGGGCTGGAACTGCGCGAGGATATCGACACCGTGCTGGAGCCCGGAATGGTCATCTCGATGGAGCCGATGCTGACCATCGCCGATGGCCAGCCCGGTGCGGGCGGCTACCGGGAGCATGACATTCTGGTCATCACCGAAGACGGGGCGGAGAATATCACCGCCTATCCCTACGGCCCCGGTTTCAACGTTATCGGCTGATCCGGACGCGAATCGGTCCTGAGAAAACCCCTCCTCCGATGCAATGGCTGCGGGGGAGGGGGCAGAACGGCGGCTAAGGCGCATTTCCAACCGGATCGCAGGTCTTGTGCCTTGTTCCGCGCGCACCACGTCATCTGTGACAGCCGCTTCCGGCGCGGCGGAACCGGGGGCAGCCCGGCGGCCACGGGACGGGTCTTTTGTTCGATCTGGTCAAGGAAGGGCTTGACCTCCCCCGGGCAGACAGGAGCAAGTTGCGCGGATAACCGTCTGAACGGAACCGGGATTCATCGTGAAAAGCCTCAGACTGCATCTTGCCGCTCTGCTGTTCGTTCCTGCGCTGGCCGCCTGTGCCGCCAAGCCCAAGGTGGAAGAGCCGCCGCCCACGGTCCCCGGATATGAGGCGGTGCAGGATGCCGAATGGCTGATCCCTGCGGTCGATCCGAAATATCTGGTCGACGGCAACACCAAGAGCATCGTGCCCTATACCGCGGGCGATGCGCCGGGCACGATCGTGGTCGATGTCTATTCGCGCAAGCTCTACCTTGTGCAGGATGACGGCACGGCAGTGCGTTATGGCATCGCCGTCGGGCGCGAGGGCACCTCGTTCCGCGGCAATGGCTATATCGGCCGCAAGGCGGAATGGCCCAGCTGGACACCCACTGCCAATATGATCCGCACCCGCCCCGACCTTTACGCCGAATATGCCGGGGGGCTGCCGGGCGGGCTGGAAAACCCGCTCGGCGCGCGGGCGCTCTATCTCTACCGCGGCGGGCGCGACACGATGTTCCGCATCCATGGCACCATCGACCCGGCCTCCATCGGGCGGGCCACCAGCGCGGGCTGCATCCGGCTGTTCAATCAGGACATCCTGGATCTTTACACCCGGGTCGGCCCCGGTGCGCAGGTGAAGGTCCGGACCGAAGCGGAAAGCCTTGCCGTCGACGGGGCATGGATGGACGACGCCTGGGGCCGGATCGTGCCCGCGACACCTGAAAACGTGGCCCAGAAGGAAAAGGATCTGGTCGCCATCGCGGAATTCGAGGCGAAGGAAGCCGACCGGATTGCCCGTGAAACCGAAGAACAGCGCCGTGCCGATGAAAAGGCCGAACGCGCCCGGCTGCGCAAATGCCACAATCAGGGCATCGCGGACGAGAACTGCCCGCTGCCGGCCGAAATCGCGCTGGAAGCCGCGGGCTGAGCGCTTTTCCCGTCATGCAAAGGGCCGCGGCGTGCCTGCGCCGCGGCCCTGCATCATTCAGGTCTTGATGACATAGTCTTTCAGCGTGGTCTCCACGACCTCCCACGTTCCTGAATAGCCGGGGCGGATGATGTAGCTGTCGCCTGCCTTCAGATGCGTCTCGACGCCATCGGCATCGGTCAGGATCGAATGGCCTTCGTGGATGTAGACATATTCCCATTCCGCATAGGTCAGCCGCCATTTGCCGGGCGTGGCCTGCCACAGGCCAGAATACAACCCGTCCTCGGTTTCCTCCAGGCTCCAGGTCGTATGGACGGAATTGCCCGAGACCACTGCCTCGGGGGCGGGGCCTTCGATGGTGGGCGTCACACCGTCTCGGGTGACGCGCAGGATCAGGGGATGGGTCATGTCATGCTCCTATGGACGCCGCCATAGGGCAGACGGCTTCCCGCCGGGTCAAGTCCCGCAGAATGACACATCCCTGCGTCCTGCTGCGGCGCGGCGCAAAAATCTTGCGCAGGCGGCGCGGCTGTGCCCTTATGCCGGGCAATCTGAAAACCCGGTCTGCAATGGGGGGCAGCCCAATGAGCGCCAGCACATCCCTGAAACCCGTCCTTCCGCCGGACATCAAGGCGATGAAGGGCAACACTCCCGTCGTGGTGCTGACCGCCTATACCACCCCGGTGGCCCGGCTGGTGGATGCGCATTGCGACGTGGTCCTTGTGGGCGACAGTCTGGGCATGGTGATCCATGGCCTGCCCTCGACCATCGGCGTGACGATGGAGATGATGATCCTCCATGGCCGTGCTGTGGTGCGCGGTGCGAAAAAGGCCATGCCGGTCATCGACATGCCCTTCGGCAGCTATGAGGAAAACCCCGCGCAGGCCTTTCGCAATGCCAGCCGCCTGATGGCGGAAACCGGTGCCCCGGCGGTCAAGTTGGAAGGCGGCGTCCATATGGCCGAGACCATCGCCTTTCTGACCGCACGCGGCGTACCGGTCATGGCCCATATCGGCCTGACCCCGCAGGCGGTGAACACGCTGGGCGGCTACAAGGTGGTGGGCCGCGGCGAGGAGGCGGAAAAGCTGATGGAAGACGCCCGCGCGGTCGAGGCGGCAGGGGCCTTTTCCGTGGTGCTGGAAAAAGTGCCCGAAGGATTGGCCGCGCGCGTCACGCAGGCGCTGACCATCCCCACCATCGGCATCGGTGCGGGCGTGCGCTGCGACGGGCAGGTGCTGGTCGTCGATGACATGCTGGGCCTGTTCACCGATTTCCGCCCGAAGTTCGTGAAACGCTATGCCGAACTGGGCCGCAGCGCAGATGAGGCGATTGCCGCCTATGCCGCCGATGTGCGCGCCCGCGCCTTCCCCGCGCCCGAACATGCCTTCCCGGATGTCCTGCCCGCAAAGGCCCCGAAATGACCGAAATCGTTCAGACCGTCGCCGATCTCCGTCAGAAGGTTCGTGCCTGGCGCGCGGCGGGCGATCTGGTGGGGGTGGTGCCCACCATGGGTGCGCTGCATGACGGGCATCTGTCGCTGGCCCGCCGCGCCCGGGCAGAATGTGAGCGGGTCATCACCACGATCTTCGTGAACCCCAAACAGTTCAACAATCCCGACGATCTGAAGAAATACCCCCGCACGCTGGAGGCGGATGCCGCACTTCTGTCCGCCGTGCCGGTGGATGTGGTCTTCGCCCCGCCGGTGGAAGAGGTCTACCCCGAGGGGTTTACCACCAATGTCTCGGTCGGTGGCGTGTCCGAACCGCTGGAGGGCCGGATGCGCCCCGGTCATTTCGACGGCGTGGCAACCGTGGTGACCAAGCTTTTCGGCATGACCGAGGCGCATCGCGGCTATTTCGGCCAGAAGGACTGGCAGCAGCTGCAGGTGGTGCAGCAGCTGGTCCGCGACCTGAACCTGCCGGTGGTGATTGTCGGTTGCGAAACCGTGCGCGAGGCCGACGGGCTGGCCATGTCCTCGCGCAATGTCCGGCTGACCCCGGAAGGCCGTGCCCGCGCCCATGTGCTTTATGATGCGATCACCACGGCCGCGACCGATATCCGTGCCGGCCAGTCTGACCGGATGGCGCTGCGCGAAGCGGCCGAGGCGGTCCGTGCTGCGGGTTTCGACCGGGTGGAATATATCGAACTGCGCGACGCGGGGACGCTGATGCCCTCGGACGATCCCCGCCGCCCGCGCCGGATGCTGGCCGCGGTCTGGCTGGACGGGGTGCGCCTGATCGACAATATCCCGGTTTGACGCGTCCGCAGAGCGGGGGCGCTGCCCCCGTCAGCCGTTCCGGCTGACTCCCCCGGGATATTTGGACAAAGTGGAATTGCATTTCCAGTTTGCACAAGTATCCCCGCCGGAGGCATCGCCGAGGCGGTTGGCCGCAGGCCAGAGCCGAGACAAAAGGAATGCGGCGCAAGCCGCTCAATTCTGCAACAGGTCGTCCAGCACCAGCGCCATGACCTTTGCACTGTCCTCCATATCCTGCACCCCCACCCATTCATCCGGCTGATGCGCCAGATGCAGCAGGCCCGGGCCATAGGCGATGCAGTTCTTCAGCTTGCCGATCCGGTCGATGTGTTTCTGATCATAGGTCCCGGGCGAGGCCACCAGCGCGGGGGTGGTGGCCAGCACCCGTTCGATGGCCGCAGCGGTAGAGGTGACGACCGGCGCGTCGGGGGCGGTCATCGTCGGATGCACTTCGAACAGGTCGCGGAGCGTGTAGCGGAAGCCGGGCCGCGTCTCGACCAGCCGGTCCAGCAGGCGGGTGACCTCGGCCTTGACCTCGGGCAGCGATTCCTCGGCCAGAAAGCGGCGGTCCAGCACCACGCGGCAGCTGTCGGCCACCACCGGGGCGGGCAGGGCGCCGCCCTCCGGCTCGGGCTGGCCGCCATGCAGGGAGTTCAGGTTCAGCGTGGCCTGCCGGGCGCCGTCCGGCACCACGGGCATCGCGGTAATGCGGCCCTGCAGCAGCGGATAAAGCCTGTCCTCAAATTCGCTCAGAACGGCCGCCATATGGCGGATCGCGCTGTCGCCGAGGAAGGGCATCGAGCCGTGGCCGATCCGGCCATGCGTTTCCACCTCCGCCCACCAGACGCCGCGATGGCCCAGGCAGATGCGGTCCTTGTTCAGCGGCTCGGGGATGATGACATGGTCCACATGGGCAAAGGCGCCGCGTTCGGCCAGCCAGGCTACCCCGCCATAGCCGCCGGATTCCTCATCCGCGGTGGCGGAGATTTCGACTGTGCCCTGAAAGCCGCGGCGGGCGGCCACGAAAGCCTCGGCCGCGACGACGCTGGCAGCCAGCCCGCCCTTCATGTCGCAGGCGCCGCGGCCGTAGATGCGGCCGCCGTCCAGTTCGGCGCCGAAGGGATCGCGGGTCCAGCCCTGCCCCACCTCGACCACGTCGTGATGCGAGTTGAAATGGACACACGGGCCCGGCCCATGGCGCAGCCGCGCAACCACGTTCCAGCGCGGATATTCGTCGCTGTCGCCGGGGCTGCCTGTGGCGCGGTGGTATTCCACCTCCCACCCCTGGGCCAGCATCCGTTCGCCCAGCATCTCGCAGATGCGGCGGTAGTTCCGGCCCGGCGGGTTCAGGGTGGGAATCCGGATGAGGTCCTGCGCCAGGGCTATAAGCTCTTGGCGGCGGCTTCCGACTGCGGCAAGAATATCATCGACCGGCATAGGGAATTCTTGCCTTGCCCAAGGGGGCCGGAGCAACCGATTTTCCCCGCGGCGGGGGATGTAATTTGACGTTACATTCATAAGTGCATTCAGGGTGGCCCGGCAAAGGAGGGTGCGATGGCGGATTTCGATGCGCAGATCAGGGAAAGCCAGGAGCAGGTTGCGGCAGCACAGGCCAAGATCAGCGCCATCACAGAGACCATTGACCGCGCCCGTGCCGAGATGGATCAGGGCGTGTCGATTGATGTCGAGAACGCCACCCTGCAGGATGTGCACCGGCACACCGAGGTGATGAATGCCAACATCGCCGAGCTGATCATGGGTCTGGACGATGTGACCGCCGCTTTCTCGAAAGACTTTGACGAGATGCGGAACAAGACCGGCTGGGAAAGCTTTGTCGGCATCTTCTCGAAGGGCAAGTCCGAAAGCCTGCGGCAGGAGCGGATGCGCGATGCCACCATCGACGACAAGTTGCAGGATCTGATCGCCAAGTCGGATGTGATCGTAAAGCTGTTGCAGGGCCAGCTGGAGATGCTGAATGTCCAGAAGGCCAAGGTCGAGGCCAACCTGTCCGGCACGCTGACCGACCGTGAGGAAACGGTGGCCGCGCTGGAGGCGGTGCGGACGGAAATCGCGGCGATGGATCCGCGGCTGATTGATCTGGAAAACCGCATTTCGGTTGAGCAGGATGCCGCCGCGCGGACCAAGCTGGAAACCGAGCTGGCCGAGCTGAACGCCAAGCACAATGCCCTGATCCAGGATGAGCAGGTGAAGCTGGCCCGCAGCCAGACGCTGGAGCGCTATATCGAGAAGGGCAAGACCTGGGTCGACAGCCTGACCAATCAGGCGGCGACGCAGCTGGTGCTGATCAACAAGCTGCAGACCGACACCAAGCAGCGTGTGGTTCTTTATGATGCCCTCACCTCTTCGCTGAAAACGGCGCAGCAGCAGGATGTGGCGCACCGGATCAACGAGATCGGGGTCAAGACCGATCAGGAGGCGCAGGCCGCTATGGCGGCGATCGGTGCGGCTACCAATGCCAAGATGGCCGATATGCTGGAGGCGCATGAAGGCCACATGGTCTTTGCCCGCCAGATCCTGGAACAGAAGGCCAAGGCGGACGAACGCTTTGCCCGCCGCTTTGCCAAGATCGTCGAAAAGCACGACAAGAACACCTACGGGGGCTGAGCTTGGGCAAGCGGCTGACACGCCTTCTGTGGGCGGTTGCCTGGCTTCTGGGGCTGGGGGTTGTGCTGATGCTGCTGGCATCGGTGCTGGATCACTACGACTTTCATCGGCTGCAATGGTATGTCGGCGAAGGCGGGTTGATCTCGCTGATCGCCGGGGCGGTGGTCGGTGTCGCCGTCATTGTCATCGTGCTGTGGCAGACCCGGCCGGGGCGTGACGATGGCTGATCCGACGGTGAAGGAGGCGCTGGTCCGCGACCATGCCGAGCTTTATGAGCCGGAAGTTGCCCGGCGCTACTTTGCCAAATTCGCCCGGATCGGCGGGTTCTTCGCGCGGATCGCCGCCGAGATGGAGACCGAGGGCCGCCTTTCCCGGACCGAGACCCGCATTCTGGGACAGTATCTGAACGGGGTGATCGGCACCTTCCGGGCGCTGAACCACAAATACCTGATGACGGGCCGGGCCGAGGGCGCACCGCGACTGACGATCGACCGGCACGAATCCGGCTTTCCGGTCGCGCAGGAACTGATGGTCATGGCGGTGGATGCGCAGCAGGCCGAAAAGCACCTGTCCGGCATGGCCTCGGAGGCCGAGCTGAAGGACCGGATGGTCCGCACCATCGTGGGCGAGCAGAAGGTGCCGGTCGCGCTGCAATTCGCGCTGTCGCAGCGGTATTATTACGAGGCGCTGACGGCGGGCGGGCTGTTCTGGGGCCGGAACGACCCGGATGCCCAATGGATTGGTCAGGTGGAGGAGCGGCGGCATTTCCTGATCCACTGGGCAGTCTGGGACAGTCAGGTCAACCTGCCGGTGGTCTATCTGCTGGATGTCGAGGATTCCGGCCGCCGCCCGCTGCCGCAAGATGCCTATCGCTGGCCGCCGATCCAGCAGAAGCTTTTGGCGCAATCGGTGGGCGGGCTGAAGCTTCTGACCATTGCCACCGGCTTTGATGTGGATTTCGAAGACTGCCACCCGAAACGCCTGCGGCGGGTGACGCTGGGTCCGATGTATTCCGCCGGGTTCACATTGCAGTCCGGCCCGATCTCGCGCGTGTTGGAGGATGCCCGCGCGCCAGAAGGCGAGGACTGGGCGCTGGTCTGGACGGTCGAGGACCTGATCGCGGACCGGGAGGAGGCGGTGAAGGACGGCTGGTTCTCCTCGCGCCCGAAACAGATCTACCGGCTGGACCCGTTGCGCGGGGCCGAGACGGGGGCGACGACACTGGAACGGATGATCGTTCTGCCCGAGCGACCCTATCAGGTGCTGGTGGAACAGGACCCGCCCGGCCTGCGCGGCATCCGCAAGTTTGTGGTCGGCGCGGGCGGGCGGCTTATTCCGGGCGTTTGAGTTCGGGGAACCCGCCGGGGCTCTGCCCCGGACCCCGGGATATTTGTGAACAGATGAAAGGGCTTTCGGATGGTTGCGCGCGACACGATGGAGCTGAAGGAAGAAGCGATCCGCGCGCAATATGAGGCGGCGCTTGGCCTGATCACCGGCTTCGACCATGCGCCGCGGCTGGGAAAGCCGCTGGAGGTTGCCGTGGCGGAGCGGTCGCCCGGCCTGGGCACGCGGCCGCGGTTCCGCTCCACCGTGGTGGGCATGGCCGCACGGCCGGTCAGCACACGGCCGGGCGGGGTGCGGCTGCTGGACCGGATCGAGGGGCTGTCGGACGGGCTGGTGTCGCCCGAGCAGGCGGCGGCGCTGAATGTGCTGCGCCGCGCGCTGGCCATTGCGCTGGCGATGGGAGACACCTTCGCAGCGCAATCCGGGCTGGCGGAACTGAAGCGCGCCAATCTGGAGGGCCGGGTGCCCGAGCCGAAGCGGGCAGAGTTCACCGAGTTGTTGCAGGCCGAGGCGCTGGTGGTGCTGTTCTCTTTCGCCAACGCCGCGGCCTTCCTGATCGCGCCGCATCTGGGCAGCCAGACGGTGGAGATCGGCGAGGTGCAGGAGGTGTTGACCGACAACGCCCCCCTCGCCCTGCAAGGCGCGCTGTGGGAGCTGGATCAGGACATTGCCGCTTTGGCCAGTGACGACGCGCGGCTGGTGGCGGTGATCTCGGCCTTTACCGAGGCGCTGATGGCCAAGGTCGCGCTGCGCGCCGAGGGCGTGGCGCGGGCGGGCATCTTTGCCGCGGGGTCATGGAAGGTCGAGGCAGATGGGCTGGTGCTGGCCGGGTTCAAGCCCGCGCGCGCGGCCAAGGGCGGCCAGATCGCTATGGCCTTCAAGAAACCGCATGAGGTGGTGGGCAACCACATCGCCAAATATCAGGCGCTGAAGCTGTCGAAGATGCTGATGGCGTATGATTTCGACCGCAAGCTGAACCCGTTTGCCGAACTGGGCGGCTTCATCTTCACCTTCATGGGTGATGGCAAGCCGGGGACGGGCAAGACCACGCTGATCCAGATGATGGCGGGGCTGCTGAACGATTACTGCAAGGTGGCGGGCTATCCGTTCCGCTATCAGAATTTCAGCATCGACCAGATCGACAGCTATCAGGGCAAATCCGGCCAGAATGCCAAAGCCTTTATCGACGCGGTGGTGGACCCGGGCGTCATCGGCTTCGGCACCATCGACGACATTGATCAGGTGGCGGGCAAGCGAGGCGACCGGCAATCGAGCGCGGGTCAGCAGGAGGTGACGGCGGTCTTCATGGGCGCCTTTGCCGGGGCGGGCACGGTGGTGCGGGGGAATTGCACCTTCGGGATGTTTTCCAACTACCCCGAGCAGGTGGACGACGCCCTGCGCCAGCGGGCCGGGGCGCGCTTTCTGGTCGATGGCCCGCAAACGCGGGAGGATTACATCGACATCCTCTCGCTGCTTCTGGGCAAGAACCACGGTATCCCCTTGGGCCAGCACGATCTTTTCGCCGCGCAGGAGATCAAGAAGGCGGTGGCCGCCAGTTTCGAAGGCCATGCCCGCCCGCATGAGGCCGGGCTGGTGAAGGTCTGGGAGGAGGTGGCGGGGCGTCTGGGGCCGCTGGACACCTTGGCGAAGCTCGGCAGCTATCTGAAGGCGATCCAGCAGGCGGATGAGCGGTTTACGGGGCGGGCGATCAAGAACATCACCGATGCGGTGAAGGTCCGCGCGATGGACTTTGAACTGCCCGACGACTGGATGGAAAACCCCGACCTGTTCCTGTTCAAACCCTATGACGAAAAGCTGTCGATGATCCGCAGCCTGATGACGCCGATCACGGTGGACATGGTGGTGCAGGAAATCAACCGCTACGCGGATTCGGAATTCCGCTATGCCGACAATTCGGATGAGGCGGCGGTCTCGGCCATGGTGCGGGATATGCGGCGGACGGAAGAGGCGAAACGGCGGTATCTGGAGGGGCGCAGTTAATGCCTAATGCTCGGATTTCTCTACCAGCTAGCACCGCCATTGAGTACATATTCCCCTTTGGTATAGAACTAGATAGATACTCTCAGCACGACCGGTTGATAATCGACCTACCGTCAGGGACATTCTTCAGTCCATTCGTGATGCTTTTCCTTGGAAAGAAGATTGCACACCTCAAAACTAAATGCCCACACCTGAAAGTCATATTCAACGGGTGGGAACATCACCCTTATGCCTCACATATGGGGTTCTTTGACCTATGTGGGTTTGTGCACGGTAAAACAATTGGCCAGGCTTGGGGTAGTAAACAGTATCTACCTATCACTCGCCTGAAGAAAGAGGAACTTTATGAAAAGGATTTCGACAAGTATGAAGAGATGCAAGATCTCGTCCAACGCCGAGTCGATAGAATTTCAGAGGTCGTTACTCGAGACCCTGAGAGGAGAAGTGTGTTCTTCGATGCGCTGTCTTTTTCGATAAGAGAAGTTTTTCGGAATGTGTTCGAGCATGGTGAAACTGATGAGCTTTATTATTGTGCACAGTATTGGCCTAAGAGCGATAAGGTTGAATTTGCTGTTGGAGATGCCGGAATAGGTATCAGGACCTCACTAGGACAGAACCCAAATTTCCGCTTCAATTCTGACAAGGCAGCGCTAGAAGCGGCGTTGCTGCCAAGCGTTTCCGGAAAGACGCATCAACCCCGACGATCCGAGAATTGGTTCAATTCTGGGTATGGCCTCTATATGATTAACAGATTGGCCAGAAATGGTGGAAGTTTTGTCATTGCTAGTGGTGAAAGTGCGATCTGTCTGACACCGAGAACCAAGACCAACTTTACGACTTCTTTCAACGGAACGATACTCAGGGTGAGTTTTAGAGTGTCTGAGATCGGAGACGTGCAGAAGCGTTTGGCCGAGTTCAGGAAAGACGGTGCGGAGATCGCAACTATGATAAAAGGGTCAGGGAATCGGCCACCTTCCGCGATGTCCATGCTATTGCGGCGGGACTATAGATGAACCGCCTCATCACCCGCGGCCTGATGTTCGGGAACCTCATTGAGGTGTCTTCGCCGCAACTCGTCGCGCGCTACAACCGGGCGCTGAAGGCGCTGACCGGCAAGGAAACCGCGTTGACCGATTTCCACATCGACCTCTCGGGCTATTCGCCCGAAATCGGCGATGAATTCGGCGACCTTTATTACCTGAACCCTACCGGTGCGAACCGGCAGTTCATCCTGCTGACCACTGCCCAGAAAGAAGCACCGCTTCTGAACATCCGCTTCTCAACTTCGCGCGGCATTCTCACCCAGTTCATCGAGGCGAATGAGGCGCAGCTGTTTGCGCTGACCGCACGCGATGTGGTGGCGGGGGAATTGCAGGGCAGCGTCTATTCCGTAGATACCGCGGAAAAGCTGTTCCAGATGCGGCAGGTCACGGTCGAGGCGGATACGATCGGCGGGCATGTTGCGGATGCGGGCAAGCTGGCCGCGCTGATCGCCAAATTCCGGCAGGAGCCGGACGGCTGGCGGGATGAGGCGCTGATTGCCGAGATGATCGCGCTGGCCAAGCGCACCGGCGATGTGACGCGCGTGCCGATCAACCTGCCCGCGATGACCTTTGAACAGGCGAATTTCTGGACCAGCCATTTCGGCGGTCTCTATGTGTTTCAGGATCTGCGCTTTCCTGCGGCGATTGCGCGGCAGCCTGTCGGAACCTTGGGCAAGCTGCCGATTGCGCAGGCGATGGATTTCAGCCACCGCAACCATATTGCCGACTGGCTGGACCGCAACCAGTTGGCCGAGCCCATCGTGCAGGCCCGCGGCGCGGATGCGGGCGCCATCCTGCGGCAGAAGATGGATTTCATCCTGCTGGATGCGGCGGACCAACTGGGCCTTGATGTGGGTGACGCGCGGCGGACGGAACTGCGCAAGGTGGCCTACCGGCTCGGCTCGGCGCTGCCCGATGAGTTTACCGGGCTGGCCGCGCTCCTCCGCTGGGCTGAAGGGGCGGGGCCCTGGCCGAAGATCTCCAGCGAGCATCCGGCCTATTTCTACACGCTGCGCGCGCGGCCGGGGCGCGACCGCGATCTGGTGAACATGCTGTTGTCGGAACTGTCGGTCATGGATGTGCGCCAACTGTTCATCACCCATAAGGAGCGGTTCTACGAGGAATACCGCCGCTGGTCGGATGCGAAGAAGACCCATGTCGCGGATTTTCTGGCCCGCGAATATCAGGTGGACAAGGAGGGCGCGCGCGAGGCCCTGTTCGGGCCGGAGCCGCGAATGGACGAACTTTCCCGCCCCGCCATGCGCGAAGGGCCTAAACCCGCGCGCGATCTGCGTGATATCGTCGGCCCCTGGGGTGCGGTCAGGAGGGGTGGATGATCATTGGCTGGATAAGGCTGGCCTTCTTCGCGCTGATCGGCCTGACAGTGGTCTATTTCGTGACCGCGATCTATTCGCGGTCGGTCCGGCGCGAGAATCTGGAGAAACGCTGGGTGCGTGAGGGGCTGGAGGGCGACCGCGATGGCTGGATCGAGGCCGGCATGAAAGCCTATGACAGGGGGCTGAAACGGCGGCTTCTCTGGCTTATCTACATCATTCCCATGGTGGCCTTCACCGTGGTGTTCTTCTGGGTGAACTGGGATTGACGGCATGCGCTATGTGAAATGGACCCTCTGGCTGATCGTGGCGCTGCTGTTGGGCAGCTTCCTGCATTACACGCTGCCGCAGCATGACACGGTGCGCATCGTCGGGACCGAGACCCGGCGGATCGACGTGGGCGACAATTCGATCTTCTGGAGCCGGGCCGAGGTCGGGCTGGCCAACAGCACCAGCCGCGACGTGTTCTTCATCAACGCCGTTTTCCCCGACGGCAGCACAATGGAATACCGCAACGAGGATACCGGCTGGGGTTGGCCGCCCTATTTCAAGGTGGACAGCTTCGGTCTGCAGACCGAGGCGAAGGAATACACCTCCACCTCGGCGGCGCCGGTCTGGGTTTCGGTTACGCATTACGGCTGGCGCAACAAGCTTTTCACCATTTTCCCCAATGCCGTGGCGGTGCGCCGTGTCGACGGGCCGGATGCGACGGTCATCCCTTGGGTGAACATCGTCATCCTGACCTTCCTTGCCTTCATCCTGTTCATGATCCGCCGGATGTGGATGCAGTTCCGCGAGCGGATGATCGACCCGACCATCGACCGGATCGACGCGCAGGCTGATGCCGCCCGGGCCGAGGCGCGGGGCGTCTGGGGCCGGTTCTCGGCCTGGCTGGGCACCTGGAAGGGCAAGCCGCGCCGTTGAGGCAAAGGCGCGTCGACGGCCGCGGCCACTCCTCGCAGGATGTGCGTCCGCATAACGGCGGGGCGTGTCAGCGGCCGGGAACTGTGGTGCGCCGGCATCACTTGCCAATGCTGCGGGCCATCGCGGCCCGTGACCAAATTTTGCCACAATCCCGTCTCATTTCCGGTTGGCAGAAACAGACGGCGGGCACAGATCCGCCGCGACCGAGGCGGCACGAGTGGCGACGATCTATGGCGGTTTGGGCGGCGACAGCCTGTCCGGCGGCAGTGGCAACGACCGGCTATACGGCTATGGCGGTGATGACACGCTGAAAGGCGGCCCCGGCGCGGATTCGCTTTATGGCGGCACCGGGAACGATACGGCGGATTATTCGTCGTCCAATGCTGCGGTTACGGTGGATCTGGACGAAGCCTATGGCGGCTCCGGCGGAGATGCGCAGGGCGATTATTATTCGTCGATCGAGAATGTCATCGGATCGGCGTTCAATGACCGGCTTTACGGCACCAGCGGCAGCAATGTGCTGGATGGCGGTGCGGGGGCGGATTCGCTTTATGGCGGCGGCGGGTCGGATACGCTCATCGGCGGCGCGGGCGCCGATGTGCTGGACGGCGGGTCGGGCAACGATCTGGTCGATTACAGCGCATCGTCTGCGGGTGTTTCGGTCAACCTGACCACAGGCACCGGCACGGGCGGCGATGCGCAGGGCGACACGCTGACCAATATCGAAAGCATAGAAGGATCGTCCTTCGACGATACGCTGACCGGCAACAGCGCCGCCAACCTTCTGAGCGGCGGCAGCGGTCATGATTCCCTGTTCGGCGATGCGGGCAACGATACGCTTTATGGCGGGGACGGCAACGACACGCTGGATGGCGGGGCGGGCAATGACGTCCTGGACGGTGGCGCGGGCAACGACACGCTGGACGGCGGTGCCGGCAATGACGCACTGGATGGCGGCAGCGGCGATGACCTGCTGCTCGGCGGGGCGGGCAACGATACGCTGGACGGTGGCGCCGGAAATGACACGCTGATCGGCGGCGCGGGCAATGACTCGCTGATCGGCGGTGACGGGATCGACACCGCGGATTATTCCGCCTCGGCCGCCGGGGTGAACGTCAACCTCGAATCCGGCACCGGCAGCGGCGGCGATGCCGCAGGCGACCGTTATTCCGGGATCGAGAATGTCGTGGGCAGTGCGCTGAACGACACGATCTATGGCGGAGCGGGCAGCAACGTCCTTTACGGCGGCGCCGGCAATGATCAGCTGTTCGGCGGTGACAATGACGACACCCTGGTGGGTGGGGCAGGGGCCGATACGCTGACCGGGGGCGAGGACCTCGACATTGCCGATTACTCCGCCTCGAATGCGGCGGTGAACATCAACCTGACGAACTGGACCGCGACAGGCGGCCATGCGACCGGGGATGTGCTCAGCGGCATCGACGGGCTGATCGGCTCGGCCTATGACGATACGCTGGTCGGCTATGACGAGATGGGCCTGTCCGGTGATGTCTTCACCAACCTGTTCTACGGCGGGGCGGGCAACGATCTGATGGATGGCCGCGGGGGCAATGACAGCCTCTATGGCGGCACCGGCAATGACACGATCGAAGGCGGCGCCGGCGACGATACGGTCGCGGGGGATGAGGGCAACGATCTGCTCTATGGCGGGGCGGGCAACGATTCCGTCACCGGCGGCGACGGGCGCGACACGCTTTATGGCGGTGCCGGGAATGACACCCTCTTCGGTGGCGAGGGCGAGGATTCGCTTTTCGGCGGCGAGGGGAACGATCTTCTGACCGGTGATGCCGGGAATGACACCCTGTCCGGTGAGGCCGGGAACGACACCCTGTATGGTGGGGCGGGCAACGACCTTCTGTCCGGCGGTGACGGCAACGATTCCCTTCTGGGCGGCACCGGCAATGACACTTTGTCCGGTGATGCGGGCAACGACACCCTTCTGGGCGAGGACGGCGATGACAGGCTGTCCGGCGGCGACGGCAATGACAGCCTGAGCGGCGATGCCGGGAATGACACCCTGTCTGGGGATGCCGGGCAAGACACCCTTTCCGGTGGGGCGGGCAACGATTCCCTCTCGGGCGGCGAGGGCAATGATTCCCTTCTGGGCGGCACCGGCAACGACACTTTGTCGGGTGATGCGGGGAACGACACCCTTCTCGGCGAAGACGGCGATGACAGCCTGTCCGGCGGGGCCGGGAATGACAGCCTTTATGGCGGGGCCGGGAATGACTGGATCTCCGGGGATGCGGGGGCGGACCGGCTTTACGGCGGGGCCGGCAATGACACGCTGATTGCCGGGGCGGGTGATCTCCTTGTCGATGGCGGGGCCGGCGATGATGAGTTCCGAGGCTCGGGCGCGCAGCTGGCCTATGGCGGCACCGGCAATGACACGTTCTACGGCAATACCGCGCTGGTGATCGACGGCGGCGAGAATGCCGACGATATGGATGTGCTGGACCTGACGGGGATGGGCCCCTTTGTCATCGTCTACAATCCGCTGAACCCCGAAAGCGGCACCGTCACCTTCCTCAGCCCGCTGGGCCTGCCCACCGGCACGCTGACCTTTACCAATATCGAAAAGGTCATCCCCTGCTTCACCCCCGGCACGATGATGGCCTGCGAAGACGGGGAACGGCCCGTCGAAAGCCTGCGCGCCGGTGACCGGGTGGTCACGCGCGACCATGGGGTGCAGGTGCTGCGCTGGATCGGCACCAAGCGGCTGGAGCGTGCGGATCTGGCCGCCGATCCGCGGCTGCAGCCGGTGTTGATCCGGGCCGGTGCGCTTGGGGCAGGGCTGCCGCAGCGCGACATGCGTGTCTCGCGCCAGCACCGGATGCTGATCACCGGGCCGCGGGCGGAACTGCTGTTCGGTTCGGACGAGGTGCTGGTGCGGGCCGAACATCTGCTGCATCTGCCCGGTGTGGTGGCTGCTGTGGAGACCGAGGTCACCTATCTGCACATCCTTTTCGACCGGCACGAGGTTGTGCTGGCCGATGGCGCATGGAGCGAGAGCTTCCAGCCCGGAGACCGGACACTGGCCGGGCTGGACGGCGCCGCACGGGACGAGCTGCTGCGGCTGTTCCCCGAACTGGCGCAGGGCCCCGCAGTCTATGCCGCCGCCCGCCCCACGCTGAAACGCTTCGAAGCGCGGGCACTGCTGGCTGCCTAGGGCCCTGACCCTGGGTGCCGGTTTCAAATTCTATGGCTGCACCATCTTGATCGCCAGAATGAGGTTGGCCATTTCATCGCGTCACGCCGTGCAATTTTCCCGGCTACCCCCGGCCAAGTTCCTCGACACCCCATCTCGCTTGATCAGGGTCGTGGCCCGCTGCAAGTCGGTCTCGATGCCAAGGGCGGTGCCGCGTGCAATGTTGTTCTGGCCGTCGCGCACAGCGCATCCGGCCGCGCAGATCTCGCGGAAGAGCTGCATCAGCAGACCCCGCGCTGTATCGGCTGGTTTCGATCCGCGTGCAGAGGGGAACCTTCATAGCCTCGCATCCTTTCAAGCGGCGGTCGTTCATGCCCTCTTGAGCGCCACGGAGAAGGCCCGCGGAATTGCTCTTCGGTGCAGGGCCTGCTCCGGTCATCCGATCCGGAACCATGCGACCGGCCATTGGAACATGGCTCGTGGTGCCTCTGGTGCGCGGCAGGGGTTCATGACTCATTTCTTCAAGATATTTCCGGAGGTTGAAGGACGCGAATACCTGCAGTGACCGGAAGAGGGCGGATGAAGCCGGAAGAGGTCGGATGGGCCAATGAAAGCAGCGCCTTGTGCGGCGGTGACAGCGCGCGTGGCGTTTGTCCCCATGTCTTGCAGAACGTGCTGAAAGGGCCGTTCAGGGGCTTGTGAAAGCTGCCTCACTGAGAAAGGCCGGTCTCATCCGGGCTGCGCATGCCGCATGATTATCGGGCTCGCGGAACAGCAAGATCGGGTTCGGGATATTCCGAATGCAGGAGCAGGAGGGCAGGCGGGCCAAACTTGATCTCTCGCCATGAAAATCGCCTTGTTTCCGGCCGGGCTAGCCCATATACGGGTCGGCGGAGACGTGGCCGAGTGGTCGAAGGCACACCCCTGCTAAGGGTGCAGACCTCATAAGGGTCTCGAGGGTTCGAATCCCTTCGTCTCCGCCACTAAACTTTTTGCACCGGAAACCTGTGTTAAGATTTTGAACGGCATGGATAAATCCGCCGTTCTAAAGCCGCTTTTTCGGGTGTAGCGCAGACGATCCGCGAAAGCGAGTTTCAGGACGGTCTGTTTGTCCTCCAGACGCTCCGACTTCCAGAGTTTCCAAGGGTTTGCGAGGAAGTCGAGCGCCGTTCTAAGGGTTTTGTCAAAGCTCGATGCCGGACGCATGGCCGTAGCCATCTTTTCCCGGATCAGCAGCTTCTCGTCTTCCAGCCCCTGAATCTTCGCCTCATAGGCGGCGATGACGCTGGGCAGCGACGCATCGAGAATGCGTTCCAGCAGTTGCGCCACCTGCTTTTCCAGCTTCGCCAGCTGCGCGGTCATGGCCTTGGCTTGCGTCTCGGCCTGTTGCGCGCGATGCGCCCAGAGATCGGTGAACAAGCGGCGCGCGATGCGGAACAGAGTCTCGCTCGGGGTCACCTCTTGCAGCAGCGTCTCGAACTCACCCTCGATCCGGTCGCGGCGGATCGACTTGCCATAGCTTTCGCAGCCGCGTTTCGGGCAGAGATAATACGGATGATGGCTGTGCGTGCCCTTCGACCAGCAGGCGGTCAACGGCGTGTCGCAATCATCACAGATCACGAAGCCGCGCAGCGGGAAATCCTCGTTCAGGTTCTTGCGGCGCGGGGCGTAGATGCCACCGGAAAGACGGTCGCGGATGCGCTGGAACGTCTCGAAGCTGATCAGCCCCTCATGCTGCGCCGGGCGCAGCGAGATATCCCAGACCTTCGATTCCAGATAGCCTGCGTAAACGGGCTGGGCCAGCATGTCGCCGACGCGCTGATGCCGGACGATGCCCCGGCTGTCTTTCGGGAAGACCGGCGAGGCTTGCAGGAAGCGCAGTACTTCCGCCTGCGATTCAAAACGGCCCGAGGCAAAGCCTTCCAGCGCTTCCTGCACCACCGAAGCCAGCGGCTCTTCGCGCTTGAGCATCGCGCCACGTCCGGAAATCCGCTGATAGCGATAGCCCATCGGGGCCTGATGCACCCAATAGCCGTTCATCATCCGCGCCCGCATGCGGTTCTTCGCCTGCTCGCCGTTCTTCTGGCGCTGATGCTGCGAGACACTGGCCAGGAGGTTCTCGACCAGCAGCGAGTCCGAGTCTTCCCCGAACTCGATGGAGGGCGATTCCAGCAGGCCCCCGGCGCTGGCAATGGAGGCGCGCAATTCCAGATGTGCGGACAGGCCGCGTGCAAGGCGGGACACATCGTCAATGATCACCACAAGGCCGCGCGCACGGTGCTTGCGCAGGAAGCCCAGCATGGCCTTCATACCGGGGCGGTTGCTGAACTTGCCGGATACATCATCGCGGAAGACCTCGATCACCTCATGGCCCTTCATCCGCGCGAATTCGCGGCAGCGGGTTTCCTGGGAGTTGAGGCCGTCGCCCTCCACCACCTGCCGGTTGGTGGACACGCGGCAATAGATGACCGCTTGTCTGCGGGAGGGATTTACGCGGTTATTGCTGTACATGAGGGGGCCGTGCCTTTCCGGATGTCGATGCTCCTGCTGTGGGGATGTCTTCATCCGAGTGTAGCGCGGATGGGTCGTTTTGCGAAACCTCATCGAAGCTGTGCCGCAGCCATGCACAGATATCCCCCTTGAAGCCCAGATCGACGAAGGCGCTCAGGATGGCCCAGAGGGTTTCGAGGAATTCGCGCTCCTGCGCTTCGGTCAGGTGGAACTCTGCCAGATCGGGGCGATAGGCCGCAACATCCAGCGTGAAGGCCGCCGCGCCCTCTTCCTGATCCGGCCCGCCGGAGGCCCCGGAAACGCTCTGCCTGTCTTCTTCCATCTCCGCCTCCTTTTGCTGGCCGTTGTTCGGAAACAGGCCAGAATGAAGAACAAATCAGAAACAGTCAAGGAATTTTATCCTATTCCGCTCCCTTGTCCGGTATGACCATCATTATGAGAAGCGGCAGGGCTTCGGGAAGACGGGGGATCGGCGATCTAATCAGTTCTGGACAGGCAGGTTCGGCAGGGGCGGGTTAAGCTATTGCTTTACTGTTGGTTTATTCGGGCGGGATATTTTGGCCATGGTTGAAGGCGACAAGATCGGTGCCGCGCTGCCAGATCAGGAGGCCGCGTTTCTGCGCCTGATCTATTGCTTCTGTCAGGGGATCAGCCTGACGGTCACGGCGCGCAGCACCGGCCTGTCGGTCAAGACCGTGCGCAGGCATTATCTGGCACTGCGCGCGCTGCTGCTGCGCCCCGCCTTCAATCGCTGGCATGGGACGAATATCCGGCTTTTGCGGCTGGACGATCCGGAACTGGAACGGACGGTGCGGCTTACCTTCTTCGGGCGCATCGCAGAATGCGCGCTTAACGCCCACTGCGCCCGCAACTACCGGCTGGGCAACCGCAAATCCCGCCAGTGCCGCGCCTGCCCGCTGGCAGGCCGTGTTTCCGATGAACGCCGGGCCGAGGCCTATCTGATGATCGACACCGTGCATCGCTTCTATGAGACGCTGGGCCTGCGCGGCGAGAAAGCCATGAACCCAATCCTGCTGTTCCGCGAGCGGCTGATCCATACCACCGTTATCGGCACCGTTCACACCCACAGCCACAAGCTGGGCAACGGGTTTTTCGATCCGACCGAAACAGGGTTTCTGAGTGGGGCGGTACTGATGGACAGGTTGATCGAAGCTTCCGCCGAAGCCGGGTAAACGCATTTCTGGCACGCGCGGCCTGTTTTGTCCGCGCCGGGCTCTCGTGAACCGGGCCATCGGGCGCAAGGCCCGAAGTCCCGGCCTTGCGGCGTCGATCCCTCGTGCGAGGAAAAACACGGCCTGCCCCTATGCGGGGCAGACATCCCTTCTTTGTTTCGGGGCTTGCAGCCCCCAGACCGTCAAGACTGAACCCTGCGCGTTCCGCTCCGGGCGTCCCCGGCGGTGTCCCCGGCCTTCCTCCGCGTTGCTGCGTGCAGGCCGGGTGATCCCCCTCCGCCGGGGCCGGTCCTGACAGTCAACCCCCGCTCATTGGCGCGGGCCTAGTCGGTTGCATGCGCAACCGGCAGACAAGGAAGGAAAAGCCAATGAAGCAGGATATTTACGAGAAGATCACAAACAAGATCATCGCCGACGTCGAACAAGGCGCGCTGAGCTGGATCAAGCCATGGAGCAGCGGCCACATGGAGGGACGAATTGTCCGGCCCGTGCGGCAGAACGGGCAGCCTTATCGCGGCATCAATGTGCTGATGCTCTGGGGGGGCGGCGATGGAGGGCGGCTATCTCTCGCCATTCTGGATGACCTACAAGCAGGCGGAAGCCTTGGGCGCGCATATCCGCAAGGGCGAGCGCGGTCATCAGGTCGTCTATGCCGATACGCTCATTCGCAACGAGGAAGCCCCGGACGGCACCGAACAGGAGCAGCGGATTCCCTTTCTCAAGGCCTATACCGTCTTCAATGTGGCGCAGATCGAGGGACTTCCCGCGCAATATCACATCCAGCCCGAGCCGATCACGAACCCGATGCAGCGGATCGGGGAAGCGGAGCGCTTCTTTGCCGCAACCGGGGCCGATATTCGCCATGGCGGCAATTCTGCCCATTACAGCGGCGGCAGCGATTATGTGCAGATGCCGCCGTTCGAGAGCTTCCGCTCTTCTGAGGTCTATTATGCCACGCTGGCCCATGAGCTGACTCACTGGACCAAGCACCCCAAACGGCTGGGCCGGGACTTCGGGCGCAAGCGCTGGGGCGATGAAGGTTATGCGCGCGAGGAACTGGTGGCCGAGTTGGGCGCGGCTTTCCTCTGCGCCGATCTGGGACTGACACCCGAGCCGGGGCTGGATCACGCCGCCTATATCCAGAGCTGGCTTAAAGTCTTGCGCGGCGACAAACGCGCCATCTTCACCGCCGCCGCCCATGCACAGCGCGCCGCCGATTTCCTGCATGGTTTCCACACCGCCACACAAGACGAAGGGGCTGCCGCATGAGCGGCCCCCCCATCCCCGGCCAGCATGGCAGGCAGGAATATCGCCTGCACTGGCGCGGCATTGCCCTCACCCTCCACCTGACGCCGGGCTGGCTCGATCTGGCCGACCAGCTGGAAATTCGCAGCGAGGGCCGCACCCCGCTCCCCCTCACCGAAACCGGCTACAGATCTCATTTTGCCCCCATGGGCGAGATCGCCGCATACGGCGGCGCGCGGCGCTATGTTGCCGACTGGCTGGATGACGAAGCAGTCCGCAAAGGCTGGACCGGCGCACAGCTCAACCTGTTTTGAGGGGAAGAAAATTTTGCCCGCCTATAGCGGGCAACTCAACAAACGAACGACATCAACATGGAACAGGTATGCGACGTCTTCCCGCAACCACAGGATGGAAGCGGACTTTCCCGGTTCGTGCGAGCCAGCTATGCAATGATGTTGAAAACCGACAGTCAGGACACCTCAAAGCCGACCATTACCCTGCTGCGCTGAAGTCGATTTCGATCCACAACTACGCTTTGCGCTCCGGGTTGTCGCGTGATACTTTCGTAGAGTAAATTCCGGCCCAAGAAACAGGTCGCACAGTCAGGCGCATTCTCGACATGCATATTGAGCAGATCAAAATTGAAAACTTCCGGCTCCTACAAGATTGCCGTCTAGATATGCGACAGAAGACAACGATTCTTGTAGGAAAAAACAACACTGGCAAAACATCCTTTGCTGTTCTGCTGGAAAGATTTCTGGAAAAACCTGACCATTTCACCTACACCGACTTTCCAATATCAATCAGGCAGAAGTTGCTTGACATTAATAATGAAACGAATACTTGCGAGCTCGCGATCAGGCTAGTTCTGCGTATATCTTACGACGAGGCTGATAACCTTGCGATACTCTCCGAATTCATGCTGGACTTAGATTCTACGCGGCGACACACCAATATACTTTTCGAATGCTGCATCGATAAAAGTAAACTGCTTCGCGCACTTCCCGACGAACCAGGTGCACGAAAGAAGTTCATTGAGAACAATCTCAACGGCGAGTTTTTAAATACTAAAATTTATGCGTTTGATGATGTCGGTCACGCCGAGGAGACGCCATATTACTTAGCACATCGCGATCAACTGGAAGAAAAAGAGCGATCCGAAGTGAGGGCGCTTTTAAATTTTCAGGTCATTCATGCCCGCAGAAATGTCGCGAGTTCGGAGGATGCGGGACGTGGCGCAAAGCCCTTGTCGGCAATATCTACTAAGTTCTTTCGAAAGAGAAACGTCAAGTCTGATGGTGACGAGATTGCCGGATCAGACAGCGGCAGTATCGAAAAACTTAGGTCAATGCTTGCGAGCATCGATGACCAGCTCGAGGAGCAATATGCTCAGGTTTTCGCAGGCCTCCTAAAAAGCTCTCGCGATTTTCTGGATTTAGGAAACTTGAAAGTCGTCTCGAACATTCAATCGCAATCACTCATCGAGACCTCATCGCAAGTCATATATGGTGAAGCCGACAACTTTCTCCCTGAACACCATAGTGGACTGGGATACCTGAATATCCTTTATCTGTTGTTGCAGATAGAATTGTGTCGCGAAAACTTTATCCAGAGAAACGCCCCGCTGAACCTCCTGCTTATCGAAGAGCCCGAAGCGCACACCCATCCGCAGATGCAGTATGTCTTCGCGGACAAAATCCATGGATTGATCTCGCAAATTGCAAACCTGCAAGCTTTGCTGACAACCCATTCGTCCCACATCGTTTCCAAATCGAACTTCGAGGACATCAGGTATCTTTCGCGGCCGTCCCCAGCGGAATCTGTCACGATCAAGAATTTTCACACGGATCTGAGCGCTAGGTATGAGGAGCTTGGAGCGGACGGAGCGGCGCTATTTCAGTTTCTCAAGCAATACCTCACAATCAACTCTGCTGAGCTGTTCTTCGCAAGCAAGGCAATCTTCATCGAGGGAACCACGGAACGCATCCTGCTTCCTCTATTCATTGAGATGCATGACAAGGAGATGCATGACAAGGAAAATATCGATGAAACGGCGGAGAGAGGACTGTCTTCGCAGAACATATCCGTTCTTGAAGTCGGCGCTAATGCGCGTGCGTTTGCTCCGTTCCTTGAATTCATTGGCGTTCGTACACTGGTCATCACCGATATCGACACAACCAAAGCTGTTATCAGTGAGAAAACGGGGAAAATCAGCTATCACGCCTGTCCTGTCGCAGAGTCAAGCCACACCTCAAATGAGACCCTGAAGCACTTCCTCTCGGCCCCTGATCCGACGGCAGAGAAGGACTTCTCGGACTGGCATAAGCGATTGGTAGATGGAACTGCCTCTTCGGGTGAAGGGCAGATTGAGCTTGCTTACCAGCTTGCGGAGGGCGATTACCATGCAAGAAGTTTTTAAGACGCTTTCATATCGATCAACCTAGATAAGGTCAAGGCCCGCAAGGATAAGTTGGCGGGTTTGAAAAACAGAGACACGCTGGACGAATTCAGTGGCAAAGATTTTTATTATCTCACAACTCAGATACTGGGAAAGAAGTCCGATTTTGCCGGATCGGTTTTGTACCTGGCGCTTGTGGAAAAAGAAAGCTGGCGCATGCCGAAGTATATCATGGATGGTTTGAAATGGATTCACAAAAACTGAATCCGGTAGATCGAATCGCCGGGCTCGTTTCGGGAGGCGAGAACTTCGTTCTTCAAGGCGGGGCCGGAAGCGGAAAAACAGAGAGCCTAAAAAGGGTGATTCAAAAGATTCTGATGGCCAATCCAAGCCTTCGTATTGCGTGCATCACGCATACGAACAAAGCAGCAGACGAAATTGCTGATCGTGTGCCTGGCGGTATCAATGTTTCAACCATTCACTCGTTTCTGGGTGAAATTATTTCGCCGTTCAAGAAAAATATTCAACAGGTTTTTCCGAAGCTCTTCGAATTAACCGAATTTGTTGCCCTCGGAGATGCGTTGTTGCGTTAATCGGATGGAGGCCAAGGTGACCCTTTCCCGCTCTGCGTTCAGCGAACGGCTGTGATCTCGGCGGTGCCGAGGGCGTTGTATCTGTTCATGATGGCGATGCGGATCTGGATCT
>NZ_JBMSDW010000008.1:0-234722 GCF_049445895.1 Neotabrizicola sp. VNH66
GATCCAGATCCGCATCGCCATCATGAACAGATACAACGCCCTCGGCACCGCCGAGATCACAGCCGTTCGCTGAACGCAGAGCGGGAAAGGGTCACCTTGGCCTCCATCCGATTAACGCAACAACGCCGCGCAGATGGCCGATGGAATCGGCCAGAAACTGGCGCAGATGAAAGCCAAATCAGGAACGAAGCTGTAAAATGACCTGTAAAACGGGTGGGGCCGCATCGGCCAAGTGCTGGTCGGGGCGAGAAGATTCGAACTTCCGACCTACGGTACCCAAAACCGTCGCGCTACCAGACTGCGCTACGCCCCGACCCCTGCCCCATAGCGCGGATCGGGGGCGAGGGGAAGGGGTTCAGACCGTCCCTTCAGACCGCGGCACGCAGCGCCTGAACCAGCGTCTCCATATCGGGAGGCAGCGGCGCGGTGAATTCCAGCCGCGCGCCCGTCACCGGATGGTCGAACCCGAGCGAGGCCGCATGCAGCGCCTGCCGGGCGAAGGCATTGCCCAGATCGGCCGCAGGTCCCAGCACCTTTTCCGACAGCCGCCGCCGCCCGCCGCCATAGACCGGATCGCCCAGCAGACTGTGCCCTGCATGGGTCAGGTGCACGCGGATCTGATGGGTGCGGCCCGTCTCCAGCCAGCAGTCCAGAAGGGCGGCCTGCCCGGCGAAATCCTCGACCACCCTTGCCCGGGTGACAGCATGGCGCCCCTCGGGCGGCCAGGTCACCGCCTGCCGCTGCCGGTCCGTGCGGTGGCGGGCCAGATTGGTGGCGATACGGATGACGCCGCCCGCCTCCATCGTGACACCGCGGGTGCCGCGCAGCCGCGGGTCGCTGCCCATCGGCACGCCATGGCACAGGGCCATGTAGTGCCGGCTCACGCTATGCGCCTCGAACTGGGCGGCCAGCCCGTGATGCGCGCGGTCGGATTTCGCGGCGACCAGAAGGCCGGTCGTCTCCTTGTCGATGCGGTGCACGATGCCGGGCCGCTTTGCCCCGCCGATGCCGGACAGGCTGTCGCCGCAATGGAACAACAGCGCATTGACCAGCGTGCCCGAGGGCGTGCCGGGCGCCGGATGCACCACCATGCCCGCGGGCTTGTCGATGACGATCAGATCGGCATCCTCAAAGACCACGGACAGCGGAATATCCTCGGGTCCGGCCTCGATGTCTGTTGCGGGACCGGGGCGGATTTCGAACGTGTCCCCGGGGGCGACCTTGGCCTTGGGGTCGGTCACCGCCACGCCATTGCGGAAGACCGCGCCTTCGCCGATCAGCTTTGCCAGCCGGGACCGCGACAACGCGGCTTCCTCTGGCACCGCAAGGGCAAGCGCCTTATCAAGACGCGGGGGCACATCCCCCTCCAGCGTCACGGTGACCGTGGCGCCGTCTTCCGTGTCGTCAAGGCTGTCGTCGAAAGGCTCTTCCATGGCCCAAACCCCCGAAGAAGGCCCGCTTCCGCCTTCGCTGCGTCTGTTGAAAGCGCTGGTCATCGTGCTGATGCTGACCATGATCGGCGGTGTCATAGCGATGGTCTGGCTGCTTGTCACCCGCCTGCCTGCGGCCGACCGCGCGCCCGAGGTGCCCGCTACGCTGGCCCTCCCCGCGGGAGAAACCGCCGCGGCGGTGACCTTCGGCAAGGGCTGGACCGCGGTTGTCACCGAAAGCGGGCGGATCTTGGTCTTCGGCACCGATGGCAGCCTGCGGCAGGAGGTGGCGGTTACGCCTTAGACCGGGCCGCCCGCGCCGCATCGCGCCAGCGCCGCCAGTTGACCGCCGCGCGCTGCACCGCCTGCCGGGTGGCGGCGCCGATCGCCTCTCCCACGGCGGTGTGCAGACCGGCATAGCGCAGATCCCCCGGCGGGCAGGCCAAAGCCACGCAATCGGTGCCGGTGCCGGTGGCCCGTCCGGTGGCAAGCGGCAGGTCCAGATCCATCACCGCCGCCGTCCGGGCCTGCACGGCGATGGCCAGGGCCTCCAGCTGGGCGGATTCGGTCAGGGGGGCATCGGTGGCTACCAGAAGGTTGATCGTGCCGTAATCCGCCGGATGCCACGGCAGGCGGTGGCCGACCGCCTCGGCATTCGACAGGCCAAGCGTCACCACGCAATCGGCGGTGATCCCCTCCACCGTCGCCCGCTCCTGATCCCAGGTCCCCACATCGCGCGAGGTCAGCATGCCCACGCCCGCCGCCACTGGCGCGCAGGACATTTCCCCGGCAAACCAGTGTTCGGCATCGAAATCCGGCGTCAGATCGGCGTTGCGCACCTCCCGCCAAAGGACCGTGTCCGTCTGCCTATACCCCGCGCCAAAGGGCGCATGGGACAGCACCCGCATCGGCCCCGGCAGCCGCGCCACCAGCCACGGGCGGTGCAGGCTAACCGAAATCACCGCACCACCCCGGTGGGCTGGAACACCGGCCCATCGGGCGTGTTGGCGTGAAAGCCGCGAATGCCGAAAACCTGCGCCAGCCTGTCGTCCGTCAGCACATCGGCGGGCGGGCCATCGGCGACCAGCTGGCCCCGGTGCAGCATCAGGAGCCGGGTGCAATGCCGCGCGGCCAGCCCCAGATCGTGGATCGAGACGACGACCGACCGCCCCTCCCCCGCCAGATCGCGGAAGACCTGCATGGTGCGGATCTGCGCCTCCGGGTCCAGCCCGGCGCCGGGTTCATCGGCCAGAAGAAGCGGTGTCTCCTGAGCCAGGGCGCGGGCGATCAGGACGCGGGCCTGTTCGCCCCCCGACAGCTGCGTGGCGGGACGGGCACGAAACCCCTCCAGTCCCATGCGTGCGATGGCCCGCGCCACCGCCGGATGCGCCGGGTCGGCCGCGCCATGCGGGCTGCGGCCAAGGGCCACCAATGTCTCGACCCGGACCGGCCATGCGATGTCGCGCCCCTGCGGCAGGAAGGCCGCGGCCTTCGCCCGCTCCCGCGCGGACAGGGCAGAGAGGGAGGAGTGCCCCTCGACCGGCAAAAGCCCCAGAAGCCCGCGCAGAAGCGTGGTCTTGCCCGCGCCATTGGGGCCGATCAGGCCCACCACCTCTCCCGCGACCACGGAGAAGGTGACGCCGTCCACCACCGGGCAGGTGCCCCGGCGCAGGGTCAGGTTCTGGACGGACAGCAGCGTCATGCCTCCACCCTCCGCAGGCGCCAGATCAGATGCAGGAAGAACGGTGCGCCGACAATGGCGGTCAGGACGCCCAGCTTCAGGTCACGGTCGGGCGCGATCAGCCGGGTGGCGATATCGGCGGCCAGCAGCATCGCCGCCCCGCCAAGCGCCGCCGCGGGCAAAAGCCGCGACGGCCGCGCCCCGACCCAGGGGCGCAGGATATGCGGCACCACCAGCCCGACAAAGCCCACGGCGCCCGCCACCGCCACCGCCGCGCCCACGGCCGCCGCGGTGCCAAAGATCACCACCAGCCGCAGCCGGTTGAGGTTGACGCCCATCGACTGCGCCGCATCCTCGCCCAGGGTCAGCGCGTCCAGCCCCCGGCCCACCGACAAAAGCGCCGCCATCCCCGCCACGATGAACGGCCCGGCCAGCCAGACATGCGCCATCGAACGGTCGGCCAGCGATCCCATCATCCAATAGACGATTTCCATCGCGGCAAAGGGGTTGGGCGACAGGTTCAGCACCAGCGAGGTCAGCGCCCCCGACAGCGCCGACAGCGCCACCCCCGCAAGGATCAGCGCCAGCGCCCCGCCCCGCGGCCCGGCCAGCGCAAGGATCAGCAGAACCGAAAGCCCCGCCCCCGCCAGCGCCGACAATGGCAGCGCCAGCGCGAAGACCCCGGCCAGCCCGGTCTGCAGTGCCAGAACCGCGCCCAAGGCGGCCGAGCCGGAAACGCCGATCAGCCCGGGTTCGGCCAGCGGGTTGCGCAGATAGCCCTGCATCGCCGCACCCGACAGGCCAAGCGCCGCCCCGGCCAGCAGGCCCAGCACGGCGCGCGGCAGGCGGATTTCCTGCATCACCAGCACCACCGGCCCGCCCTCCCCCCGGAACAGCGCGGCAAGACTCTCGCCAAGGCCCAGACCCGCCGGACCGATCAGCAGCGAGGCCGCGAACAGCGCCAGAACCAGCAGGACAAGGAACAGGAACAGTTTCATTCCAGCGCCTCCCGCGCGGCTTTCATCGCGGCGACCGCGCGTAGGATATGCGGCGTGCCGCAGACCCAGTCGGCATCGGTGGTGGAGGCCAGCCCCGCCCCCTGCCGCAGCACCGCAAGCGCCGGGTGGACCAGAATATCCTCGGCGCGCGAGGCACCGGGATAAGGGGTGGAGGTGACAATCACCTGCGGCGCGGCCATCACCAGCCGCTCCAGCGGCAGGGTGCCGCCGCCGGTCAACCCGGCCTCGGCGCCGATGTTACGAAATCCGGTGGCCGCCAGCACGTCATCGGCCAGCGTGCCCGCCCCGCTGGTATAGCCGTTCGGATAATACAGTGCCGCGGTGGCGGGCGGCAGATCGCTGCGCAGGGCGGCCAGACCGGATGTGAATTCGGCAGCCAGCGCCTCTCCCTCAGGCCCCCGACCCATGGCTGCGGCCACAAGACGGATCTGGTCCGGCACCTGTTCCAGCGATGAGACGACCGGCACCCGGACCACCGGCACACCCAGACGGCGCAGCAGGTCCACCGTCGCGGCCGAGGTATATTCGCCCGCCAGCACCAGATCGGGATGCAGCAGGAACACCTGTTCCGCCCCGCCGCGGTTCGCGGGCCAGGCCGCGGCCTCCTCCGCCATGGAGGAGGACAAAGGATCGGTCGCCAGATGGCTGACCGAGACCAGCTGCCCGGGCGCCGCCAGCATCATGGCGATCTGGTCGGTGCAAAGGTTGATGGAAACGACACGGGCCGGGGCAGCGGGCAAGGGAACGCCCGCCGCCCCGGACCCGATGGCGCCCTGCCCGGCCGCCCCAGACGGCAGCAGGGCACCAAGGGCCGCCAGCGCGGCACAGACCGCCCCGGCGCACCCTGCAAGGCGCAGATCAGAACGAGGTGCGGACGCCCACATAGACCGACCGGCCGGGCTGGGCATAGTTGCGCACCGTCTCATACGTCTCATCGAACAGGTTCTCGACACGCAGATAGGCCGCGGTCGTGTCGTTGACCTCATAGCTGAGCGAGATATTGGCAACGGTGTAGTCCGGCATCTTGGAGGTCGGCGCGGGCCAGATGCCGTTATCGTAGAAATCGGCCACATGCTGGACGGTGAACAGGCCCGACAGCCGGTCCGTCACCTGCGCCTCGACCCCAAGGGTCAGGTCGTGCCGCGGCACCCGAACCGCCACGCTCTCCACCGCGCCCGAAACCGTATAGGCATCGGTATAGGTATAGTTGCCGAACAGGTTCCAGCCTTCTGCAATCTGCGTCTGGCCCGACAGTTCTACCCCTTTGGTGCGGGTCGTGCCGGGCACCTGATTGTAGCTGCCGCCCGCCCACTGGATCTTGTCGTCGATCTCGGTATCGAACAGCGTCGCCTGCAGCGTGGCGCCGTTGCCGAAGGTATATTCGGCCCCCAGCTCGAAACTGCGGCTGGTTTCGGGCTTCAGCGCAGGATTGCCGTAATAGGTGCTGTAAAGCTCATAAAGCGAGGGTGCGCGGAACCCGGTGGAGGCCACGGCGCGGATGATCAGATCATCCGTCGCATGCCAGGCCAGCGCCAGACGACCGGTGTCATAGCCGCCGAAGGTGCTGTGATCGTCATGGCGCAGGGCCAGCGACAGGTCGATCGTGTCATTCGGGGAATAAAGGAGTTCGGCAAAGACCGATTTCGTGGTGGCCTCTCCCGTGTCGATATCGGTAACAATGCCCGACGTGCTGCTGCCGTCAAAGGTTTCCTTGGTGCGGTCCGCGCCCCAGGTCAGGCTGATCTGGTCGTTGGCGGTCCAGCTGCCGTTATAGGCCAGCTGGTCCCGGCTGCCGTCGAAGGTGGTCGTCGAATACCAGCCCGCCGGATAGGCATAGTCCCGTTCCGTCACGGTGCGCGCGAACGAGAGTGCATGGCGGACCGCCCCGGTGTCGAATTCGGCAAAGACCCGGCCGCCCTTCAGCAGCCCGTCTTCGGTGTTCAGCTGGTCGGCGGTCTGATCATCGAATTCGGTAAAGGACTTGCGCCAGATGCCGTTCGCGCCGATCCGGATGTCATCGGTCAGATCGTAGGCGGCATAGAAGGTGACATTGGTCGAGCGGAAGCCGTCATCCTCGGTCCCGCCGGAATAGGCCGAGAAACCGTCGGTTACCGTGCGGCTCACCGAGAACGAGAGTTCCGCCCGCTCCGTCTTGACGCCGACCGAGGCGGTGCCGCTGTAGGTGCCATGCGATCCGGCCTCCAGCGCGATCTCGCCCGCGGTGCCCTCTTCGGTGGCGCGGAAGCTGGTGATCTCGACCACGCCGCCGATCGCCTCGGAGCCGAACAGCGCCGATTGCGAGCCGCGCAGAACCTCGATCCGGCTGATGCCGCCCATCGTGGTGGAACCGAAGTCATAGGCGCATTGGGTGCCCGAAGGGTCTGCCACATCCAGCCCGTCGATGCGGACACCGATATAGGGGCCGGAGAGCCCGCGCAGCCGCAGCGCGGTGGAGGTGCCAAGCCCGCCGTTGCGCGACATCGACACACCGGGAATGCGGGCAAGCTGGCTGGCCACCGAAAGCTCACCCGATTTCTTCAGATCCTCGGCGGTCACCACGTTCACCGTGGCCCCCGTCTCGCTGAGCGAGACAGGCAGGGTCGAGGCGGAGAGCGTGATCGTGCCCAGAAGAACGCTGTCGTCGTCGGTCTGGGCGGTGGCCATGCCACCATGGGTGGCGGCCAGTGCCGCCAGAAGTGCGATGCGCGAGATGCCCTGCATCTGTGGTGTCTCCGGTTCAGCGGGGGACCCGCCGGAAATGCGATCTGCTCCGGGACCATGGGCCGCCAGAACGGTGATACGTCACCTCTGGCGGAAACCCGCCCTCCTCCGCGCACCCCGCGCGGCGGAAAGGGTGATCACCTCGGCAGGTCTCCTGGCTTGCGGGTCTGGGTTTGGACGGGCCTTCCCGGGGAAATCGGCCCCAGTGGCATGTTCCGTCCGCACTCGCCGCTTACAGTTGCGGGGGCAGCCGCGGAGTTGCACCGCGTTCCCTTTTCATCCGGGCAGGCCCGGAACCGAAGGTGCCCCTTCCTGCGGCGGGATCACGGAACTGTCAAGCGCAGCGCAGGCGCAGTGTCGCTGCGCGGGCCGCAGGCGGCGCAATCAGGCCACGGCAGGCCGCATCCCGGCTGGACCGGCCCGGCGGCTGCGGTCAGCATGTCCCCAACAAACAGGAGAATCGGCGATGATCGGAGATCTTGGCGCAACGGATGCCACCGAGCTGGCGGGGCTGGTGGCCCGCCGCGAGGTCAGCCCGGATGAGCTGCTGGATGCCGCGCTGGCCGCGGTTGAAGCGCGCAATCCCGCCATCAATGCGGTCGTGCTGATGCAGGAACAGGTGGCCCGGCGCTCCATCGCGGCGGGCCTGCCGCAGGGTCCCTTCCGGGGCGTGCCGTTCCTGATCAAGGATCTGGGCTGCGAGGCGGTGGATTTTCCCACCCACAACGGCAGCCGGCTGTTCGCCAACACCCGCCACAAGGGCGACAGCAACATCTTCCGCCGCATCCGCGCCACCGGCGTCGTCACCTTCGGCCGCACCACCAGCCCCGAAGGCGGCGTGGGGGCGGCGACAGAATCGGCGGTCTATGGCGGGCCGACACGGAACCCGTGGAACCTTGACCATACCTCGGGCGGGTCTTCGGGCGGCGCGGGAGCCGCGGTGGCGGCGGGGATCGTGGCCTTTGCCCATGGCTCGGACGGCGGCGGATCGGTGCGCATCCCGGCCTCCAGCTGCGGGCTTTTCGGGTTCAAACCCACCCGTGCGCGCCTGCCCGACGGACCTTTCTCAGGCGAGGGCTGGGCGGGCATGGCCATCGACGGCTTCCTGACCCGATCCGTGCGCGACACGGCCACGATGCTGGACGCCTGCGAAGGCGCGGACCTCGGCGCGCCCTATTGGGCGCCGCCCCTTGCCCGCGGCCATGCGCAGGCGATCAGCCGCCCGCCGCGGCGGCTGCGGGTGGCGATCTGCGACACCACCCTGACCGGCCAGCCGATCCACCCCGAAGTGGCCGAGGCGGTCCACGCCGCCGGCCGCCTGCTGGAGGCGCTTGGCCATCACGTCGAACCCGGTCGCCCGGTGGCGGATGTGCCCGGCATGATGCGGGCCTGGACCGATATCGTGGGCGTGGGCAGCGCCCTGTCGATCCGCACCGCGCTGAAAGGCCGGGTGCTGACCGAGGATCTGGTCGAAGCCGTGGGCCGGGGCGCCGTCGCCCATGCCGAGACGCTGCACCCGACCCGCTATCTGGAAGCCGTAGAGGAAATCCATGATTTCGGGCGTGAAATGGCCGCGTTCTTCCGCCCCGAAGACGGGACCGGCCCGGACATTCTGCTGACCGCCACTCTGGCCGAACCGCCCGCCCGCGTGGGCCGCTTCGCCCATAAGACCGAAGATTACGTGGGCTTCCGCATCGGGCCGGGCGGCATTTTCGACTATTCGCCCTTCTGCGCCATCTTCAACGCCAGCGGCCAGCCCGCGGCCAGCCTGCCGCTTGGCTGGTCCTCGGACGGGCTGCCCATCGGCGTGCATCTGGCCGCCCCCTTCGGCGCGGATGAGGAACTGATCGCGCTTTGCGCCGAAATCGAGCGGGCGGCGCCTTGGGCGGCAAAAAGGGCACCGATGGCGGGCTGAGCCCTGCACGATTCGCTTGCCAAGCGGGTCATGCGCCGCCCAATATGATCAAAAGACCGGCAACGGAGAGGCCCCGCCTTGAGCGATGACGTCACCATCTCGGCCCGCCATGTGATCAAGGCCTTCGGACAGGGGGCCGCCGCGGTCCGGGCGCTGGATGATGTCTCGGTCGATATCCGGCGCGGAGAGTTCTTTACCCTCCTCGGCCCCTCCGGCTGTGGCAAGACTACGCTTCTGCGGCTGATCGCCGGGTTTGAAATGCCCACCGGCGGGGAAATCCTGCTGGACGGCACCGATATTTCCACCCTGCCGCCGAACCGCCGCCCGGTGAATACGGTGTTCCAGAGTTATGCCTTGTTCCCGCATCTGACCGTGGCGCAGAACATCGGCTTCGGGCTTGAAATGCTGGGCCGCCCGCGGGCCGAGGTGCGCGCCACGACGGAGCGGATGCTGGCGCTGGTGAAGCTGGAGGCGATGGCCGGGCGCAAGACCAGCCAGCTGTCGGGCGGGCAACAGCAGCGGGTGGCACTGGCCCGCGCCTTGGCCCCGCAGCCGAAAGTCCTGTTGCTGGACGAACCCCTGTCCGCGCTGGACCTGAAGCTGCGCAAGGAAATGCAGACCGAGCTGAAGCGGCTGCAGACCGAGACCGGGATCACCTTCATCTTCGTGACCCATGATCAGGAAGAGGCGCTGACGATGTCCGACCGGATCGGCGTCATGTCGGCGGGCAAGCTGCAACAGGTGGGCGCCCCGCGCGACATCTACACAAGGCCGGTGAACCGCTTCGTGGCCAGCTTCATCGGCGAGACGAACTTTCTGCCCGGGGTGACGGTGCCCGGCGGCGTCAGGCTGGGATCCGGCCCGGTCATCGCCGCCAGCGCCCCGCGGGCAGGCACGGTGACACTGGCCGTCCGGCCAGAACATGTGCGGATCGGCCCCGCGGGGGAAGAGGGCGCCCTGCCCGCCACCGTCTCGGGTGCGGTCTATTTCGGCACTGACACGCATTATCACCTGACCCTGCCCGACGGGGCCGAGGTGGTCGCGCGGGTGCAGTCCGAGGCGACCGGCGGCAATGCGCTGGAGCAGGGCCAGACCGTCGGCCTGCGCTTTGCCCCCGGCGCGGTTCAGGTGCTGGAGGACTGACCGGATGAGCGCCGCCGAAGACCGCGTCATCCGCCAATCCGCCCGCAACGGCTGGCTTCTGTCATTGCCCGCGCTGGTGGTGCTGGCCCTCGCTGCCTCGGGTCCGCTGCTGATCGTGCTGGTCTATTCCTTCCTGACCGCGAACGACACCGGCGGCGTGATCCGCGAACCTTCGGTCGAGGGCTGGATCGCGGTCCTGTTCACCTATGACATCTTCGATGAGGCCTATGTTCTGGCCGATGCGCATCTGACGATCTTCTGGCGCTCAGCCTGGTTGTCGCTGGCCACCACGGCCGTGACCTTCGCCGTGGGATTCCCGACTGCATGGTTCATCGCCACCCAACCGCCCCGCGCGCGGGCCTTCTGGCTGTTCCTGATCACCATTCCGTTCTGGACCAATCTCCTGATCCGCACCTTTGCAATCAACGAAGTGATCCGGAACGAAGGGGTGCTGAACTCCTCGCTCATGGCCATCGGCCTGATCGACCGGCCCATCCCGATCATCTACACCGATACGGCGGTGCTGATCGGGATGGCCTATGTCTATCTGCCGCTGATGGTGCTGCCCCTCTTCGCCGCCATCGACCGCTTCGACATGCGGCTTCTGGAGGCGAGCTATGACCTTTACGCCAGCCGCTGGCGCACGCTGCGGCGGGTGATCCTGCCCATCGTGCGGCCCGGAATCGTGGCGGGCTGCATTCTGGTCTTCGTCCCCTCGCTGGGCGCCTATGTCACCCCGCGCGTGCTGGGCGGCGGCAAGAACATGATGATCGGCAATTTCATCGAGCTGCAGTTCCTGCAGGGCCGCAACTGGCCCCTGGGCGCGGCGCTGTCGATGACCCTGCTGATCGTCGTCATGGCGGCGCTGGTGGTCTATGTCCGCGTCTCGACCAAGGGGGACCGCAGCCATGGCTGAGCGTCATTTCGAGGTCGCGCGCCTGCCGGGCTTTGCCACCGTGGCCATCGCGGCCTTTGTCCTGCTGTATCTGCCGATCGTCACGCTGGTGGCCTATTCTTTCAACGCCTCCAACTCCATCGCTGTCTGGGGCGGGTTCTCGCTGCAATGGTATGGCAAGGCCTGGTCGAACGACATCGTGAAGGCGGCGACCGTGCGGTCGCTGATCATCGCCGTCTCGGCCTCGGCCCTGTCCACCGCGCTGGCCACAATGGCAGCGCTTGGCACCACGCGGCGGCGGGCCTTCAAGGGACAGACCTTCATCTATGTCATGGTCAACCAGCCCCTCATGGTGCCCGAGATCGTGACCGCGGTCGCGCTGATGATCTTCTTCGGGCTGATCAAGGTGGCGACCGGCTGGCAGGGTCTGGGCTATCTGATTGCCGCGCATACCGCCTTCTGCATCCCCTTCGCCTATCTGCCGATCCGCGCCCGGCTGGAGGGGATGGACCTGACGCTGGAAACCGCCGCCGCCGATCTGTACGCCACGCCATGGCAGACCTTCCGCCGGGTGACGCTGCCCATTCTGGCGCCCGGCATCATGGCGGGCGCGATGCTGGCCTTTGTCATCAGCCTGGATGATGTGGTCATCACCGAATTCGTGAAATCCGGGGGACAGGACACGCTGCCCACCTATATGCTGGGGCAGATGCGCCGCGCCATCACGCCCGAGGTCAACGCCATCTCGACCCTGCTTCTGGGCCTGACGGTGGTGCTGCTGACCGCCTTCTTCCTTCTGACGCGCAAGAAGAACTGACAAAACCACAGGGAGACAAAGATGCGCAAACTTCTGACCGCCACCGCGCTGAGCTGCGGCCTTGCCGGCATGGCCGGGGCCGAGGAACTTCAGCTTTACAACTGGGGCAACTACACCAGCCCCGAGCTTCTGGCGAAATTCGAGAAGGAGACCGGGATCAAGGTCGTCGTCACCGATTACGACAGCAACGATGTGGCGCTGGCCAAGGTCGAGGCGGGTGGCGCGGGGTTCGACCTTGTGGTCCCTTCGGCCAATTATGTCCGCTTCTGGGTGGACAAGGGTCTGGTGGTAGAGCTGGACCATGCGAAACTGGCCAATATCGGCAATATCGCCCCGGAATGGATGGATGTGGCCTGGGATCCGGGCCGCAAATTCTCGATCCCGTGGCAATGGGGATCGACGGGGATCGCGGTCAATACCACGGTCTATTCCGGCGACATCAACACTTCGGCGGTGTTCCTTGAGGTTCCGGACGAGCTGAAGGGCAAGATCAACGTCGTGCCCGAAATGTCGGACATCCTGTCGCTGGCGACGATGTATGCCGGGGGCGAGCCCTGCTCGGAAGATGCCGAGGTGATGAAGAAGGTGCGCGACCTTCTGATCGCGGCCAAGCCGGACTGGATTTCCATGGATTACGGCGCGACCGAGCGGCTGTCGAACGGGGACTGGGCGGCCAGCGTAAACTGGAACGGATCGACCATGCGCGCCCGCCTCGCCACCGAGGGCAAGGTGCAATACGGCTATCCGAAGGAGGGCTTTCCGCTGTTCATGGACAGCGTGATGCTGCTGGCCGATGCGAAGAATGTCGATGCGGCCTACAAGTTCCTGGATTTCATCATGGTGCCGGAGAATGCCGCGATGATCTCGGAATTCGCGCGCTATGCGAACGGGATCGCCGGTTCGGACGCCTTCATGTCGGAAGAGATGAAGAGCGCCCCCGAAGTGGTGGTGCCGCCCGAGCATCTGGCCCATGGCGTCTTCCTGCCGGGCTGCACCGGCAAGGCTCTGGAATACCAGACCGCGATCTGGACCGAACTGCAGAAATGACGGTGTGCGCCGGGGCCTGATGCCGGGTCCCGGACCCACCCGCGCGCGGGGGCGCTTCGCCCCCCGCACCCCCAGAGGATATTTATGAACAGATGAATGGCAGCGATCTTCTGGAGCTTTCGGCCAGCGACCTGTCGCGGATGATCCATGCCCGGCAACTGGCACCGAGCGAGGTGATGGCGACGCATCTGGCGCAGGTGGCCGCGGCGAACGGCGCGGTCAATGCCGTGGTCTCGGCCCGCGACCCCGAGGTTCTGATGGCCGAGGCGCGGGCGGCGGATGATGTGGCACCTGCGGGCTGGCTGCATGGCATCCCCTTGGCGGTGAAGGATCTTTGCGCCACGGCGGGGCTGCGGACGACCTGGGGCTCCCCCTTGTTTGCCGATTTCGTGCCGGAAAAGGATGATCTTCTGGCCGCGCGGATGCGGGGGGCCGGGGCGATCCTGACGGGCAAGACCAATACGCCGGAATGGGGCCATGGCAGCCATTCCTTCAACCCGGTCTTCGGGGTGACCCGCAACCCCTATGACCTGACGCGCACGGCGGGCGGATCGTCCGGCGGCGCGGCGGCGGCGCTGGCCGCGCGGATGCTGTGGGTGGCCGACGGGTCGGACATGATGGGCAGCCTGCGCAATCCGGCGGGGTTCTGCAACATCTATGGCTTCCGCCCCAGCTGGGGGCTGGTGCCGGGCGATGCCGAGGGTGACACGTTCCTGGCGACGCTGGCGACCGAAGGGCCGATGGCGCGCACGGTGGAGGATCTGGCGCGGCTTCTGGCGGTGCAGGCCGGGCCGAACCCCGAAGTGCCGTTCTGCCGCGACGCACAGGATTTCCCGGCCCTGCTGGACCGCGATGTGAAGGGGCTGCGCATCGGCTGGCTGGGCAACTGGGGCGGCGCCTATGCGATGGAGCCGGGGATACTGGAGCTGTGCGAGGCGGCGCTGCGCCAGTTCGAAGACATGGGTGCGGTGGTGGACCCCCTGCCCCCGCCCTTTCCGGCGGAAAAGCTGTGGCAGGCCTGGATCACGCTCCGCGCCATGCTGAACGCAGGCGCCTTCCGCCCCTTCAGCGCGGCCCGGCGGGCGCAGCTGAAGCCGGAGACGCAATGGGAGATCGCGCAGGGCGAAGGCCTGTCCGCCGCCGCGGTGCATGAGGCGAGCACGATCCGCAGCCGCTGGTATGCCCATGCCGCGCGGCTGTTCGCGCGCTACGATCTGATCGCGCTGCCCACGGCGCAGGTCTGGCCCTTCCCGGCGGACTGGCGCTGGCCGCAAGAGGTGGCGGGCCGCGCGATGGACACCTATCACCGCTGGATGGAGGTGGTGATCCCCGCCTCGCTGGCCGGGCTTCCCGCGCTGTCGGTGCCGGTGGGGTTCGGTCAGCCCGGGTCTCAGGCGGCGGGCCTGCCGATGGGGATGCAGCTGATCGGCCCCGCAGGCGGTGACGCGGGGGTTCTGGCCGCGGGTCAGGCGTGGCACCGGGCGACCGGCTGGCCGCAGAAGCGGCCCCCTCTGGTCCCGCCCGCGAATTCGCGCTAGGTCCGGGGCAAAGCGGGAGGCAGGGCATGATCCTTGGGCACATCGGGGCGCGCAAAGGCAGCAAGGGCGTGCCGGGCAAGAACTTTCGCCCGATCTGCGGCAAGCCGCTGATCGACTGGTCGCTGGATCAGCTGTTCGCGCATCCCGCCGTGGGGGCCGTGGTCGTCTCGACCGACGACCCCGATATCTACGCCCATGCCGTGGCCCGGGGCGCGCTGGACATCGGGCTGCGCCCGGCCGAGCTGGCCACCGACACCGCGCCGAAATGGGGCGTCTGGCAGCACGCGCTTGCCGCGGCCGAGGCGCTGGCCGGGCCGGCGCACGCGTTTCTCGACCTCGACTGCACCTCACCCCTGCGGATACCAGCGGATATCACCGGGGCGCTGGACCTGTTCCGCACCGAGGCACCGGATATGGTGATGAGCGTCTGTGAGGCGCGGAAGAACCCCTATTTCAACCTCGTCGAACCCGATGCCACCGGCGCGCTGCATGTGTCGAAAGAGCTGCCGGGCGGGGTCTGGGCGCGGCAGGATGCGCCGGTGGTCTACGAACATGTGGGCGTGGTCTATGTCGTGGCGCCGGATTATCTGCGCCGGGCGAAGACCATTTATGAGGGGCGCGTGATCCCCTATGTCCTGCCGTCCGACCGCTGCCATGACATCGACACGCCTTATGACTTCCGGCTGGTCGAATTCCTGTTGCAGCAGCAACTGGATGAGGGCGTGGTCAAGGTCTGAGCCTGCGCTCGATCTCGGCCAAGGTGCGGCGGGTAGCGCCGGAATGTTCCTCCAGAAAGCCCGCGATGGCCTCAGGCGCCGGACCGGGCCAGTCGGTCAGCGCCTGCACCAACCCCTCGGCCCGGGTCTGGTGGCAGACGCCCGCAGCCACCGCCTCGACCGCCGGATATTCGATGGTCTGCACGAAGGGGCCGACGATCACCGCTTTGCCAAGCGCGAGGGGTTCGATGATGTTGTGGCTTCCCTTCGGCTGGAACCCGCCGCCCACGGCGACACGGTCGGCCATGGCCAGATAGAAATACATCTCACCGAGGGAGTCGCCCAGAAGCACATCGGCCAAGGGCTGTGTCGGGCGCAGATCGGCGTCAAAGCCGGTGCTGCGGCGGGTGAAGGCGATGCCACGGTCGGTCAGCGCCTGTGCCATGGCGTCAAACCGCTCCGGCGCGCGGGGGATCAGCACGACGAAGGGCGGCGCGGGCCGCGCCAGCAGGGCGGAGAGCGTGTCGAGGACCAGTTCCTCCTCCGGCTCGGTCACCGAGGCGAAGGCGATGACGCGGCGCCCCGCGGGACGGGCCGCCTGACCTGCGGCCAGATGGGCGGCCGGGATCGGCTGGTCGAACCGAAGCTCTCCGGTCACGGTGACATCCGGCACGCCGATCCCGTCGAACCGCCGCTTCTGCAGCGCGGATTTCACGAAGGCCCCCGCGAACCGGCGCATCACTGCCGGGCGCAGCGGGAATTTCGCGTCGCGCATCATGGAATCCACCGGATATTGCGCATTGCACATGTAAAACGGCACGCCCCGGGCGCGGGCGGCCCAGACCATGCGCGGCCAGATCTCGATCTCCATCACCAGCCCCAGACGGGGTTGGAAGGCGCGGAAGAAGCCTCCAAAACACCAGTCCAGCTCCAGCGGCACCCAGACCGCGGCCAGCCGCCCGGCGGCAATATCGGCGGCGAAGACCCGCTCCGCCTCCCGCCGTCCGGCGGGGGTGAAGAGCGTGATGACCACCCTTTCGCCCCGGTCCAGAAGCCCGCGGATCAGCGGCACAGCCGACCGGACCTCTCCCAAAGAGACCGCATGAACCCAGACGGCGCCGGGCATCCGCTGCGGGTAGCGGCCGAAGCGTTCGGCCAGATGCTGACCGTAAAGCGCATCCTTGCGCGCGCGGCGGCGCAGGTAGACCAGGATCAGCGGCAGGCACAGGGTCCAGAGCCCCGACCAAAGGGCAAGAAACAGCCTCATGCCATCAGCTCCAGCAGATCATGCGCAAGGGGGACAAGGCTGCCTTGCGCCGCCTGCGACAGGGCGATCGCGCGGGCGGCCATGGCGCGGTGATCCGCGCGCAGGGCGGCGGCCAGCGTCCCGGGCGTGACAGGCAAGGCCGCCCCTGCCCCATCCAGTACCCCGAAATCGGCGGCGAAATTCGCCACCCGTGGGCCGTGCAGGATGGCTGAGCCAAGAGCCGCAGGCTCCCATGGGTTGTGGCCTTCGATCGGGCCGAAGGTCCCGCCGATCAGCGTGACCGGGCAAAGCCGATACCAGAGGCCCATTTCCCCCACCGTATCCACCACCCAGACCGCCGCGCCACCCATCGGCCCCGCCCGCCGCGCCACGGGCAGGATCGTGGCGATCTGCCCGCCGCGGGCCGGGTCGCGCGGGGCAAGGATCAGCAGATGCGCGGGGTCTTCGGCATGAAGCTGCGCCTGAGCGGCAAGTGCCACCGCCTCATCCTCGGGGTGGGAGGAGGCCAGAAGCCACGGGCGGCGCCCCTGCACCATCCGTTGCGCAGCGGCCAGCGCGGCGAGATCGGCGGCCAAAGGAGGCGCGGCGGCCTTCAGGCTGCCCGTCACCCGGACATCGCGCGCGCCAAGGGCCGCCAGATGCGAAGCCGTCTGATCCTCCTGCGCCGCCACCAGCCGGAAGCGCGACAGAAGGTCGGCATAAAGCCCGCGCGCCCGGGCCCGGCGCGCATACGCCGCGGCATTCATCCGCGCGTTGACCAAAGCCAGCGGCACGCCCGCCGCATCCGCCGCCGCCACCGCGCCGGGCCAAAGGTCCTGCTCCGCCCAGACCGACAGCGCGGGCCGCCAATGGCCCAAAAACCGCGCCAGATAGTGCGGCGCATCGAGCGGCAGGAACTGGTGCACCGTGCGCGGCGGCAGTTGCCCGGCCAAAGCCTGCGCCGAGGACCGGGCCGAGGAGGTGACCAGAAAGGACAGGTCCGGCGCCGCGGCCGCCAGCGCGCCGATCAGCCCGCGGAGCGCCAGCACCTCTCCCAGACCCACGGCATGCAGCCAGACCAGCCGCCCTTCCGGCCGCGGCAAAGTCGCCTCACCCAGCTTTTCGCGCCAGCGGGCCGGGTCTTCCTTGCCCCGCGCCAGCCGCCGCCGCAGCAGCGCGGGCGCCACAAGGGGCAGCGCATGGCTGGCCAGACGGTATCCGGCAAGCGGCCAGCCCATCAGCCCGCGTCCCGGAAGGCCTTTTGCAGCGGCCGCGCCCAGAAGGCGGGATCCGCCAGAACCTGCACGAAACGGTCCGCCGCCAGCCCCTCGCCAAAGCCCTGATGGCGGCCATGCGACCGGCCCCAGTCCACCGTCAGAAAGCGCAGGATCGCCGCCCGGTCCTGCGCCGTGACCGAAGTGACCGAACCCGCGTCCGAGCGGTTGGATTGCCGCGTCCCCACATCCAGCGAGGGCACGCCCAGAAACGGTGCCTCGCGCACGCCGGCGCTGGAATTGCCGACGATGCAGGCGGCGTTCTTCATCAGTTCCGAGAAATGCGCGAACCGCATCGAGGGCAATACCCGGAAGCGGTCCTTCGGCAGACCCTCCAGCACCCGGAAAATCCCTTCGGAGCCCGGATCGTTGTTGGGCGCGATGACCACGAAGGCACGGCCCGACTGCTCCAGCGCGCCGAACAGCGCCGCCGCCTGCGCCTCCATCGTGGCCTGTTCGCTGGTCACCGGGTGGAAGGTGGCAATGCCGTATTGCGCAAAGGGAATTTCATAGCGCGCCCGCACCTCGTCCAGCGTAACGCCCGAGGGGCGGGCATGGAAATCCAGTTCGGGCGAGCCGATGACATGGATCACATCCTCCGGCTCTCCCAAAGCCATGACCCGGCGTTTGGCACTGTCAGAAGACACGAAATGATGGGTGCAGAGCTTGGTGTTGCAGTGGCGGAACACCTCGTCGATGGTGCCCGAAACCTCACCGCCTTCGACATGGGCCGAGCGGACGTAATTGGTGGCGGTCACCAGCGCGCCCGCCAGCGCCTCGATCCGGTCGCCGTGGATCACCACGAGATCGGGGCGGCGTTCGGTGATGTAATCGGAAAAGCCGGTAACGGTCTTGGCCAGCACGATATCCTGCGGATCGCCGGGGCGCTGGTTCATATATTCATGCACCGCCACCCCCGCCATGCGCTGCACCTCTTTCTTGGTCAGGCCGTAACGGTCCATCATATGCATGCCGGTGACGAAGAAACTGACACTGTGCCCCGCATCCCGCGCGGCAGCGGCCAAAGGCTCCAGCTTGCCGAAATCGGCCCGGGTGCCGGTCAGAAAGAGGATGTGGCGGATCAAGGAGGCCCCCATGTTCGAGGCAGGCAATATAGCCATAACCGGACCACCAGCAAGGCAAGGCACATCCGCCAGATGTATAGTTGCCCAGCCATCGCAGGATGTGTAGTCGGAAGGCTAGGAGGACATGCTCGGTAAGGACGACATTATGGAACTCGTGATTTCCCTGACGGCCATCCCGCCACGCTTCCCCTATCTCGGAGAAGTGTTGGGATCGTTGCTGGCCCAGACTGCGCCAGTAAAGGCCGTGAATCTGTACCTGCCGCGCAGCTACCGCAGGTTTCCTTTCGATCCCGCACAACTTCCAGCCGTGCCGAAGGGCGTCGAAATTCGCCTGTGCGATCAGGATTATGGCCCCGCGACCAAAGTCCTGCCCGCGGCGCGAGACTATCGTGGGCAGGATGTGGCCATCCTGTTCTGCGACGACGACAAGGTGTATGATCCCGATTGGGCAGCCCGATATCTTGACGCAGCAGCCGCGCATCCTGGTTGCTGCATTGTCGAGGAGGGCACCGACCTCCCCGGCCCCTCAACTGATGCTATGCGCGCCGCGCATCAACCCAGGGCGCAGCGATTGGTCAAGGACATTGGCTACCGGTTGCGTCGCATCGCCAGCTTCGGTCAGTGGAAGCCACGCAAAGCTGTTGCCAGCGGTTATGTCGAGATTCTCGAAGGCTGGGGGGGAGTGCTGGTTCTTCCGGAGTTCTTCGACGATATCGCGTTCGACATATGTGATACCTGCTGGATGGTGGACGATATCTGGCTGTCGGGACAACTCGCCCGTCGCGGCATTGCCATCTGGCTTACCGCCGAGGGACAATTAAGGACTCGCGGGAACAGCGACGAGGTGCGCGAGGCAGCGTTGCGCAAACAGGTGGTCAACGGCATGGATCGGTTAGCTCTGAATCAAGCTTGCATCGACCACTGTCGCCGGAGCTACGGCATTTGGGGCGGAGCACAGGCGGCAGATCGCTGAACGCCTACTTCCACCGCGCCAGCATACCGCGCCGCACCATTGCGCACAGGCGGCGCGGGTAATTTGTCGCCCGCATTGCATAATTGCCAAGACGCCGTTGGCGGGGTGGTTTCACCGCCTCAACATGGCCGGGACCGTTGATCGTGCTGATGCCGCCGTCGTCCACATGGCTGGGGAAAGGCTCCAACCCCAGCAGGCGGAAATCATGCGCCCACCAGCGCGTCGCCTCGTAATCCACCGGCATGCGCACCGGCAGCATCTTGGGCAAAAGCCGTTCCGCCAGATCGCGGCGGATCAGATAGGCACCGAAGCCGGTCGCCGGCCCCAGATAGGCATTCAGAGTCCACTGGCCCGCCCTGCCCTGCCGCACCGGCAGTTTCGCGCGGATGCGGTTGAGCTTGAGCATATCCCAGCTGTCCCGCACGGCCAGCGCGGCATCCAGCGCGTCAAGGAAATCGGCATGGAAGACAACATCGTCCTCCAACACCAACGCAACTTCCCGCCCGCTTGCCACGAAAAGCCGCCACACCTCCAGATGCGACAGATAGCAGCCGACCTCTGCCGGCAGCGCATCGCGCCCCATATTTCGGCGGAAGGCTGCGGCATCCAGAGATGCCGAGATAAGCGCGGGTTCTGCGCGGCCATCGACGGCCGAAAAGCGCAGAACGTCCAAGCCGAGTGCGGCAAGCCTAGGCTGCATCTGATCCCAGCGGCCTGTCGCGCGGTCAAGATTGATGCACCAAACAGCCAGATCATCGCGCGACAGATTCACCCCAGATCGCTCCATTTCAGCTGGGTGTTCCGCGTCACCGCGCGGGTCAGGCGTTTGCCCAGGAGTTTGTCGAAATCATAGGCCGGGATTTCGCCCGAGCCGGGACGGCGGGCCCAGATGTCCTGTTCGCGGATCACATGGCCAAGGGGCAGGTCGGCATCGGCCACCACAGAACCGCGGGCGAAGCGGTAGACGTCTTCCTCGGGCGCCGTGCGTTGCTTGGGGTTGTTTGCCGCGATCCAGATCTCTTTGGACCGGTCGATCAGGAAGCGCAGTTCCGCCGGGTCCATCGAATTGATGATGTCCGGCCCCTTGCGATAGCGGCTGTCGGTATAGTGCCGCTCCAGAATGCAGGCACCAAGCGCGACGGAGGCAAGGGCCATTTCCGGCCCGATGGAATGGTCCGAAAAGCCGACGGCCGCCTTGGGGAAAGCGTTCAGCAGGTCGGTCACGCCACGCAAGGACACGATCTCGGCCGGGCTGGGATACAGGTTGGTGCATTCCAGCAGCGCATATTCCACGCCCGAGGCGTCCAGAATGTCCACGCTGGCCCGGATGGTTTCAATGGTCTGCATCCCGGTGGACAGGATCACCGGCTTGCCCTTGCGGGCGATGTGGCGGATCAGCGGCAGGTTGTCGGCCTCTCCGCTGCCGATCTTGTAGGCGGGCACATCCAGCGTTTCCAGATAATCCGCCGCCGCGCGGGAAAACGGCGTGGAAATCCAGATCATCCCCAGCTCTTCGGTGTAGCGCTTCAGTTCTGCCTCTTGGTCCAGCGACAAGGCGCAGCGCTCCATCACATGCCAGATCGAGACATCGGCATTGGGCGGAAAGATCGCCTTCGCCTCATCCGTCATCTCGTCTTCGATGATATGGGTCTGGTGCTTGATCATCTCGCAGCCCGCGCCCGCGGCAAGGCGCACCATTTCCTTGGCCACGGCCAGATCGCCGCCATGGTTGATGCCAATTTCCGCGATGACCAGCGGCGGATGGTCGGGGCCGATCTTGCGTCCGGCGATGGTGATGCTGCGGCTCATGTCCTGCCCCTCTGCTACCTGTCCCCCGTGCTGCATGAGGGCCATGGCCTTGTCAAGAAACCGCCCCCCGGTCAGTGGCCTGCTCCAGCGGGTAGCGCGCCAGTTCACGGTAGCGCGGCCCTTTGGGGGAAGGCAGGCTTTCCCACAGAACCATCTCACGCACGGGCCACGGGCCTGCGGTAAAGCCGGTGCCCGCCGCCACCGCGCGCTCCAGCCGCATTTGGGTTTCAGGATCGAGGCGGGCGAACCGGCCCAGGGTGACATGCGGGACAAAACGCCGTGCGGGCACGTCGATCCCCGCCCGCCGCGCCGCCTGTTCGGCCTTGGCCTGCAGACGGATGAGCGTGTCGGACGGCGCGACCCCGGCCCAGACCGCCCTCGGCTTCTCGCCGCCAAAGAGGCCAAGCCCGGCAAGGGACAGATCGAATGCCGGCATGCGCAGAGCGGACAGCGCCTCGTCCAGCGCCGGGGCAGTGCCGGGCGTCAGATCGCCCAGGAATACCAGCGTCAGGTGAAACGTCTCGGGCGCCAGAGACTGCTGCAGCGGAAGCAGGAACTGCTGCACCACCAGTGCCGAGCGGAGATGGTCTGGCGGATCAAGCCCAAGAAATGCGCGCATTGCCGCTACCCCTGCCTGAACTGCCGGTTTCTGCCGCAAAATATGGTCTGATCTGGTGCAGGAATGGAACTCCTGAGTTCCTTTTCGGGGACGGGCTGCCTATCTTGTCTCTCATGTCACAGGATATGTTAGTCTGGAAGGATCATACCCCCGAAGAACAGGGGGAAAAGGGAATGATTGACGCTGTGGGCAGACAGGATCCTCTTCCGGCCGTGACCGCCCCGCCCGCGCTTCGTACGCAATATGCGGCGCTGTGCTGGCGGCTGCACCGCGGACGGCCCGAAATCCTGCTGATCACCAGCCGCGACACCGGGCGTTGGGTGATCCCCAAAGGCTGGCCCATGGCCGAACGCAGCCCCTCCGAAGCGGCCAGCCGCGAGGCGTGGGAGGAAGCCGGGGTCGAGGGCCATGCGGCGGAAGCCGCGCTCGGCCAGTTCCACTATGACAAGGTGCTGCGCCGTGCCCCCGCCCATCCCTGCCGGGTGGAGGTTTTTGCGCTGCAGGTGCAGGCCCTGACCGACCAATATCCCGAACATGGCCAGCGCCGGCGCAAATGGTTCAGCCCGGAAAAGGCTGCGCGCAAGGTGGCCGAACCCGAACTGCGGGAGTTGATCCTGTCCTTCCGGCCCGATGCCGCGGTGCCGGCGTCCGGCTGATCCTGCCTGTGGCCTTGAGACCTTCGGCCGGAAAGACTAGCTTTGGCAGATCGCGGCCCGCAGGGTGCCGGGCCGGATGGGTTTGAAATGATCCGCTATACGCTCAAATGCGGGGCCGGGCATGGCTTCGACAGCTGGTTCGCCGATGCGGCGGCCTATGAGGCCCTGGCCCGCGCCGGTCAGCTGGCCTGTCCGGTCTGCGGCCAGACATCGGTGGAAAAGGCGCTGATGGCACCGGCGGTGGCACAGCCGCGCAGCCGTTCTGCCGAGGCTGAGGCGCCCGCGCCCGATCTGCGCGCGCCCGGTTCGGATCTGGAGGCGAAGCTGGCTGCCTTGCGGCAGCATGTCGAGGCGAATTCCGAATATGTTGGCGTGAATTTCGTGGCCGAAGCCCGGCGCATGCACGAGGGCGAGGCGCCGGAAAGGTCGATCCATGGCGAGGCGAAGCCGGAAGAGGCGCGCAAGCTCTTGGAAGACGGTATCCCCGTCGCCCCCCTGCCCTTTCTGCCCGGGCGCAAGGCGAATTAGAACGGCGGGCGGCTTACCGATGCCCGTTGCGGCCTTCGTGCCAAATCGCGGATCGTGGCGTTCCGAGGACAAGCCGCAGGCGCAGGACGCACACCATACCGCGACGATTGCCGGGGCGGTCAGTAGATATAGCGGATCTGTTCGGTCCAGAACCGTTCCATCCGTTTCAGCGCGGTGTTGATCTCGTCAATGCCGTTGATATCGACGAACCCGCGCTTTTCGATCCCCTCGGCATGGCGCGCGAACAGATCGGACAGCTGCGCCCGCACGCGGCGCCCCTTTTCCGTCAGCCGCACCCGCACCGACCTTCGGTCCACCTCTGACCTCTGGTGGTGCATATAGCCCAGATCGACCAGCTTTTTCAGGTTATAACTGACGTTCGACCCCTGATAATAGCCGCGCGTCTTCAGCTCACCGGCGGTGACCTCATTCTCACCGATATTGAACAGCAGAAGCGCCTGAACCGAGTTGATCTCAAGGATCTGAAGCCGTTCGAATTCGTCCTTGATCACGTCAAGCAGCAATCGGTGCAGGCGTTCTACCAGCGCCAGATTGTCGAGATAGCAGGAGAGGAACGCTTTCTGCGATCCATCGAGAAGAGGTTGATGGAGGGACATGGCTTTCTCCGCCGCCTTGGATATCGGGGACAGATTCGGCACAAAGCGCAAACATTCCGTAAACTCGTGCGAAAATCGACGCGATTTTGACGCAAAACTTGCAACAGGGTTAATGCCCCGCACACCTGTGCCGGACCGCCGTTCCGGCACAGCTTTGCGCCCCGCCGTCGCGCTGCACTTGCGCGCGGGACGAACCCCGATCCCTGCCACCCGAAGGGGGGGCGGGGCTCAGGGGGCAATCCCGACGCGGATCATCTCTCCCGCCGGATTGCGGGCATGCGCGAATGCGGGCCCGGCGTCAGCTTCCGGCCAGCCGCGACCGGGCGAAGACGGCGATTTCGTCCAGCAGCGGGCGCAGGTTTTCAGGTGGGGTCGCGGTGCCCAGAAGCCAGGCCATCAGGTCCTGATCGTTCTCTTCCAGCAGACTGTCGTAAAGATCCAGCGCAGGCTCATCCATCGCCGCCAGCCGGGCGTCGGCCCAGGGGCCAAGGACAATGTCCATCTCCTTGGTACCGCGGCGCCAGCTGCGCATCCGCATCCGTTTCAGCCGCGCTTCCGCGCCCTCACCCGCCGTCGTCATGTCATGCCTCCTGCCGCAGGACCGCCCTGAGCCGCTTTTCCACCGACAGCAGCTCCTGCGCAAGGCCGGCCACCTGCGCGCGCAACCGCACCAGTTCGGCCAGCGCCTCTTCGGCGGCGGGGCTGTGGGCCGGCGGCGCATCCGGGCCATCGACGCCATCCCCTTCCGCCGTCAGAAGCCACGCCAGCGAGACGTTGAGCATCCCGGCCAGCATCTGCAGCCGGTTGCCGCGCGGTTCCGCCAGATCGTCTTCCCACGCCTGCAGCGTGGTCAGGCGCACCCCCAGCCTTGTGGCCAGTTCTTCCTGCGTCAGCCCGGCCGCTTCGCGCGCGCCGGCCAGCCGGTCGCCGAAGGTGGCCACATCCGGGGCGAACCAGTTGTCCAGCGCCCGGGTTTCCTGCATGCCGCTTTCCGCCATCTTGCCTCTCCTTTGTCCGATATCGCTTGCATGAACGGGGGGGCGAGCCTAAGCCCTGCGACCGGAAAAGACAAACAATCGCCGGAGTCTGCCGCCATGGCCTTCCTGTCCGACACGCTTGCCCGCGTGAAACCCTCGCCCACCATCGCCGTGACGACCAAGGCGCAGGCCCTGAAGGCCGAGGGCAAGGATGTCATCGGCCTTGGCGCCGGAGAGCCGGATTTCGACACGCCCGAACACATCCGCAACGCGGCCAAGCGCGCAATCGACGCCGGCAAGACGCGCTATACCGCGGTGGACGGCATCCCCGAGCTGAAGGCGGCGATCTGCGCCAAATTCCTGCGCGAAAACGGGCTGACCTACACGCCCGCGCAGATCACCGTGGGCACCGGCGGCAAGCAGATCCTGTATAATGCGCTGATGGCGACGCTGAACCCCGGTGACGAGGTGATCATCCCCGCGCCCTATTGGGTCAGCTATCCCGACATGGTGCTGCTGGCGGGTGGCACGCCGGTGCCGGTGGTGGCCGGGATCGAGACGAATTTCAAGCTGACCCCGGATCAGCTTGAGGCGGCAATCACGCCGAAGACCAAATGGCTTATCTTCAACTCGCCCTCGAACCCGACCGGCGCGGGCTATACCCGCGATGAGCTGAAGGCCCTGACCGATGTGCTGATGCGGCACCCGCAGGTCTGGATCATGTCGGATGACATGTATGAACATCTGGTCTTCGACGATTTCCAGTTCTGCACCCCGGCGCAGATCGAACCCGGGCTTTATGACCGCACGCTGACCTGCAACGGCACGTCCAAGGCCTATGCGATGACCGGCTGGCGCATCGGCTATGCCGGGGGTCCGGTGGCGCTGATCAAGGCCATGGGGACGATCCAGTCGCAGTCGACCTCGAACCCCTCCTCCGTCAGCCAATATGCCGCGCTGGAGGCGCTGACCGGCCCGCAGGAGTTTCTGGCCGACTGGCGCCGCATCTTTCAGGGCCGCCGCGATCTGGTCGTGTCGATGCTGAATCAGGCCAAGGGCATCAAATGCCCCCGCCCCGAAGGCGCCTTCTACGTCTATCCAGACATTTCCGGCTGCATCGGCAAAGCCACCCCCGGCGGCACCGTCATCACCAATGACGAGGTCTTTGCCACCGCCCTGCTGGAGGAAACCGGCGTGGCCGTGGTCTTTGGCGCCGCCTTCGGGCTTTCGCCGAATTTCCGCGTCAGCTACGCTACTTCGGACGAGGTGCTGCACGACGCCTGTTCGCGCATCCAGAAGTTCTGCGCCTCGCTGGTCTGACGACGGGTTTTCAACAAAGGCACAGCATGGCCGACCGGATCACCGCCAACCTGCCCGCCCGCGATCTTGCGGCCACTGCGGCGTTTTACGGTCGGCTGGGCTTCAGCGAAACCTTCCGCGATGACGGCTGGATGATCCTGACCCGCGGGCCGCTGATGCTGGAATTCTTTCCGCACCCGGAGCTGGACCCGTGGTCCAGCTGGTTTTCCGCCTGCATCCGGGTGGACGACCCCGATGCCCTGCTGGCCGAATGGCGGCAGGCGGGCCTGCCGTCTGACACCACGTCGATCCCGCGGCTGACGGGGTTCTTCAAACCCGGGCAGGCGCCGCGGATGTTCGCACTGGTGGACGAAAACGGCTCGCTCCTGCGGGTGATCGACAACCGCGATGCCGGAGAAACACCTGACCAAGGGGCGCCTGATGTCCGGTGACCTGCCCGACTACTACTTCCGCATCCGCGAGAACGGCGCCGCCGTGTTCAAGGTCGATACCGAGAACCGCCAGCGCCGGATCGAGCTGGAAGAGATCGCCATGGTCAACGTCAAGAACGGCAATATCAAGCCGCATGGCGACCACAAGCTTTCGCCCGAGGATTCGGCCGCCATCAATGGCTGGCTGGCGGACCGGCGCAAACTGCTGGAAAGCCGTGAGGTGGATGACATCCTGCGCGCGGTGGACCATCTGAACCTGACGGCCCATTGGGTGCAGACGCGCGCCTCGGAGGCGCAGCTGGATGCGGTGACGGACACGCTCTTGCTGGCGATGCACGACCTGCGGTCGGTTCTGGTGCGCAAGAAGGCCGAACGTCTGATGAAGGGCGATCAGGCGGCAGAGTGACCCGCCGCCTGACCCGTTGGCGTTACGCCAGATCGAAACGGTCGGCGTTCATCACCTTGTTCCATGCGGCGATGAAGTCGGTCAGGAACTTCTCCTTCGCATCGGACTGAGCATAGACCTCGGCCAAGGCCCGCAGTTGCGAGTTCGATCCGAAGACCAGATCGCAGCGCGTGGCGGTCCAGCGCGGCGCGCCGGTGGCGCGGTCCCGCCCCTCGAACAGGCGGTCGCTGCCGCCCACCGGGTGCCAGACCGTGGCCATGTCCAGCAGGTTGACGAAGAAATCATTCGTCAGCCGCCCGGGCCGCTGCGTCAGCACACCATGCGAGGTGCCGCCGTGATTGGCCCCCAGCACCCGCAGCCCGCCGACCAGCACCGTCATTTCCGGCGCGGTCAGCCGCAGAAGCTGCGCACGGTCCACCAGCAGTTCCTCAGCCGAGACCGAGAAGCTTTGCCGCTGCCAGTTGCGGAACCCGTCGGCCTGCGGCTCCAAGGGCGCAAAGCTGGCGGCATCGGTCTGTTCGGCGCTGGCATCGGTGCGGCCCGGCGCGAAGGGCACGGTCACCGCCGTGCCCGCGGCCCGCGCGGCCACTTCGATGGCGGCGGCCCCGCCCAGAACGATCAGATCGGCCAGCGAGACCTTCTTTTCGCCCTGCGCATCGAAGGCGGCCTTCACCCCCTCCAGCACGGACAGCACGCGGGCCAGCTGGTCGGGCTGGTTCACCTCCCAGTCCTTTTGCGGCGCCAGCCGGACCCGCGCCCCATTCGCGCCACCCCGGAAATCCGATCCCCGGAAGGTCGAGGCCGAGGCCCAGGCCGTGGTGACCAGCTCCGCCACCGAAAGCCCAGTGGACAGGATCTGCGCCTTCAGCGCGGCCACATCAGCGGCGTCGATCTGCGGCGCGGTGGCCGCGGGGATCGGGTCCTGCCAGATCAGGTCTTCCTCCGGCACCTCCGGCCCCAGATACAGCACCTTCGGCCCCATATCCCGGTGGGTCAGCTTGAACCACGCGCGGGCAAAGGCATCGGCAAACTGGTCGGGGTTTTCGTAGAACCGGCGCGAGATCGGGCCATAGACCGGGTCGAACCGCAGCGCGAGGTCAGAGGTCAACATCATCGGCACCACCCGCTTTGCCGGATCATGCGCGTCGGGCGCGGTGCCGGTGACGGTGGCATCCTTCGGGCGCCATTGCTGCGCGCCGGCCGGAGAGCGGGTCAGCTCCCATTTATTCTCGAACAGGTTGGTGAAGAAGTGGTTCGACCATTGCGTCGGCGTCTGGGTCCAGACCACCTCCAGCCCGGAGGAGATCGTGTCGCCGCCCTTGCCGCTGGCATGGCGCGAGGCCCAGCCGAAGCCCTGCGCCTCGATCGCCGCACCTTCCGGCTCGGCCCCCACCAGCGCGGCTTCGCCTGCGCCATGGGTCTTGCCGAAGGTATGACCGCCCGCGATCAGCGCCACGGTTTCCTCGTCATCCATCGCCATGCGGCCAAAGGTGTCGCGGATGTCCCGGGCCGAGGCGAGCGGGTCCGGATTGCCGTTCGGCCCCTCGGGGTTCACATAGATCAGACCCATCTGGACCGCGGCCAGCGGATCATCCAGCTTGCGGTCGCCGGTATAGCGGGTGTCGTCCAGCCATTTGGATTCGTCGCCCCAGTAGATATCTTCTTCCGGTTCCCACACATCGGCACGGCCACCGGCAAAGCCGAAGGTCTTGAACCCCATGGATTCCAGCGCGCAATTCCCGGCAAGGATCTGCAGATCGGCCCAGGACAGCGCGCGTCCGTATTTCTGCTTGACGGGCCACAGCAGGCGCCGCGCCTTGTCGAGGTTCACGTTGTCCGGCCAGGAATTCAGCGGCGCGAACCGCATGGTGCCCGACCGCGCGCCGCCCCGCCCGTCCGCCGTGCGGTAGGTGCCCGCCGAATGCCACGCCATACGGATGAAGAATGGCCCGTAATGGCCCCAGTCCGCCGGCCACCAGTCCTGGCTTTCGGTCATCAGCGCGTAGATATCCGCCTTGACCGCGGCCAGATCCAGCCGCCCGAAAGCTTCGGCATAGTCGAACGCACCGCCGAACGGGTCGGACAGGGCCGTGTTCTGGTGCAGGATGCGCAGGTTCAGCTGATTGGGCCACCAGTCGCGGTTGGACCGCCCCTTCATGGTTGTTGCCGGATTCTGCCCGTGCAGGACCGGGCATTTGCCGCCCGGATTTACCGTATTGCCGTCCATCTTCTCCTCCGAAAGCTGGCATGGGGGTCGCAGATCGTGCCGTGGCCTCCGCCCACCCCGGCAATCTGGAATCATTCTTAACTGCCGCCACCGATAATGGTAATTCTATCTTCTGATCGGTTTGATAAGGTCTTCTGATGAAAAACCTGACCCTGCGCCAGTTCCGCTATTTCGAAGCGGTCGCCCGGTTGCGCCACTTCGGCCGCGCGGCCGAGGATTGCGCGGTGACGCAACCCGCCTTGTCCATGCAGATCAAAGAGTTGGAAGAGACGCTTGGCGTGGCGCTTCTGGAACGCACGGCCCGGCAGGTGCAGCTGACCGGCTTTGGCGAGGTGCTTCTGGCCCATGCGCGCAAGGTTCTGCGCGCTGTGGATGAGATCGAATCCATGGCCCGCGCCGCGGCAGGTGACCCGTCCGGGGCGTTGCGGATCGGCGTTATCCCGACGATCGCGCCCTATCTGCTGCCCGCGATCATCGCGCGGCTTCAGGTGCTTTACCCGGATCTCCAGCCCTGGCCGCGGGAAACCATCACCCCGCGCCTGCTGGAGGAGTTGATCGACGGGCGGCTGGATGCGGCGATTCTGGCCCTGCCGGTCAGCGAACCCGCGCTGACCGAGGTTCCGCTGTTCACCGAACGCTTCGTTCTGGTCCGCCCGCTGGCCGATGCCGGCCGGCCCACCCCCTCCCCCCAGAACCTGACCGAAATGCGGTTGCTGCTGCTGGAGGAAGGCCATTGCTTCCGCGATCAGGCCCTGTCTTTCTGCGGTCCCGCCGCGGCCCGTCCGCGGGAGATTCTGGATGGCAGCACGCTGTCCACTTTGGTGCAGATGGTGGGCGCGGGCATCGGCGTGACCCTGATCCCGGAAATGGCGGTGCCGGTCGAAACCCGCTCAGCCCCCGTCGCCATCTCTCGCTTCCGCGACCCGCAGCCCGCCCGCAGCATCGGCATGGTCTGGCGCCGGTCAAACCCGCAGGAGACGCAGCTGCGGCAGATCGCCGGGGTGGTGCGCGCCGCCGGTCTGGCGCTGCGCGATGCCGGCGGTCTGGTCCATCCGCCGGGCTGGCGGCGGGGCTGAGGAAAGGGCTGCCTGTGGCCCATCACGGCCCCGTCACCGCGGAAAGACTTGAAAACATACTTCGGACTTGTCACTTTGAAACAACGGCAATGGTTCGGTTTTGTGTTACACTCTGCCGCAATCACAGTCCGGATCCGGCGGGGAGGGCCGGTCCACCGACTGGTGCCGCACGGAATTTTCCATATACCACTGGGGATTGGGAGGATCGCCATGGTCGACATCATCTCAAGACGGGATGGCCCTCGCCGCGAGGATGAGCGCGCGCGTCGTCTGATCAATGAGAATCGCGCCACGATCACGCATCTGGCCGACAGGCTGACACAGGGGCAATACAGCGCCAACAAGGCGGCCAAAGCGGCGGCGGCCACCGCGCCGCAGCCCGAGGGGAAGCTGATTCACGATCTGGCTCAGGGTGCAGCGCGGGCGGCAGATACCGGCGCGCTGCGGGTGAAGGTCAGCCTGAACAACCGCGTCGTCGCCTATGACGGCGGGTCGGGTCGCCAGCACCATCTTCTGGGCGAGATCCGGCGTCAGGACGGGCTGCGCTATTTCGCGCTGGCCACCCGTGAAAACGGCTTCATGTCCGGCCTGCCCCCCGACATTCTGGCCCCGCTGGAAGAGCTGGACGGCCAGATCATCGACGCCGCCTGCCCCGAAAGCCTGCTGTCGCAGGAAATCTCGGAACGGCTTGGCTATCTGTGACCCGGCCCGTCCCGGGCAGGTGGCCAGCGGCCCCTGCCTCTCCCGCAGTTGCTCTGGCTGCACCACCGAACCAGAGGCACGCAAGCAAGGGTCGCCCCGGCGCACCAGCCGAAAGGGCCCCAGCCGAAAGGGAAGGACGGAATGACCGATCTGCTGACAGGGTTCCACACCAGAACCGGCATGTTCGACGACTGGCTGGACCAGCGGGCGACGATGCGGGCCTGGGAAGACTTCCTCACGTTCCGCGACCCCGCGCGCAGCCAGACTTCGGGCGTGCGGCGCGAGATTCTTGAATCCTGGTCGCGCAGCCTGGCCTCGGGGATCGACGCCACGTCCGAACTGGCACCGCTGGACGAAACCGAGGAGCGGCTGGAGGATGCAAGGGCCAAGAATGCCGAATTGCGGGCGGTCGCACAGCGCCCTTTTGCCAAGATCGGCCCGCTGCTGGCCGAGGCGAATGCACTTCTGATCCTGACCGATGCCGAAGGCACCGTGCTGGACCAGATCGGCGATGCCCGCACCCGTGAGGCGGCGCGCGGCATCCATCTGGTGCGCGGCGGCAAATGGGACGAGGCGGTGATCGGCACCAATGGCATCGGCACCGCCATCCGCACCGGCCGGCCGACGGTGGTGCATGCCTCGGAACATTTCTGCAAGGGAATCAAGACCTGGACCTGTGCCGCGGCCCCGATCCATGATCCGGTGGACGGCCGTCTTGTGGGCGTGGTGGACCTTTCCGGGCCCCCCAGCATCTTTCGCCCGCATAATGTGGCGATGATCTCCGCCGTCGCGCGCGAGATCGAATCGGGTCTGGCCGAACGGCAGGACATGTGCCGCACCCGGCTGCTGGAGGCCTTCCTCGACAGCGGATCGGCCCCGGGCAAGGGCGATGCGGTGGTGATCCTGGACCGGATCGGCCGGGTGATGTATCACCGCACGCCCGCCGGACGTCCGGGCCATGTGGCGGCGGATCTGACGCTGGGCCGCCAGCTGATCCCGCTGTCCGGCACGATGAGCGATCATGAAATCGCCCGCGCCATGCCGCCCCATCTTCAGCCCACCGGCATCAGCCGCCTGCTTCTGGACGGGGCATTCAGCGGCCCCGCACTGGTTCTGCCGCCGCGCGACGGTGCGCCGCGCCGCGGGGCCGAGGCACCCAAATCCCCGCCCGTCCGCATTCCTCCCCGCAGCGGGGCCGAGGGGGATGAGCTTCTGATGATCGGTCAGGCGCCGCGCTTTCTGGAGGCGGTCGATCTGGCCCGCCGGGCAGCGGCGGCGGGTGCCTCGGTCCTGATACAGGGCGAGACGGGGGCCGGGAAAGAGCTGTTCGCCCGGCTGGTGCATGCCGGGGCGCGGCATAAGGGGCGCGGGCCTTTCGTTACCGTCAATTGCGGCGCCATCTCCGCCGATCTGTTCGGCTCGGAACTCTTCGGCCATGTCGCGGGCGCCTTCACCGGCGCGACCCGCGACGGCAAGCCGGGCAAGTTCGAACAGGCCGATGGCGGCGTGCTGTGTCTGGACGAGATCGGGGAAATGCCGCTGGCGCTGCAGCCCTATCTGCTGCGGGTGCTGGAACAACGGGCGGTCTATCGCATCGGCTGTTCCCGCCGCCGGCAGGTGGATGTGCAGCTGGTGGCGATGACCAACCGCGATCTGGGACAGGAGGTGGAGGCCGGGCGCTTCCGCCGCGATCTGTATTACCGCATCGGCACCGTGATGATTGACGTTCCCGCCCTGCGCGAGCGGCCGTCGGACATCCCCGCGCTGGCCGATCATTTCAACCGTCAGGTGGCCGAGCGGCTGGGGCGTGCCCCTCTGCGCCTGTCGGATGAGGCCGTGGAGCGGCTGGAGGCCTACCACTGGCCCGGCAATGTGCGCGAAATGCGCAATCTGATGGAGCGGCTGCATCTGACCGCCGGTCAGGGCATGGTCGGTGCATCGGACCTGCCGCCTGCCTTGCGCCATGCAGCCCCGGCAACCGCCGAGCCGCTGCCCGAACCGGCTGCCGAGGAGGACAGCCCGGCCAGCCTGACCGATATGGAAGCCCGCGCCATCCGCCGGGCGCTGGTGGCCGAGGATGGCAACCTGACCCGGGTGGCAGCGGTTCTGGGCATTTCGCGCCCCACGCTTTACCGCAAGCTGAAAGCCTACGGCATCCGCCGCACCTTCGAATAACCTGCGGAATTTTCGACGAAACTCCGCATCGGCAAATGCCACGCGGGGCGGAGGGAAACCCTCCACCCCGGCGGGAGCGTGCGTGCCCCCAAGGGGGGACGGTCAGGGGCGCGGGGACCACGCTCGGGACAGATGGGCTGCGGGATGACCGCAGCCCTATGGCGTTACTGCCGCCCCAGCCGTTCCGCACCGCCGCCAAGCGCCGGACCGGCCGTCGGGTCCTCATAGCTTTCGGCATGGCCGATCAGCGTTTCGGTCGTCAGGATCAGCGCCGCGACCGAGGCGGCATTGGCCAGTGCCGAACAGGTCACCCGCACCGGATCGACGATCCCCGCCTCGATCATGTTGCGGAAGGTGCCGTTCGCGGCATCGAAGCCGTGGCCGTCGCCGGACCGCACAACCTCGGCAATGACCGAATTCGGATCGCAGCCCGCGTTGATGGCAATGCGCGCCAGGGGCCGGGTCAGGACGGACCGCACGAGGTCCACCCCGGCCCGCACATCGCCCGCGGCCTCTGCCGCGACGGCATCCAGCTCCGGCGCCACATGTGCCAGCGCCGAGCCGCCGCCGGGCACGACGCCCTCTTCCACCGCGGCCTTGATCGCATAGAGCGAATCTTCGATCAGCTGGATCTTGCGCTTCTGTTCCACCGGGGTCAGCCCGCCCGCATGGATCACCGCCGTGCCGCCGGACAGTTTGGCCAGCCGCTCGCGCAGCTTGTCCTGTTCGATGTTGGGCGGGGCCACGTCATATTGCCGCTGCACCTGCAGCCGCCGCGCCGCGATCGCCGCCGGATCGCCCTGCCCCTTGATCACCGTGGTCTGGCTGGCGCTGGCGCGCACCTGCCGCGCCCCGCCCAGCTGGTCGCGGCTGACGGCCTCGATCTTCTTGCCCAGATCGCGGGCCAGAACCTCGCCCCCGGTCAGGATCGCCAGATCGTCCATCTGCGCGCGGCGCCAATGGCCGTATTCCGGCGGATGCACGATCAGATATTTGCCGGGCGGGGCCGCCTCCAGCAGCGTGACCACCACCTCGGGTGAGATTTCTTCGGCCACGATCAGCAGCGGCCGCCCTTCGGCATCGGCGATCGCCCGCGCCCCGTCCAAGGCCGAGGGCACAAGGATCTTCTGATCCGTCAGCAGGATCAGCGGGTTGGCCAGCACGGCCTCCATCTCGTCCTGATCGGTGACCATGTGGTGCGAGATATAGCCGCGTTCGAAGGACATGCCTTCGATGACCTCCAGCGTGGTGTCCACCGTCACGGAGAAGTCCGCGGTGATGATCCCATCCTCGCCCACGCGGGAATGCGCTTCGGCCACGATTTCGCCCAGCCGGGGGTCGGTCGCGGCGATATTGGCCACCGCGCCCAGCAGATGCGGATTGTCCTTCACCGGCACGGCCTGCCGCTTCAGCGCCTGCACCACATGGGCCACGGCCAGTTCGATCCCGCGGCAAAGGTCCACGGCGCGCGCGCCGCGTTCGGCCTGCGTCACGCCCTGCTGGATCATCGCATTGGCCAGCACGATGGCGGTGGTGGTGCCGTCGCCCGCAACCTCGTTCGTCTGCATCGACACTTCGCGGACGACCTGCGCGCCCATGTTCTCAAACCGGTCGGGCAGTTCGATCTCGGTCGCGATGGACACGCCGTCGCGGGTGATAAGCGGCGTGCCGACCGGCCGGTCGATCATCGCGTTCAGGCCCTTCGGCCCCAAAGTCGGCTCGACCGCGGCGGCCAGACGGGCCACGCCGCGGGCCAGCGCCCGGCGGGCATCGTTGCTGTGCAAAAGCATGTTCGGCATCGGATAATCCTCCCTTGTTCCGGCTGCGGGCAGGGCCTGCGCCGGTTTCCTTCATGGTGACGGGGTGGCGGGTCAGCCCGGATGGGCGGGGCTGTCCCGGGGCTCCCGGGGCGGCACACGCCCCAGAATGAAGTCGATCAGCTCGGGCTCCTCTCCCGACCGGTCCACTTCCTTGTAGCGGGTGGCGGCAAGGCCGCGGCACATGGCGCCGTTGAACTCCATGTTGATGCGCAGCGCGCGCAGCCGCATGAGGTGGTCGCCCATTTCCTCGGGCGCGATGGCATCGCCGTGCCATGTCACGAAAGCCGGATCGCCGGGCAGGCAGGCCAGCCCGTCCTCGACCAGAATTTCGCGGTAGCGCGGACGCTGCGCCGCAGCCTCGGGCTGGGTCAGCTTCTGCGCGTCCAGTTCCGCCAGCGTCATGGCGGTGATCTGGCCGTGGGTCCAGCCCATGGCCTTCAGGCCAAGGATCACCGCCTCCTGCCGCCGCAGGAACGCCTTTTCGCGGAAGGTGTCGCGCACCTCGGTCAGATCGGCGCCTTCGGTCAGTTCGGCAAAGACCGTCTCGAAGGGCCGTGCGCCATTGACCGCGTCATTCACCCGGTCGGCAAAGCAATGGTCCATCAGCCGGACCCGCACCCCCCGCACCCAGCCGGGCGCGGCGGCGGCACGGCGAATGCCATCCGCCATCAGGAAGGCGAAATTCGGCGAACACCAGTAGGTCGGCAGGCGGAAGTCGATCTCGACCTCGCCACCGCGGCTGACCTCCAGCCGTTCGACAAAGCCCATGTCGGTGACCGGCTCGTCCAGCTCGGGGTCGGTGACGGCGCCAAGGCGCCGCCACACGTCCCGGGCCCGCGCGCCGTGGATTTGCGGCAGGCCCATGGTTTACTCCGCCGCGATGCGAACGGGCGCCGTGCTGAGTTCGGCCTTCTTGGCCGCCACGTCGATGCCGTAAAGCCGCGCCGCATTGAGGCCGAGGATCTTTTCCTTGATCTCGTCGGTCAGCTGCACGCCGCGTTCGGCGGCAATGTCCTCGGGGATCTGGAAGTTCCACAGCCGGTCCACCAGCCATTGCGGCGTCCAGATCGCATAGTCCGATCCGAACAGGATCTTGTCCGGCCCAAGCCAGAACAGCAGTTCCGAGATCACCTCGGCAAAGTAGCGCGGGCGCGAGTGAATGAAGGGCAGCGCCACGGCCAGACCGCCGTAGACATTGGTTTCCTGCACCGCGATCCAGCAGAAATCATCCAGCCGCGGCAGGCCGCAATGTTCGATGATCCAGTTCAGGCCCTGGAAATCGGTGGCGGCATGGTCCACGTCATGCACGTCAAAGGCATCCTTCGACAGCGGGATGATCGTCGGCCCCTTGTGGACGTGGATGTTCCTGATGCCCAGCTTTTCGCACAGCTCAAAGCATTTGTAGGCCGCCGGATCCGTCAGCTTCCAGCCCTTGGAATCGCCGTTCCACTCGGCCGTATACATCTTGACCCCTTTGATATCGAAGGTCTCTTTCATGTAGTGGATGTATTCGATGGCCTTTTCGCCGTCGCGCGGGTCGAAGGCACCGTTGACGATGAACCGCCCCGGATTGATCTGCGCCATCTGGCTGGACCGTTCGATGGAGGAGAAGCCCTCCTTGTAGAAGTCGCGCAAATAGGTGGACTGGATGATCGCCATGTCATCCGGCCCGTCGATGAACAGGTCACGGTAGATGTCATCGACCGTCTGCTTCTCGAACTTGGACTTTTCCCAAAGCTGTTCCTTGGGCGACAGCGCAGTGTGATAGGCGTAGAAGCAGTCGATGAACTGCTTGCCATGCACGTTGCGCTGGTTCTCGGGGCTGCCGTTCCAGAAATGGGTGTGGCAGTCGAGAACGAAGACTTCCTTGCCGTCCGGCGTTTTATACATCGTGTTCCTCCCTGGATTACATCTTGGTCAGTGGGGTCAGGTGGTGATCGCGACCTTCAGCACCCCGTCGCGCTGATTGGCGAAAAGATCGTAGGCCTCTTCGATCTGGTCGAGGCTGAAGCGGTGCGTCACCAGCGCCTTCATGTCGACGCGGCGCGACCGCACCACTTCGATCATCCGGCGCATCCGCTCCTTGCCGCCGGGGCACAGGGCCGAGCGGATGGTCTTTTCGCCAAGGCCCGCGGCATAGGCATCCAGCGGGATCTTCAGATCGCCCGAATAGACGCCAAGGCTGGACAGGGTGCCGCCCGGCCGGATCGACCGCAGCGCCCATTCAAAGGTGGATTGCAGGCCAAGCGCCTCGATGGCGACATCGCAACCGCGGCCGTCGGTCATCTCCATGATGGTTTCGACGACGTTGTTCGACGCCTTGAAATCCACCACCTCATCGGCGCCCATGCGTTTGGCCATCGACAGGCGGGCCGGCACGGTGTCCACGGCGATGATGCGGCTTGCCCCCATCAGGCGCGCGCCTGCGGTGGCGCAAAGGCCGATGGGACCCTGAGCGAAGACGGCCACGGTGTCGCCGATCTTGATCCCGCCATTCTCGGCCCCGACAAAGCCGGTGGACATGATGTCGGGGCACATCAGCACCTCTTCATCCGTCAGGTCATCGGGCACCGGGGCAAGGTTCGCCATCGCATCCGGCACCAGCACATATTCGGCCTGACAGCCGTCAATCGTATTGCCGAACTTCCAGCCGCCGATGGCCTTCCAGCCATGTTTGGTCCCCGCCCCGTCCTGCGAGCAGAAGCCACAGAGGCAGGCATTGGACCAGCCGGAGGGGGTGATGGCCCCGGCGATGACGCGCTGCCCCTCGCGGAAGCCCTTCACCGCCGAGCCGAGCTTCTCGATCACGCCCACCGGCTCGTGTCCGATGGTCAGGCCGCGTTCGACCGGATATTCCCCCTTCAGGATATGCACATCCGTGCCGCAGATCGTGGTGGTGGTGACGCGCATCAGCGCATCGTTCGGCCCCACGTCGGGAATGCGCTTGTCCTCCAGGACAATGCGGCCCTTCTCGACGAAAACCGCCGCTTTCATCATGCTAGCCATGGTCTCTCCTGCGAATTGCAGGCAGGGGCGCGACCTGCACCCCTGCCCGGGTGCCGATCAGATGAACTCGAACACTTCGTCCATGTCGCCGAACAGGATGACGGTGTTGTCGTCGATCCGGACCATGCGGCCATAGTGGGTGGAGGTGTTGACCTCGAAGATCTCGGCCGTCATCTCGCGGCCCAGATATTCGCTGATCTCGTCCATCTTGAAGATCAGCTTGCCCTCGCCGTCGATGCGGATGGTGGCGGGGTTGTAGGTCACCGTCACCTTCGGGTCCTGATCCATGAATTCGGCGATGGCGCGGGCCTCGACCGAGTCGTTCATGGTGACCCCGCATTCATGCGAGATTTCGCGGCTGCTGAGGTCGATGTCCTTCATCGACTTGAAGATGTTACCCTTGCTGTTGTCGCGGGCTACGCTGGACATGGTCTCTCTCCTCTCAGCGGGTCAGGCCGACTTCGCCCAGGATATGCGCCAGCCGCTCGTGCGAGACGGCCTGCGCATCGGCGAAGGACACGGGTTTGGAATGGGGTTGCGACCAGACGGGCTGCAGCGCCTTGGCGGCCTTGTCGGCCAGATCGGCGTGCTTCTTCACCCAGCCGTTGAACAAGGCGCGGTTGTGGGCGCCGTGCTTTTCGTCATTGGCCAGAAGATAGACCAGGTCGATGGTGTTCGCGAGGTTGCGCTCGTAATCCGCCTCGGCAGCCGAGATCACCGGCGGGGTGATGAAGTCGTTGTTCGCCGCCGCAGCCTGCATCAGGAAGCCCGAGCGGAAGAGTTCGCCCACCAGCGGCTCGAAGATCAGGTTGATGGCGAAATACTGCTCCAGATAATCCTCGGTGCCCATGATCGTCTCAATGGCCAGACGGGTGGGCTGCCAGATCGGATCTTCCAGCCAGGCGGTCTTGCCCAGCTCGTCGCTCCAGCCTTCGATATCCATGCCTATTTCGGCCAGATACAGTGTGATGTCCTGCGCCAGACGCATCTTGTACGACGAGTTCGTCAGCGTGGCGTTGTTGATCATCTGGGTGTAGCCATAGCGCTGCGCCTGCATCAGGCTGGTGCCAAGGCCGAATTCGGCGTGCTTCCACGCGCCCAGATGCACCTGCAGCACGCGCTGCCAGACCTTGTCGAACACCTTGTGCGCGCCGGCCTTGCGGGCGTTGCTGATCACGGCCTGAACCATGGTCTCGATCTTGGACTGGCGCTGGTAATGGGTGCGTTCCCATTCCTGATCCGGCGCCCGGAAAGCATGCCAGTTTGAGGACAGCGCCCGGGTGTTGTCCTTGGTATAGGCGCCCTTGCCGTTGCCGAAGCTGATAATCCAGTCCTGGATCAGATAGCGTTCGGGATCGGGCTGCACATCCACCGTGACGTCTTCGTAATGGGTGGCGCGCTTGCCGCGTGGTTCGAAGTAATTGTATTTGCGGCTGGTCGATCCGGCGAAGATCGCGGCCCCGGCCGCGCCCGATCCGACGGAACTTGAGGTGGCTACCATTGTCTCTCTCCCTGTATGGCAGGCTTCACTGTGACGAGCGGTCGGGCCCTAGTGGCCCGACGAACCGGACGTGGTGGTGAAGCGGTCGAAGAAGATGCGCTCGCTGTCGAAGTCGAGCATGAAAAGCGTGGGCTGCAGCGCGTCGATCATCGGCGGCGGGCCGCAGGCATAGACGTCGCCCTGCCCGGCGATCCCCATGGCCTTCAGCTTGCGCGACACCGCCTCGTGGACGAAGCCGCGCTCGCCGGTCCAGCCGCCGTCCTCGGGGGCGTGGGACAGGACGGGGATGAATTCGACCGAGGGGTGTTCGGCGGTGATTTCGGCCAGACGGTCCAGATGGAACAGGTCCGTCTCGGTCCGGGCGCCGTAGAAGAACAGGACCGGACGGTCCTCTCCGCTGGCGATATGGTCGTGCAGGATCGACCAGACCGGCGACATGCCGGACCCCGCCCCCACCAGCACCACCGGTCCCTCGCGGTTCTCGCGGCGGAAGCACATGCCGTAGGGGCCTGTCACCTTCACTTCGGCCCCGGCCCGGATTCCTCCGTTGTCGAGCTGGTTTGAGAACTTTCCTTCGGGGTATTTCTTGATGATGAAGGAGAGCTTTTGGGTTTCGCTCGGCGGATTTGCCATGGAGAACGAACGCGTGATCGTCTCCCCTTCTTCCGTGGTGACTGTGATGTCGACATACTGACCCGCCCAGAACTTGAGCGGCGCGTTCAGCTCGATCTCGACGCCGCGGATGTCATGCGTGAGCTTGCGGAAATCGGTGATCTTTCCGTCGAAGGATTTGACCGGGATCGACTTCGACAGGACCTCTTCATCGTAATTCAGCAGGTCAATCGTCAGATTGTCGAAGGCCTTGGCCCGGCACATCAGGATCTGGCCGCCGTCGCGCTCGGATTCATTCAGCGCGAAGGTGGAATATTTCAGCATCTCGACCTCGCCGTCGAGAAGCACGCATTTGCAGGCGGAACACTGCCCCTCCTTGCAACCATGCGGCAGCGAGATGCCCTGGCGGAACGCGGCGTCCAGGACGGTTTCGTCCTCGTCCACCTCGAACTCGACGCCCACGGGCTCCAGCCTCACGGTGTAAATCTCTCCCATTCTGTCCGGCCTCCCTGCCGTCAGTCCGGCCGCCCGTCGGGCCGCCTCAGTCCAGTTCCGGTTGGTTGGCGGGGGCCGGTGTGATGGCCCCCGCCCTGCCCTTAGTTGCAGGGATTGATGGTGAAGCCGGCCTTGTATTCGGCGATATGCTTGTCGCGCGCTTCGGGCGACATCTCGCGCAGCAAGGTCAGCGGCGACAGCAGGGTGTGGCCGCGCACGTCGTCCAGCGTCCACATGTCCTTGTTGTCAAAGCGCAGGTGCGGTTGCGGCACCAGCGTCTTGCCGTCGTCGCGGACGAAGTTCAGGTCCTTGATCGCATCGGCCAGATCCCAGCCGTGATAGACCGTTTCCCATTCGCGCTTGCCCGAGAACTTGCCCATGGCAGGCGTCGGCCGGCCCTGGTATTCGTTCGAGAAGGCCTCGACGGCGGTCCAGCGGTCCAGTTCATGCGCAAAAGTGTGCAGCTGGCCGTCGATCGTGTCGGTGACCATGTCCTCGCGGATGAGGCAGGGCACAAGGCAGGACCAGCAGCGGTGCGGATAGACGTAGCCGGTTTCCTCGTTGAAGGTGATGACCTTCTGACCCGGCTTCGACAGCTTGGCATACCACTTCCAGAACTCGCCGAATTCGGCATACCAACCCGGATATTTGGCTTCGAACCATTCGAAGTCCTTGTCGGTCTGCGCCTCGATCCGCCAGAAGTTCACCGGCCAGCCCACGGCGAAGAACTGCGCGACCTTGTGGACGTAGTTCTTCTTGGTGATGCGGTTCCAGGCTTCCTGCACGTCGTCGTGGTGAACCTTGATGCCGTACTTTTCCAGGGGCAGCATGTAGGTCCGGTAGTAGTCCTCGAAAATCCAGCGGTGCCACATTTCCGCGTAGGATTCCTTTTCCTTGTCGCGGTTGGTGGTGCCGTATTCGATCAGCGTGCCGATGGCGGCGTCGACGATGGCGTGGTTCTGCCAGAATGCATAGCGCAGATCGCGCTCCAGCAGCAGGTGGTTCTCCGGCTCTTTCAGCGCAGCCATCAGAAGCGAGTGGCCGTTGCCGATATGGCGGCTTTCATCCGACTGCACCGAGAGGAACACCGTGGGCAGCGCATAGTCGCCATTGCGGGCGGCTTCAGACGGCATGGCCACGAACAGCGTGTTGGTGAAGGCGGTTTCCGCAACAACGGTCAGATACATACAGGCCGAGGTCATCACATCGCCGGTGATGAAACCCTCGCCGAACTGGCGGCCGATGGTGGTCGCATAGCACTTGCCAAAGGCTTCTTCGGTAATGTCGAAGCCCGCGGGGTCGATGTAGTTCTCCATATACCACTTCTTCAGGTTCATCTGAATCGTGGAATGGCGGAATTCATCGACCATCTGCATGGTAAAGCCGGTACGCAGGTCTTCGCCGGGTGCGATCCGCGCCACCATCGCCATCGAGCGGGCGGCCGAGATTTCCGGGAAGGGGATGATCGCCAGAAACAGCTTCATCCATTCGACCCAGCGGGGCTGAACGTTGCGGAACATGTCGCCCCGCAGGGCGGCGTCCAGAGCACCGTAGACGCGGTTGTCCTTTTCTTCCTGCATCGGGAAGTAGGACCGCAGCACCTGCTTCATCGGGTCGCGCGGGGCCTTGTTGATCTTGTAGTCGGTCGGGAAGGTCGCGGCTTCCTGAACATAGGTGGGGTTCCACCCGAGGTCCGAGATCTTCTTCGTCGCTTCGCCGACCGAGATCCCGCGCTGCGCGGTGATCTTGTTGAGCGTCAGTTGAGTCATGCCATGATTCTCCTGATGTGAACCGTCCGGGGCGTGGTCCGGCCGGGGGGCGGATGGTCCGCCCGGGGTTGGTCCGGCCAAGGCGGCCGGGGCTCAGGTCACGGCAAAGGTTGCGGGTGGCGCGGCCGGAAACCGGGACCAGACAGCCTGCGGATGCTGTCGGACCGGCGGCCTCGCCTTCTCCTCCCATTCCTTCGTTCTTGCGGGGCTGTCCGGGTCGACCGGCAAACCGCCTTCTTGTGTCGGGGATACATGCAGACGGCGTGCCCACGGGGAGGGCGAAGCGCGATAAAGTTGAAGGTTGGGATAAGAATTCAGATCATAACACTGAAATTGAATGGTTTTATTTTTTGTCCGTTTTTCAGGCAGCCGCAGTGCCCCCCGGACAACCTCTCGCCTCAGGGCGTTTCGGAACGTTACACTTGTCACGACCAGCGGCCCGGTTTTCCGGCACAACTGTAACGACCGGCCCGTTACACACCCCACAGCGCCGATTCGGCCGGGGTCAGGCGTTTCTCGGATGCAGAAAAATTGTGCGGCAGCGCGGCATGTAAAAACCCCGGACAGCTGTAATCCGGTGACGCAACAAAACGTTACATCTGTAACGCAGATTTCCATTTTTACTGTTTAATATCATTATCTTAAAAGAACGTCTTCGCTTCTGGGCACGGGATTTGCCTGCTAGACTGGGCCTGCGCCGGGACCGCCCGGCGTCCGCCCTCATCGCACCGTAAAGCTGTCCCGTCGAAAGGCCCCGTCATGACCGGCCCCCTCTCCGCAGCCCCGCAATCCTCGCGCGCCACGGCCGAAGCGGTCATCGCGCGCGCGCCGCAGGATCTGGTCTTCACCCTGCGCTTTCTGGGCCAGAGTCAGGAAATCCTGCACAGCCATTTCCGCCGTTTTCTGGAGGGCCGGCTGGCCGAGGCCGGAATCACGCCCGAAGAGCACCCGCTGCTGCCCTTTTTCATCGACAGCCACGCGGTCGAGCTGCGCGATTTCGTCGCCACCGGCGTCTCGCTCGCGCGGCCGTTCCGGCTGGGTGAGATCGAAATTCTGACAGGCGACGTGGAAACCCTGATGCGGGTGGACCTGTGGGATGCGCTGGCCAGCCATATCGACATGGCCGAACGCCGCTTTGCCCAAGGCATCGCCCGCGTCGTCGCCACCCTGACCGAGGCCGAGGCCGATCTGCGCCGGGTACCGCGATGACCGGCCTAGTGCAGCGTCCCCGTGCCTCCGGGCAGAAACGCGCGGATGGCGGCGAAATCTTCGCGCATGTGCCGGTGGGTGGCGGACATCAGCCGGTCCCGCTCTGTTTCCGGCAGGGCGGCGACGGCGGCTTGAAGTGCCTCGGCCGTGGTGGCCTGTGCGACCGGATGATCCGCGCCGAACAGCGTGGCGGCGGTCTGGCGCAGGGCGCTGCGAAAACGGCCATCGGGGTCGGGGATCATCACCATCCGTCCTGTGCAGATGAAAAACGGAGGGCAGAATGACGACAGAACCGCGCAATGTGCAAGAGATTCTGGCAGATCAGTTCCAGTTGACGGCAGAACTGTCCAGCCTGACCGGAGAATATCACCGGCTTCTGCAAAAGGTGGCGGGCAGCGGCTTTGCCCGGCAACTGGCCGAACAATCCAATGATGATGCGGCCTTGGCTGAGGCCGACCGCATGGAGGTGGCCGCGCGGTTCGCCGCGGATTCCTGCGAATTGCGGATCAATGATCTTGAACTCCGGCTGGCCGCGCTTGGGCGCGAACTGGCCGCCCTGCGCTGAAGGACGGAAGATGAACCAGACACTTGCCTCCCCGCCCGCGCCCGCCGGACTGACCGGCACGGCGCTGTTCGACCTTCTCGCCCGCAGCTGGACGCTGGAGGCGCCGGTGGCCTCGGTCACGCTGGATACCGCGGGCAAGGCCGCAGGCTTCGCACTGGCCGACGGGCGGCTGGCGCTTGTGCCACTGGACGATCCGGACTCCCCGATGCAGCGCATCAGGCTGGAACTGGACAGCGGGCGCAGCACCATCCGCCAGCGGGAAAAGCCGGTGGCGCCGCCGGTATATACCGAAAACCTTGGCGGGACCGCAGCGATGGTCGCAGCCTCCGGCAAGATCGGGTTTCTGGCCGCGGCGGCGGACGGGCGGGTCTGGCGGGTGACGCCGCGCGGCCAGGTCATCCCCCTCTCGCGCGAGGCGCGGCCGCTGAGCGCACTGGCCACGGATGGGCGCGGCCTTGTCGCGCTGGCGCAGGAGGGCAAGGTCGACCTTCTGGAAGAGGAGGGCATGACCCGTCGCGTCGGCCTTCTGACCGCGGGGGCAGCCACGGCGCTGGCCTTTGCGCCGGACGGGCAAAGCCTTGCCGTGCGTCTGGCCGAGGGGGTTCTGCTCTGGCCGCCAGGACAGGAGGCGGTGCTCCTGCCCTTTCCCGGCAGCGGCCCGGTGGCTTTTTCGGCCGGGGGCGGATGGTTGGCCGCTTCGGACGGCGATCAGGGCCTTTGGCTCTACCGCCGGGCGGATGGCAGCTTCGGGCAGATCGGCAATTTCCGCGCCCCGCCGCTGTCGATGACCTTCGGCGCCGGCGATGCCACGCTGTTCGCCGGCGGGGCCTTCCGGCTGGCTGGCTGGTCGCTGGACACGCCGCCGCTGGACGGCGGCCAGTCCGGCGCGCTGCGCAGCGGGCGGTCCGGCCTTGTGCTGGTCGAACGGGTGGCCGCCCATCCCGACCGCGATCTGGTGGCCTTCGGCACGGCCGAGGGCGCGGTGGCGCTGGTCCGCCCGGGCCTGCCGGATGAAATGCTGCTCTGCCCCGGCGATGGCGCCGCGATCACCGCGCTGCATTGGTCGGCCTGCGGGCTGCATCTGGCGATCGGCACCGCCGCAGGCGGGGCGGCGCTGGTCACCCTTCCGCCGCGCTTGTTCAAGTAACCCCCCGTTTCACAGGAAAGGAAATCCCATGTCCGAAGCCCAACGCAAGATGACCAAGGAAGAGGCCAGCAAGGACGCCTTCTTCACCCGGATCGCCGAAATCTCGGAAGAGATGATCCACGCCCATGGCAAGGATTTCGCCATGGGCACGCTGGTTCTGGCGGCGCGCTGGATCGCCAGCGACAAGATCAGTGCCGACCCGGCCCGGCACTGATCCCGGCGGCTGCGCGGATCAGCCCGCCGGTCCCTGACCCGAGCCCGCAACCGTCCAGCGCAGCTGATCCAGCAGGATATCGCGCGAGGTGGCGGCATAGACCAGAAGCCCGGCCTCTGCCTGTGTCGCCCCCGCCTGTGCTGTCCCCGCATGTGCCGCCGCGATCCGCGCCAGATCCCGGTTCAGCCCGATGTCCAGAAGATGCGCCCAGGCACAAAGCTCATGCAGCCGATGCGTCACGAACTGAAGACAATCCCGCGCCACGGGATCGGCCGGCCATCCGGCCGCCCCTGCCCCCGGCGGGCCGAGCGGAGAGCTGTGGATCGCGCTGCCCAGCAGCGTCAGCACCTCGCGCCGCCAGCGGCCGTATTCGCTGGAATCGCTGTGGTCCAGCCCGATCGCATAGAGCTTTTCCGCCACCACCCGGAACGCCCGCCCGCCCGCGATATGGCGGCGCCAGAAATCGTTCGCCTCATCCGCGGTGCGGCAGTCGAGGAACTGCCCTGCCAGCCGCCGCCGCAACAGCAGCGCAAGCACCATATCCACATCCTCGGAAACCGAGCGGGCCAGCTGAAGCGCGGGCAGGGTCAGCCCCGAAAGGATCAGCTGCCGGATCGCGGCCATGGTCTCGACCATGCGCCCGGTCAGGACAGCCCCCGCGCGCAGCTGTTCGGCCGACAGGTCCAGCTCTTGGACTTCGCCCCCCGAGGCGGCGGCCCGGTGCAGCGCCGAAAGCCAGATCAGCCCCTGATCGAACAGGCAAAGCCCGTCATGCGCCCGGCTGTCCGGCCCCGGAGGGGCGGCGGGCAAGGGACGGAAGCCGGGCAAGGCGCGGATCACCTGTGCCCAGATCCGGTCAAGGTCATGGCCGCGCGCCGACCACATCTGCCGCAGCCGCGCTGCCAGCTGCGGCGACATCTCGCGGTAGAACCGTTCCGGCCCGATGGGCGTGTCGGGGGAAAAGCTCAGCATCCTGCCCCCGCGGTGACGGCATGAGCGTTTCGGCCCGCCAGACCCACAGCCAGCGCCAGACCCTTGGCGTGCGGCAGTTGCAGGCCATCGCCCTTTTGCGGCTGACGAATGAGGGGCTGGCCGATCATCTGGCGCGCAAGGCGGCCAGCAATCCCCTGCTGCGGCTGCGGCTGCCCGCCCCCGCCCGGACCGAGGCGGAAGAACCGGCGGCCAGTGGCGGGCTGCTGGATCATATCCTGCCCCAGCTGGGGCTGATCCTCTCCACCCCGCGCGACCGGCAGCTGGCAGAGGTCTTCCTTGAGGCTTTGGACCCAAACGGCTGGCTGGACCGGCCCCTGCCCGCGCTGGCCGCGGCGGCGGGATGTACCCTGACCGAAGCGGCGGCACTGCTGAACCGGCTGCAACAAGGCATTGAACCGACGGGGCTTTTCGCCCGAGATCTGGCCGAGTGCCTGCAGCTTCAGGCGCTGGAACGGGGCCTTTTGACCCCGGCTCTGGCCATGGTACTGGACCGCCTGCCCCTTCTGGCCGAAGGCGGGCCTGCCGCAGTCGCCCGCGCGGCAGGCCTGCCCGAGGGCGAAGTCACCGCTGCCCTGCATGTGATCCGCCGTCTGGACCCGCGCCCCGGTCTGGCCTTCGGCCATGCCCCGCCGCCGCTGCGCGCGCCCGACGTCCTGGTCACCCGGCACGAAGGCGCATGGCGGGTGGAGCTGAACCGCGCCACCCTGCCCGCGCTGACCGTGGACCCCACCCGGGCGCCCGAACTGCGCGCGGCCCGGGCCGAGGCGGAATGGCTGCTGTCGGTGGTGGAACGCCGCAACCGCACGGTTCTGGCCGTGGCGCGGGCGGTGATGGAACGGCAGGCCGGATTTCTGGAACAGGGACCCGGTGCCCTGACCATCCTGCACCGGACCGAGATTGCCGCCAGCCTTGGCCTGCACGACAGCACGGTGGGCCGCGTCGCACGCGATCTGCTGGTGGACACGCCGCAGGGCCTGCGCAGCCTGTGCAGTCTCTTTGACGGTGGCCCCACCGGGGGACAGGTCGCCTCGGCCGCGATCCGGCACCGGATGGCCCGGCTGATCGCCGGGGAAAACCCGCGCAGCCCGCTCAGCGATGCCGCGCTGGCCGTGGCGCTGGCGGCGGAGGGCAAGCCCGTGGCCCGCCGCACCGTGACCAAGTTCCGCGAGGCCATGGCCATCCCGGTTTGGACCCTGCGCCGGCGCCGTCCCTGACTGATCCTGCCGCACGGCGTGCCCTTCCCGCCCTGCCGTCAATCGGTCAGATGCTTGTAGACCGTGGTGCGCGACATCCCCAGCACCCGCGCCGCCTGAGAGACATTGCCGTCATGCCGGGCGACCGTCTCGCGGATGGTCTGGCATTGCTGCGCCTTCCACGGCACCGGGGCGCATTGGCCGCAGGCGCTGCCGGGCGCGCATTCGGCGGGCAGATCGGGCAGCAGCCGGTCGAAATCCGCGGCTTCACAGGGGTCATCGGCATGGATCAGCGCCGCCTGTGTCATCACCGCCCGCAATTCATGCAGGTTGCCCGGCCAGTCATGCGCGCGCAACCGCGCCAGCGCCGCCGGTGTCATCCGGAACTCTGCGCGGGTGGCCCGGGCAAAGCGCAGCGCCAAAGGTTCCAGATCGCTGCGCAGCCGAAGGGGCGGCAGGTCCAGACGGAACCCTTCCAGCCGGTAGCGCAGCGCCGGCAGCAGGCCCTGCGCGGCCAATGGGTCCGAACTGGCGCTGACCACCCGCAAATCGACGCGGATCAGCGCGCCGGTATCGGGATGGCGGAATTCGCCCAGATCCAGCACACCCGCCAGCGCGGCCTGTGCGGCCAGAGGCAGGGCCGTCACCTCGTCCAGAAACAGCGTCCCGCCCGCGGCCTGTTCCAGAAGCCCCGGCGTACCCGCACTGCCGAAACAGGCGCGGCTGACATCGCCTTCGGCCATCAGCCGCCCGTCCAGCACGACGAAGGGCCCCTTGCGCCCTGCGGCGGCATGAACCAGCCGGGCGACGATCTCCTTGCCGGTTCCCGTCTCGCCGCTGATCGCCACGGCCAGACCGCGCCGCGCCGCATCGGGCAGGGCCTGCAGCCGCTGCCAAAGGGCCGGATCCTCGATCACCACATCGCGGAACAGATTGCGGGCAGGCCCCGGCCCCTCGGCCACGGTATCGGCCACCGGAACCGCCGCCCGGGCCAGCGCGAAGCTCGCCCGGTTCGCCACGCAGCGGACCGACACGGCCGATCCCATCCGGTCACGGATGCGCAAAGTCTCGCCCTCGGCCAGACGGCGCTGGATCGCGGCGAAGGGCTGTTCGAAGATCCGCTCGAAACTCTCGCCCAGAAGGCGCGGAAAGCCGGTCAGGAACATCTCGCCCTTGCGGTTCACCGCATGGATGGTCAGGTCTTCATCCAGCACCAGCATGCCCATCGACAAGGTGCCCAGATATTCCGGCCGCGGATGGAATTGCAGCACGACCCGCCGGTCATGCCGCGCGCGGATCAGGCTGTTCTCGATGCTGCTGGCCGACATCTGCACCAAGGCCGCCGTATGCTGCTGGCGCACCGCCGACATGGACGAGGCGTCCAGCACTCCCGCCAGCCCGCCGGAGCCATCGAAGATCGGCGCCGAAATGCAGGACACATCGCCGTGGGCGCGCAGGAAATGCTCTCCCCCATAGACCTGCGCGGGGCGGCGGGTGGCGATGCAGACGCCCATGGCATTGGTGCCGCGCAGATCCTCCGTCCAGACCGAACCGGGGATCACCTGCGCCCCCGCCTCGGTCTCGGCGAACTGCACGTCATGCAGCGTGTCCAGCACCACCCCATCGGGAGAACCCAAGGCAATCATGAAGTTGGACCCGGCGATCTGGTCGAACAGCAGCTCCAGCTCGGGCCGGGCAAAGCGGATCAGATCGGCATGGCTTTGCCGGGTGGCGGTAAACTCAGTCTCGGTCAGGATCAGCCGGTGGCTGCGCGCCAACGGATCCAGCCCGTGCGACAGGCTGCGCAGCCAGCTTTCGGTAATATCCCCGGGCAGGGCACCGCCGGGAAAGCGGCCCTGCGATTCCAGCATGTGCCGCGCCCGCGTCAGGGCCGAGGTCTGCACTTCCATGGCCGCGTCTCCTCCCCGATCCTTGGCCGAAGATCAGCGTATCGGCGGACAGGTCGCTGTCAACGGCCGCGGATGATTCGCCGCCTGATGTCCAGTTTGTGAACACTCTCCCTGTCGCCGGGACCGCGCGCGCGGCCCCAGGGTGCGGCTGTCCAGAGGCTGAACAGCCGTGTCCTGCGATCTGTCCAGTTCCGCAACGGCTGCACCCGCGGCATCGGCTTTCTTTGCACCCGGCCCCGCGACGCCCGGATAGTCGCCCGGCAGCCGCCATCCGATGCGGCACCGAACCACCGCGGAGGAGGCCGCGCCGATGAAAGCCCAAGTCCTGAGAACCTACGATCCCGCCCTGACTGCCCCCGTCTGGGTGGCTGAGGAATCCGTGGCCGATCCGAAGATCGTCAAATCGAACGACGTGATCATCCGCATCGGCGGCGCCGGTGTCTGCCGCACCGACCTGCATATCATCGAAGGCATCTGGCGCCCGCACACCGACCCGACCGGGACCGGGCTGCTGCCGCTGATCATGGGCCATGAAAACGCGGGCTGGATCGAAGAGATCGGCGCCGAGGTCGAGGGGTTCAAGAAGGGCGATCCCGTCATCGTCCACCCCAAGGTGACGGGCGGCACCTGCATCGCCTGCCGCCGCGGCCATGACATGCATGGCGACGGCAAGTTCCCGGGCCTCGATTCGAACGGCGGCTATGCCGAGCTTCTGCAAACCTCGTCGCGCAACCTGATCGCGCTGCCGAAGACCCTCGCCCCGCGGGATGTGGCGCCCTATGCCGATGCCGGGCTGACCGCCTATCGCGCGGCGAAGAAGGCGGCGCAGCAACTGCTGCCGGATCAGGCGGCGGTGGTGATCGGCGCCGGCGGCCTTGGCCATATCGGCATTCAGGTGCTGCGGGCGATGTGCGCGGCGCGGATCATCGTCGTCGATATCTCCGATGCCTCGCTGGCGCTGGCGGGCGAACATGGGGCCGACCATCTGGTCAAGGCCGATGGCGGCGAGGTGGAGGCGGTGAAGGCCCTGACCGGCGGCAAGGGGGCCGAGGCGGTGCTGGATTTCGTGGGCGAGAAGGGCACCACGAAGAAGGGCATCGACATGACCCGGCCGGCGGGCAGCTATTATGTCATCGGCTATGGCGAGGACATCAAGGTTCCCACCGTGGACATGGTGATCACCGAAAAGAACATCATCGGCAATCTGGTCGGCACCTGGGCCGAACTGACCGAGCTGATGGCGCTGGCGGACCGCGGGTTGGTTGAGCTGGCCACCAAACACTACCGCCTGTCCGAGGCCAATCAGGCGCTGAAGGACCTGCACAACGGCAAGATCCGCGGCCGCGCCGTCCTGGTGCCCTGATCGGCTTTGCCCTGCGCGCCCGGGGCCTGTTCCCCGGGCGCATCACCCCACGACCGGGCCGCAAAGGCCGCCATTTTCACGACTCTGGGAGGATGTCATGACAAGAAGAACCGCCACGATGCGGACGCTGATCGCCACCACCGCGCTTGGCTTTGCCGCCACCGGCGCGCTGGCCGAGGATTACACGAAATACGGCATCAAGGCCGATGTGCCGGGTGCGTGCAGTTTCGAATCCATCGACGCCAAGGACTATTCCGGGCGGACGCTGAACATCATCACCCATGCGATCCCGGTGATCGGCGAACCCACCGCGCTGCACGCGACGCAATTTCAGGAACTGACCGGCGCCACGGTGAATGTGGTGCACGTGCCCTTCGGCGATCTGTTCCAGCGGATCATGATCCCGTTCCAGACCGGCCAGCAGGCCTATGACGTGCTGTTCTACGGCTCGCTCTGGCTGGGGGATTTCAACCCCTATCTGGCCGAGGTTCCCGCCGCCTATCAGGAGGTGGCGGGGATGAAGGAAGTGACCGAGACCTATCGCGGCGTCGCCACCTGGGCGGGCAAGATGCTGCAATACACCATGGACGGCGACCGGCATTACCTCAAATACCGCTCGGACGTGTTCGAAAACCCCGAGATGCAGGCGCTCTTCAAGGAAAAGACCGGCCGCGACCTGACCGTTCCTGCCACATGGGAGGAATATAACGAGGTGGCCGCGGTCTTCACCAACATGGACTGGGACGGCGACGGTGCGCCGAACTTCGGCACTGCCGAGGTGACGAAGCGGGACGATCTGATGTTCTCGGCCTTCATCAGCCGGGTGGCGCCTTATGCCAAGCATCCTGATGTGAAGGGCGGCTTCTTCTTCGACCTTGAGACGATGACCCCCTTGGTGAACACGCCCGGCTGGGTCCGCGGGCTGGAGCTGTTCGTGGCCGCGCAGCCGTCCATGCCGCCGGGAGGCACCTCCTTTGGGCTGGGGGATGAGATCTTCTCCTTCGGGGGCGGGCAGACGCTGATGTCCTACAGCTGGGACGATGCCTTCATTCAGGCGATGCAGGAGGACAGCCCGATCCGCAACAAGGTGGCGGCAGGCCTGCTGCCCGGCGCGACAGAGGTCTGGAACCGCACCACCGGCCAGTGGGACACGTTCGCCGAACCGAACCGCGTGGCCTATGTCACCTGGGGCTGGACCTCGGCGGTGGCGAAGGACAGCCCCAATCAGGACATGGCCTTCGACTACCTCTGCTTCTTCGCGAACGAGGCGAATACGCTGGCAGATCTGCAGATCGGCCGTTTCGGCATCAACCCCTACCGCGACACCCATTTCGACCCGGCCTTCTATGAAACCGAACTGGGCTGGGACAAGGCGGTGGCCGAAACCTATACCACCACGCTGAAAGGTGTGGACACCGCATCCAATCAGGTCTTCGACCTGCGGGTGCCGGGAGTGGGCGAGTTCATGTCCTCTCTGGCCGCGGGGGTTGCCCGCGCGCAATCGGGTGAACAGACCCCGCAACAGGCGCTGGACGGTGTGGCCGCCGAATGGACCGAGATCGTCAACCGCATCGGCCCGGATCGCGTCCGCGAAGCCTACGCCAACGTCGTGGCGCTGGAGGACCGCTGAACCGGCCCGCGCGAGGGGCCATGCTCCCGGTCCCCCGCGCCCTGCCCGGTTTGGCGTCAATGCCATGTACAGACAGAAATATATCTTCCTGCTGCCCGGCCTTCTGGTTCTGGTCGCGGTGATCCTGTTCCCGCTGATCTTTACCATCCGCGTCAGCTTTTCGTCCTGGGACGTCTACAACCCCGGCCTGAACTGGGCCGGAGGGGACATGTATGCCCGTCTCTGGAACGACAGCCGCTATTGGGAGGCGCTCTGGCGCCTTTCGCTGCTCAGCGTCTCAACCGTGCTGATCCAATATGTCCTTGGCTTTGCACTGGCGCTGCTTGTCTGGCGCGACATTGCCGCACGGCGGTTCTTCCGCGTGCTGTTTCTGGTGCCGATGATGACGACGCCGGTGGTGATGTCGGTGATCTGGCGCACGATCTTTCACGAAAGCCTCGGGCCGCTGAACCCGATCCTTCAAGGCCTTGGCCTTGGCGCGCAGCCCTGGCTGTCCAGCGCGGCCCATGCCTTTGCCGCGGTGATGATCGTGGAAATCTGGCAATGGACGCCGTTCATGTTCCTTCTGTTGCTGGCGGGCCTCCTGTCCCTGCCGTCCGAGCCCTATCTCGCCGCCAAGGTCGATGGCGCGGGGCCGATCCGCACCTTCCTGTCGGTCACCTTCCCCATGATGGGGGCGATCTCGGTCGGTGCCCTGCTGATCCGGGCGATCGAGGCGTCGAAGATCATGGAGACGGTCTATGTCCTGACCTCGGGCGGGCCGGGCACATCGACTGAAACCGTCAGCTATTACATCTACATCCGCGGGATGCGTGACTTTCAGATCGGCTATTCCGCGGCCTTGTCGCTGACCTATCTGATCATCATGGCGGTGGCGCTGACCCTGATCGCCAAGGCGCTGGTGCGGCTGATGGTGCGCGAGGTGCGGGCATGAGGACGCTGTATCTGGCGCTGAAATATCTGGCCGTGCTGCTGTGGTCGGTCTTCGTGATCTTCCCGTTCCTGTGGATGCTGACCACCAGCTTCAAGACTGCAAATGCCGTCACCGGCGGGGCCACATGGCTGCCGTGGGTGGATTATCAGCCGTCGCTGGCCGGGTGGCAGTCGCTGTTCGGCGCGGCGGGCGGGGTGAATATCGTGAAGCCTTACCTGAATTCGCTGGTCGTCACCGTCTCCGGCTCTGCCATTGCGCTGATCCTTGGCACGCTGGCCGCCTATGGCCTGTCGCGCTTCACCTTCCGGGCGGGACCGATCCGCAACGGCGATATCACCTTCTTCTTCATCAGCCAGCGGATCATGCCCCCCATCGTCCTTGCCATCCCGTTCTTCCTGATGCTGCGCGCGCTTGGCCTTCTGGACAGCCTGCCCGGCCTGATCCTTGTCTATGTAGCCCTGCTGATGCCGATTGCAGTCTGGGTCATGGTGGATTTCTTCAACACCATCCCCCGCGCACTGGATGAGATGGCATGGCTGGACGGCTGTCCGCCGGTCACCACCTTTCTGCGGGTGATCCTGCCCAACGCCCTGCCCGGGCTGGTGGTGGCGGGGATGTTCTGCCTGATCTTCGGCTGGAACGACTTCTTCTTCGCCTTCACGCTGACCTTCACCCAGACGCAGCTGCTGCCGGTGTCGATCGTGGCGCTGAATTCCAGCGTGACACCGTGGTGGTCCTTGTCGGCCGCCGCCATCGTCTCGGTCGCGCCCCTGGCCGTGCTGGCCTTCGTGGTCGAACGGTTCCTCTCTCGCGGCGGTCTCGCCGGGGCGGTGCGCTGATGCTGAAGATCGACAACCTGACCCTGACCGAGGCCAAGGTGCCGCATCTGTCCGGCGTCAGCCTGCAGGCCGCGCCGGGCCGGATGACCACGCTTCTGGGCCGCACCGGCGCGGGCAAGACCACGCTTCTGCGCGCCATCGCCGGGCTGGCCCAGCCCGAGCGCGGGCGGATCACGCTGGACGGGGCGGACTGGTCGCGGTTGGCGCCGTGGAAGCGCCCCGTCGCCATGGTCACGCAGCAGTTCATCAATTATCCGCATCTCAACGTCTTGGACAATGTGGCCTTTCCGCTGGTCCGCGCCGGCACGCCCAAGGACGAGGCCCGCGCCGCCGCCGCCGCGATGCTGGAGAAGGTGGGGCTTGGCGCGATGACCGCACGGCGCCCCTCGGCCCTGTCGGGCGGGCAACAGCAGCGCGTGGCCATCGCGCGGGCGCTGGTCAAACGCGCGCCGGTCCTGCTTTTGGACGAGCCTTTCGTGAACCTTGACTACAAGTTGCGCGAGGGGCTGCGCGAGGAACTGGCCGATCTTCTGCGCAAGGAGGCGGGGACGGTGGCGATCTATGCCTCCACCGACCCGCGCGAGGCGCTGCAGATGGGCGACCAGACCGTGCTGATGGCCGAGGGGCGCGTGCTGCAGGCCGGTCCGCCGCGGCAGGTCTATGACGCGCCCGCGACCGTGGCCGCCGCCCTGGTGGTGAACGACCCGCCGCTGAACCTGTTGCAGGCCGAGGTCTCGCCCGGCCTCTTGCGGCTGGCCTATCTGGGCGACCAGCCGCCGCAGGCGCTGCGGCAGCCGCTGCCGCCCGGGCGCTACACCCTTGGCCTCAGGGCCGGGGATGTCAGGACCGGCGGCCCCCTGCCCGCCCGCGTGGCCCTGACCGAGGTATCAGGCTCGGAAACCGTCACCCATCTGGACGCGGGCGGCCAGCCGCTGGTGATGCTGGAGCGCGCGGTGACCGGCCATGCCCTTGGCAGCCGTCTGGGCCTGCACCTCGACCTTTCCCGCGCGCTGATCTTCGACGCGCAGGACCGGCTTGTCACGATGGAGGTGGCCCATGGCTGAGATCCGGCTGCAATCCCTTGCCCATGCCTACAGCCCCGGCGGCGCCTATGCGTTGAAACCTCTGGAGATGACATGGCGTTCCGGCGGGACCTATGCGCTGCTCGGCCCCTCGGGCTGCGGCAAATCCACCATGCTGAACATCATCTCGGGCCTGTTGCGCCCGTCCGAGGGGCGGGTGCTGTTCGACGGGCGCGACGTGACAGGCCTGTCCACCGGGCAAAGGAACATCGCGCAGGTGTTTCAGGTGCCGGTCATCTACCGCTCGATGACCGTGGGGCAGAACCTTGGCTTTCCGCTGGTCTGCCGCGGCCTGCCCGGTGGCCGCATCCGCGCACGAGTCGAGGCGGTGGCCGAACGCTTGGGCCTTGCGCCCCTGCTGAAACGCCCGGCGAATGCGCTGACCGCCGATCAGAAGCAGCTGGTCTCCCTTGGCCGCGGGCTGGTGCGCGAGGATGTGGCGGCTATCCTGCTGGATGAGCCGCTGACCGTCATCGACCCGCAGATGAAGTTTCAGCTGCGGCGGATCCTCAAGGAAATAAACGCGGAATTCGGCGTGACCATGGTTCTTGTGACCCATGACCAGACCGAGGCGATGACCTTTGCCGAAGAGGTGATCGTGATGAACCATGGCGAGGTGGTGCAGGCCGGGTCTCCGGCCGAGCTGTTTGAGCGCCCCGCAACCCATCATGTGGGCCGGTTCATCGGCTCCCCCGCGATGAACTTTCTGCCCGCCACGCAGGAGGGCGGACAGGTGACCGTGCCCGGCACCGGGCTGACCCTGCCCGCCCCCGCGGCCCTGCCGGAGGGCCAGCTGACACTGGGCTTCCGTCCCGAACATGCCCAGCTGGCCCGGCAGGGCGGGCAGATCGGCGGCACCATCACCCGGATCTGGTTCGAAGGCACCGACGAGATCGCGGCGCTTGCCCATCCCGCAGGCGAGATCCGCATCCGTGCCCCGGCAGGGGGCGGGATGGCGCCCGGCAATACGGCCGGGGTCTTGCTGCGCGACGGTGCGCTGCGTCTATACAGCAACGGGCGTCTGGTCGCCTGAACCCAAGGAAAGGAACTGCCATGGCAAAGGCCATCCACAGCATGATCCGCGTTCTGGACGAGGCGCGCTCGCTGAAGTTCTACGACGAATGTTTCGGCCTGAAAGTGGCCGAGCGGCTGGATTTCGACAGCTTCACCCTGATCTACCTGTCCAATGCCGAAAGCACCTTCGAGGTCGAGCTGACGGTGAACAAGGGCCGGACCGAGGCCTATGATCTGGGCGACGGCTATGGCCATCTGGCGGTTTCGGTCGCGGATGTGGATGCCGAACATGCCCGCATCACCGCGCTTGGCCATGCGCCGCGCAAGCTGGTGGATTTTGCGCCTGCGGGCACGGTGATCGCGCGGTTCTTCTTCATCGCCGATCCCGACGGCTACCAGATCGAAGTTCTGCAACGGGGCGGACGCTACCTGTGACCCCGTGACTTGACCCCAGGTCTTTTGACCAGGCCCGCCCGCCGGGAGGAGCGGCGGGCCCCCAGCCGATAACAGCGAGGAGGATACCATGACGACCCAACCGAACTGGCGCGGGATGACCCGCCGCCAGCTTATCTCGCGCAGCCTTGCGGCAGGCGCCACAATGATCGTGGGCACCGGCTTTGTCGCCGCCCCCGATGCCGCCTGGGCCTATGAGGCCACGGCGCTGAAACCCGGAACGATGGCCACGCTGATCCGTCTGGCGCGCGACATCTATCCGCATGACCGGATCGGCGACGAATTCTATGTGATCGCGGTCAAGGGCTATGACACGCCCGAAGCCGCCCCGGGGATCGAGGCCGGGATCGCCGCGCTGGATGCCGCGGCCCAGGGCTCCGGCTTTGCCAACTATCTGGACACCCCGTGGGAGGATGACCGCGTGGCCATCCTGCGCGGGATGGAGAATTCGCCCTTCTTCCAGCAGATCCGCGGCGGGCTGGTGACCGGCCTTTATAACCAGAAGGCCGTCTGGCCGTTCTTCGGCTATGAGGGCGAGTCCTTCAGCCAGGGCGGCTATCTGCACCGCGGCTTTGACGACATCAGCTGGCTGTAAGGGAGGGCCTTGAGATGGTTGCGAAATTCGACCTGAACGACGACTCGGTCGTCCTGATCATCGGCACCGGCTCGGGCGGCGGGGTGCTGGCCAACGAACTGGCGCAGAAGGGCGTCAAGGTCGTGGCGCTGGAGGCGGGCGGGCGCTACCTGCCCGAAGACTACATCAACGACGAATGGGAAAGCTTTGGCCAGCTGGCCTGGACAGATGCCCGCACCACCTCGGGCGACTGGCGGGTGGCCAAGGACTTTCCCGGCCTGCCCGCATGGATCGTCAAGGCCGTGGGCGGCACCTCCATCCACTGGGCGGGCGCCTCGCTGCGGTTTCAGGAGCATGAGTGGAAGGCCCGCACGACCTATGGGCACGTCGCAGGCGCCAATCTGATCGACTGGCCGATCGACGGCGCGGAAATGGCACCGTGGTATGATCTGGCCGAGGCGAAGCTGGGTGTGACCCGCACCGGCGACCGGCCCGGCCTGCCCGGCAACAACAACTACAAAGTGCTGGAAAAGGGCGCGCTGGCCCTTGGCTACAAAGAGGTGCACACCGGGCGGATGGCGATCAACTCGGTCGATTACGACGACCGGCTGGCCTGCCAGCAGACCGGCTTCTGCTTTCAGGGCTGCAAATGGGGCGCCAAATGGTCGGCCGCCTATACCGACATCCCGAAGGGCGAGGCGACCGGCAACCTTGAGGTGCGCGACCGCTGCCATGTGCTGAAGATCGAACATGACGACACAGGCCGCGTCACCGGCGCGCTTTACGTCGACAAGGACGGCAATCAGCATTTCCAGAAGGCGCGGGTGGTCTGCGTCGCGGGCAATTCCATCGAAAGCCCGCGGCTTCTGCTGAACTCGGCCTCGGCCATGTTCCCGGATGGGCTGGCCAATTCCTCGGGCCAGGTCGGGCGGAACTACATGCGCCACGTCACCGGATCGGTCTACGGCGTCTTCGAAAAGCCGGTGAAGATGTGGCGCGGCACCACCATGGCCGGGATCGTGCAGGACGAGGCGCGCTTTGACCCCGCCCGCGGCTTTGTCGGCGGCTATGAGCTGGAAACCCTGTCCTTGGGCGTGCCGTTCATGGCGGCCTTCCTTGACCCCGGCGGCTGGGGCCGCGGCTTCACCTCGGCCATGGATGGCTATGAGAACATGGCCGGCATGTGGATCGTGGGCGAGGATATGCCGCAGGAGACGAACCGCGTCACGCTGTCGTCAACTGTGGTGGACCAATACGGCATGCCCGCGCCGGATGTGCATTTCGACGATCACCCGAACGATGTCGCCATGCGCAGCCACGCCTACAAGCTGGGCGAGGCGATCTATCGCGCGGCTGGCGCCACGCGGACCTTCCCGACGCCGCCCTACCCGTCCACCCACAATCTGGGCACCAACCGCATGTCGGAAAATCCGCGGGACGGCGTGGTGAACAAGCACGGCCAGACGCATGACATCGCCAACCTGTTCATCTCGGACGGCAGCCAGTTCACCAGCGGCGCGGCGGAAAACCCGACGCTGACCATCGTGGCGCTGGCGATCCGGCAGGCCGATTTCATCGCGGGAGAGCTGTCGCGCCAGACGCTCTGACGCAGTGGCCTCCGGCATGGGTCCACCCCTGCCGGAGGCGCATCGCCTTAGATCTGCTTTTCCGGCATATGGACGACCAGCCCGTCCAGCGCCGGTGTCACCTTCAGCTGGCAGGTCAGGCGCGAGCGGACCGGGTCCGGTTGCCAGGCGAAATCCAGCATATCCTCTTCCATGCTGTCCTTGGCGGGCAGCTTTTCCACCCAGTTCGGGTCCACATAGACATGGCAGGTGGAACAGGCGCAGGCGCCGCCGCAATCGGCCTCGATCCCGGGAATGCCGTTGTCGCGGGCGCCCTCCATCACGGTCAGCCCGGGGGCGACCTCGACCTCGTGGCGTTTGCCGCCGAATTCGACATAGGTGATCTTGGCCATGGCTACTTCCCGTCCTTCGCGCTGCCGTTGCGCAACGGACATAGGCCAGACTTGCGCGATTTGCCAGAGGGCGCCGCCCTTTCCAGCCGCGCCGCCTGCGGCTATCTTCGCCCCGGGCCGCAACAAGAAGGCCGGGCAACGATCCAAAGGGCAGATGACGCGAACCCTTCCTCTTGCCGCGCTGTGCGCGGGACTGGTGCTTGCGGCCTGCGTGGCGCGCCCGCCGGTCCCCGATGCGCCGTCGCGCGGCGATTTCTCGGCCGAGCTGGTGGATCTGGGCAAGAAGCCCGGCCCGCCTCCGGGTCCCGAAGGCGCCTGCTGGCAGGCCGATATCCGCCCCGCCGTGATTGAGACGGTGACCGAGCAGGTGATGGTCAGCCCGGAGGTGCGCGGACCGGATGGCAGCGTGACCCGCCCCGCCACCTATGCCACCGAAACCCGTCAGCGCATCGTCGAGGACCGCGGCACCGTCTGGTTCCGTACCCCCTGCGCCGCCGAGATGACGCCGGAATTCATCGCCACTTTGCAGCGCGCGCTGAAGGCGCGGGGGCTGTATCTGCTGCCGCTGACCGGCAGCATGGACGCCCCCACCCGCGATGCCCTGCGCCGCTATCAACGCGCCCGCGGTCTGGACAGCGACCACCTGTCGCTGGCCGCCGCCCGCGATCTGGGCATCATCGCCGCCGATCTGGGCCTGAAGAAGTGACCCCCGCCGCCCTGCAATCCGCCTGTGAAGCGGCGCTGGCGCGTCTGTGGGGCGACACCACGGACGGGGCCCATGATCTGGGCCATGTCCGCCGGGTTCTGGCCAATGCACGCACCATTGCCGCCGGTGAGGGCGGCGCCGATGACATGGTGCTGATCCCCGCCGCAATCCTGCATGACGCGGTGAACCTGCCGAAAGACCACCCCGACCGCTCCCGTGCCTCCGCGCTGTCGGCCGAGGCGGCGGCAGAGGTGCTGGCCGCCCTGCCCTATCCGGCCGAGAAGATTCCCGCCGTGGCCCATGCCATCGCCGCGCACAGCTTTTCCGCCGGGATTGCTCCGGAAACGGCCGAGGCGCGGATCCTGCAGGATGCCGACCGGCTGGAGGCACTTGGCGCCATCGGGCTGGCCCGGATGTTCCATGTGGCCGGCCAGATGGGTGCCGCGCTGTTCGATGCCGATGACCCGATGGCCCTATACCGAACGCTGGATGACCGGCGCTTTTCGCTGGACCATCTGGAGGTGAAGCTGTTCCCCGTGGCCGCCGCCATGCAGACGGAAACCGGACGCGCCATCGCGGCGGAGCGGGCGGAATGGATGCAAAGCTTCCGCACCCGTCTTCTGGCCGAGATCGGCTGACCCTCACGCCCCGATCACCCGCGGACGCCCCTCGGCATCCAGCGCCACGAAGGTAAAGCTGGCGTCGGTGACCTTGATGCTGTCGGTGCCATAGCGGTCCCGCCGCCAGGCCTCGACATGGATGCGCATCGAACTGCGGCCCTGCTTTTCCAGCTCGGCATAAAGCGACACCTCGTCGCCCACCTTGACCGGCTTCAGAAAGGTCATCCCCTCGACCGCGATGGTGGCCGCCCGCCCGCGGGCAAGCCGCGCCGCCAGATTTCCGGCCGCAAGGTCCATCTGCGCCATCAGCCAGCCGCCGAAAATATCGCCCGACGGATTCGTATCGGCAGGCATGGCGATGGTGCGGATCACGGGTTCCCCCGGTGGCGGAACAGGCGGTCTGGACAGGTCCTCAGGGCGGTCGTGGGTCATGCTCTCTCCTGCGCGCGCAGAGGGGAGAGTGCCGCGACCGCCGGTGGAAGGAAAGACTGCGCAAAAGAAAAGGACGGCCGGATCACCCGGCCGCCCCACACTGGCCATGCGAAGGGCGTCAGTTCACCGTCAGCGCGACGAAGCGCGGATCCCCGTCGCGGCGGATCAGAAGAAGGATCGACCGGCGGCCGGCGTCCTTGGCCTCCTGAATCCGCGCCTCAAGATCCGACAGCCGTGCCACCTTCTGCTGGCCCGCCTCGGTGATCACGTCGCCCTCGCGGAAGCCCTTGGTATAGGCTTCGGACATCGGATCCACCTTGGTGACGACCAGACCCTGATCATCGGGGGCCAGGCCCATCCGGTCGCGCAGGTCGCGGGTCAGCGGTTCCAGCGTCAGCCCCAGAAGATCCAGCGACTTGGCCTCGGGCGCACCGCCCGGCTGGGCCGCGGGGAACGTCTTGGCCTCGGCCTCTTCGCGCAGGCCAAGGGTGACCTGCAGTGTCTCGGTCTTGCCGTCGCGCAGCACCACGACCGGCACCGCCTCGCCCACCGGCGCATCGGCCACCCGGCGGGTCAGATCGCCCGCGTCCTTGATCTCCTGCCCGTTGAACAGCTGGATCACGTCGCCGGGCTGCATGCCCGCCTCTTTCGCCGGGCCTTCCGGCACATCGGTGACCAGCGCGCCCTCGGCCGCGGCCAGCGCCATGCTTTCGGCAATGTCCGGCGTCACATCCTGAATCCGGACCCCCAGCCAGCCGCGGCGGGTGGTGCCATATTCCTTCAGCTGGTCCACGACCTTGTTGACGACATTCGATGCCATCGAGAAGCCGATCCCGATGGAGCCGCCGTTCGGCGACAGGATGGCGGTGTTCACGCCGATGACCTGCCCGTCCATGTTGAACAGAGGCCCGCCCGAGTTGCCGCGGTTGATGGCGGCGTCGGTCTGCAGATAATCGTCATAGGTCCCCGAAAGCTCGCGGTTGCGGGCCGAGATGATGCCCGCGCTGACCGAGAAGCCCTGTCCCAGCGGGTTGCCCATGGCCACGACCCAGTCGCCCACGCGCATCAGATCGGAATTGCCGAAGGCGACGAAGGGCAGCGCCTTGTCGGTTTCCACCTTCAGAAGCGCGATGTCGGTCTTGGGATCGGTGCCCACCACCTTGGCGGGCAGCTTCTGGCCCGAGAAGAATTCGATGGTGATCTCATCCGCACCTTCGATCACGTGGTTGTTGGTGACGATATAGCCGTCCTCCGAGATCACGAAGCCGGAGCCGAGCGCCTCGGACCGGCGCGGTTCGCCCTGGCCCTGGCCCTGATCGCCGAATTCATTGAAGAAATCCTCGAACGGGCTGCCCTCGGGCACCATGGGGCCGGCCTGCGCCGGGCCGGAAACCACCGAGGATGTGGTGATGTTCACCACCGAGGGGCTGATCTTGTCGGCCAGTTCGGCAAAGCTTTCGGGCGCACCAAAGGCCATCACGGGCGCGGGCGCGGTAAAGGACATGCCGGCGGCAAAGGCCATGGCCAGAAGGGTGCCGTTTCTCAGTCTGGAAGAGATGGAAGGCATGCGGCGGGTCAAGGCAGGAAACTCCTCTGCGTTTCGTCCGGACGGCGGGTTTGGCACCATCCGGTTCGCGGATGAATGAACCTTGGGACAAGCCCGCGCACAATGCAAACCCCGTCGCGCGGAATCAAAGGGATGTGAGCGGACGGGTTCCCGCGTGACTGCGGCATCCGCGCAACGCCCGGCGGCAAGGGAAGTTCAGATCCAGCCGGCCCGCGTGGCGATCTCGTGCAGCAGCACGCTGCCTGCCCCGGCCATCGCCAGACCCAAGAGCCGCCGCCGCCCAAGGGAGAGCTGCCGCAGCTTGCCCGTGCCGAAACGCGAAGGGGCCAGCGCGATGGCCAGCCCCTCCAGCATGAACAGCGCAGCCAGACCTGCGAAGACCCAGATCACGGGGCCGGCGCGGCCGGCGCGGTCTCCGGTGCGGCCTCACCTTCCGGTTCCGGAGCGGGCTGTTCGGGCACAGCCGGGGCTTCGGGCTGCGACGCCGCGGCGGCAGCCACCGCCTCGGGATCGAATGCGCCTTCTCCGCGCAGATAGGCGAAGAACTCGCTGTCGGGCTGCATCACAATCGAGGAATTCCCGCCCTTCAGCGCCACCTCATAGGCCGAGAGCGAGCGGATGAAGGCAAAGAACTCCGGATCGCGCCCATAGGCCTCGGCCAGAATACGGTTCCGTTCGGCATCGGATTCACCGCGGATCACATCCGCCTCGCGCCGCGCTTTCGACGTGGTTTCGACCACCTCGCGATCGGCCGTCGCGCGAACGCGCTGCGCCGCTTCGCCGCCCCGGGCGCGTTCATCGGCGGCCTCACGCTCACGCTCTGCCCGCATCCGGGCATAGGTCGCGTTGAGGTTCTGCTCGGGCAGGTCGGTGCGGGTCAGCCGCACGTCGATGACCTGCACGCCCATCGATTCCGCCTCGCGCCGGGCGATGGTCAGGATCTCGTTCATCAGCGCGTTGCGGTCCTGGCTCAGCACCCGGTCCTGCGTGGTCTTGCCCAGCACTTCAGGGATGGCCTGGCTCAGGATATTGCCCAGAAGCGTCTGCGCGCGGCTCTCACCTTCCGAGCCGACCGCCTGACGGAACTTCACGACATCGACGATGCGCCAGCGCGCGAAGGCATCGACGACCAGCCGCCGTTCGCCCAGCAGGGTCACCTGAATAGGCAGGGTCTGCAGGCCAAGGATACGGTCTTCGTAATAGACCACGTCCTGAATGAACGGCACCTTGAAGCCAAGGCCCGCGTCTTCCTTCACCTGCCGGACCTGCCCGAACTGCAGCACCAGCGCCTTTTTCCGCTCGTCCACGATAAAAACCGAGGACAGCGCGGTCGCCGCAACCACCACGATGGCGGGAATGACATAGATCGCCTTCATGTCAGTTCCCTCCCGCCGCGCTGCCGCCGGAGGGCCGCGTCACCATATCCAGCGGCAGATAGGGCACCACGCCCTGCCCGCCACCCTCTCCGTTGCCGGAACCGTCCACGCCGTCGAGGATCACCTTGTTCATGCCCCCGAAGACCTTTTCCATCGTTTCAAGGTAAAGCCGCCGCCGGGTCACCTGGGGCGCCTTGACGTATTCCTCATAGACCGAAAGGAAGCGCGCAGCCTCACCCTCGGCCGAGTTCACGGCCTGGGCGCGATAGGCCTCGGCCTCTTCGACCAGACGCGCCGCTTCACCGCGGGCCGCCGCCGTCACCTGATTGGCGTAGCCGTCGGCCTCTTTCTCCAGCCGGTCGCGTTCCTGCTGGGCCGCGGTCACGTCCAGAAAGGCGTCATTCACCTCGGTCGGCGGTGCGGCGCGCTGAAGGTTGACCCGGATCACGTTGATCCCGGCATTGTAGCTGTCCAGCGTGCCCTGCACTGCGGTCCGCAGATCCGCGGCAATGGCGCCACGATCACGGTTGAGGATCGGCAGCAGTTCCGACCGCGCAATGATGTCGCGCATGGCAGATTCCGAGACGGCGCGGATCGTGTCCTCGGGGTTTTCAAGGTTGAACAGGTATTTCTCGGGGTCCGAGATGTTCCAGACCACCTGAAAGCCGATGTCGGCGACGTTCTGGTCGCGGGTCAGCATCAGCCCGCCATCGGTGGCATTGCCCACGCCGATGTCGGTCGTCCGTTCTCCGGTGACGAGGATCTTCTCATAGGTCACCAGCGGCCAGGGCGCGAAATTCAGGCCCGGCTGACCGACGCCCGCGCTTTCGCCAAGGAACAGCTCGACCGAGCGTTCTTCGGTGCGGACGGTGTAGAAGGACATGAACGCCCAGGCGGCAACGATGGCCGCCGCGCCGATCAGCAGACCCTGACGGGTGAACATCGGCCCCGCCCCCTGCGGGCCGCGCGGGCCACCGCCCTGTCCGCCGTTGCGGCCGCGGCCGCCCATCAGCACGCGTAGCTGTTCCTGCCCCTTGCGCATGATCTCGTCGATCTCGGGGATCTGCGGCCCCTCGCCCGGGCGACGACCGCCATTGCGGCGACCGTCATCGTCCTGCCCGCCACGCCCGCCGCCGCGGTCGTCATTGCCGCCTCCGCCCCCCCAGGGACCTCCGCTACCTGCCATCGACTTACCCTTGTGTTCCAATCCGGTTCTGAATTGTGCATCCCGGCGGCAAAATCAACCCGCCCGGCGCCCTTGTCATGCCTTCCGCGCCCTTAGGCCGCGGGTTCAGCCCTTCCGCACCGGGTTGCGCATGGTCACCAGCTCTTCGGCCATGGTCGGATGGACCGCGCAGACCTGATCGAACTGTTCCTTCGTCGCCCCCATCTTCACCGCGATTCCGGCCAGCTGGATCATCTCGCCCGCCTCGGGCGCGACGATGTGGCAGCCCAGCACGCGGCGGGTGGCCTGGCTGACGATCAGCTTCATCAGCACCCGGTCCTGTGTCCCGGCAAAGGCCGTGCGCATCGGGCGGAAACTGGTGGCATAGACCTCGATCGGTTCCGCCTCGCGCGCGGCCTCTTCGGTCAGGCCGACGGTGCCAAGCTCGGGCTGGGTGAAGACGGCCGAAGGGATCAGGTCATGGTCCACCGGCGTGGGCACACCCTCAAACACGGTGCGGCTGAAGGCCATGCCCTCGCGGATCGCCACCGGCGTCAGATTGACCCGGTTCGTCACATCGCCGATGGCATAGACCGAAGGCACGGCGGTCTGGCTGTAGGCATCCACCACAACCTCGCCGCGGCGGCCCAGTTTCACGCCCAGCTCCTCCAGCCCGAGGCCCGCGGTATTCGGACGGCGGCCGGTGGCGAAAAGAACGGCCTCCACATCGCAGACCGTGCCGGTGGTGGATTGGACGGAGAACGGTCCCTCCCCCACGGCAGGCGCCACGGCCTGTTCCGACACCGGCGCCGCCATGCCCGCGCCGAACCCGCCGCGCGGCCCGATCGCGGCAACATTGGAGCCAAGGCGCAGGTCGATCCCCTGCGCCTTCATCGCCTCGGCCACCATGCCGCGCGCCTCGTCATCGAAGCCACGCAGGATCTGCGCGCCACGGTAGAACTGGGTGACCTTCACACCCAGCCCTTGCAGGATGCCGGCCATCTCGCAGGCGATGAAGCCGCCGCCGACGATCAGAATGCTGGCGGGCAGCCGGTCCATGTTGAAAATGTCGTCCGACACCATGCCCGCCGCGGCGCCCGGCACGTCGGGCCGTTCCGGACGGCCCCCGGTGGCTATCAGGATGTGTTTCGCACTGATCCGGCGGCCATCGGCCAGCTCCACCTCATGCGGGTCGACCAGCCGGGCACGGCTGTCGTGGATGGTGATCCCCGAGCCGGTCAGCAGCTTGCGGTAGACGCCTTCCAGCCGGTCCAGTTCGGTGTGCAGCGTCGTGCGGAAGGCGGGCCAGTCAAAGTTGCCGTCCGGAATATCCCAGCCATAGGCCCGCGCCTGCCCCGGTAATTCCCGGAAGGACGAGGCATAGACCATCAGCTTTTTCGGCACGCAACCGCGGATGACGCAGGTGCCGCCCATCCGCGATTCTTCGGCCAGCTGGACCCGGGCGCCGGTGGCCGCAGCCATCCGCGCGGCCCTGACCCCGCCCGAGCCGCCGCCGATGACGAAAAGATCGCAGTCGAAGGCCATGCCGCACCCCTGTTCCGTTCCGGAGCAAAGGTATTCCACAGCCGCGCGCGGATGGCCAGAGCGGCCCGCGTCACAGTTCTGCGCATGCAAAGGGGGAAGTGGTACCGACTCCCCGGCTCGAACGGGGGACCCCCAGATCCACAATCTGGTGCTCTAACCAACTGAGCTAAGCCGGCACTTGGCGGCGGGATACCCCTGCCGCGCGGGGAATGCAAGCGGCTTTCCGCCCCTCGCCCTCTTGCGCAGGCCCCCCTGCGGCGCTATCGCCCGGAAGACCCCCAGCGGAGAGCCCCGATGACCATCAACAAGCAAAGCGATGTTGCGGCAAACATCCAGATCGGGCCGACCGATCAGGGCATGGTGCGGATCTATGTCGAGGCCGAAGGCGGGATCGAGCTGCCGATGGATTTCGATCCCGAAGAGGCCGAGGATATTGCCGAAGAACTGCGTGCCGCGGCCGAGGCGGCCCGGATGATGGGCACCCCCGGCCCCGGCGGCAAGGGAAAGCGGCGCTAGATCCGCGGATCGCGCAACGCATTCAGCCGCAGGGCTGCTGACCGGGCAAAGGCCTGCGTCACAGCCTTGCGCCGCGCGGGTGCCAGAGGCGTCCGGGGCGCCATGGCAATGATCTCTCCGCCCCAGGCGTCGGCCAGAATCAGCCCCATGCCTTCGGGCAGCAGACCGACGGGAAAATCGCGGTCCACCGCCCAGAAAAACCGGTCGCACCAATCCAGATAACCCTGCCATTTGCGGTCTGCGGTGAAATCCGCCCGGCAGGATTTGCATTCGACGATCCAGATCTCTCCGCCCGGACCAAGCGCCATGATATCGGCGCGCAACCCGCTGGACAAAGGCATCTCTTCGACCGGGACGAAATCATGGTCGATCAGCGCGCGCGACACGCCCCGCTGAAGCCGCTGGCCGGGCAGCAAAGGCAGGGTTTCTGTCAGGGGATCGGGCGGGCTGTCCATGGCGGCACCATGAACCAAAGGTGAACGCCTGTCCAGCCCGCCGGGCTCTGCAACGGCTGCGGCTTGCGAAGGGCGGGCCGGCACCCTACATCTGGGCGTGGCGGGTGCTGCTCTTCGCGTGAGGGGTCCTTTTCCCACTGGCCTATAAGCACCTGAATGGGGGCTGGCTCTGCCCGGATCCTGGTCCGGGTATCTGGCGCCCACCTGAGACCTCTGGCTCTCGGGAATCCCCGACCGCCCACGGTCGCTGCGGGCCCGCCACCCTTCGCCTGTTCCAGCCTTGGATTGCCCGCCCGTGCGGCGCAACCGCGCATGACACCATGCTGCCATGAAAAAAGGGGCGGATTGCTCCGCCCCGAAAGTCGTCCCCTTGCGGGGATGAGGGAAAAGTCGACCGGGATCAGAACCCGAAGACGATGGCCACACCCAGCTTGTTGTCGGTGCGGATATCGCGGTTGTCGTTGTACTCGGTCAGATAGCTGACGCGGGTCGACATCGTGTCGGTGATCTTGAAGTTCACGCCAAGATCGTTGTTCGCCCGCAGCGCAGTGTCCGACTTCAGAACGTCGGTGTCATTGGTGACGAAGACGTTCTCGTTGATCTTGTAGAAGAACCGCGACGAGGCGAGGTAGCCGGTTTCCGTGGTCGAATCGCGCAGACCGTCCTGCAGATAGCTGATGCCGATACCGGCCTGAACCCGCCAGGTCATGTCCGGGGTGTTCACGACGCGGTAGCCCGGACCAAAGCCGATGAAACCATCGCGGCGCACTTCACCCGCTTCATCTGCCAGACCGTCCGTCTGCAGACGGGCCAGACCGAAGGCATAGAAGCTGTCGTTAAAGTAGTAGTTCGCATCATAGACGGCGAACACATCTTCCTTCGTCGACTGGCCGTCAGCTTCCGAATAGTCCAGCGCGGCGCCGATGGTCTGCACGAACTGGCCCTGCGAGTAGCGCAGACGGATACCAACCGCCAGATCCTGCGATTCATTGTTGCCGGTCTTGCCAGAGAACCCCAGCGAGGCCGAGCCCGACAGGCCGGGCTTGTATTCCGGATTGCCGAACCGGGCCGCATCTTCCGAGCGGGTCAGTTCAGTGGTCACGTCTTCTTCGATATCGTCCAGACGGTCATCCAGCGCGCTGGTGCCGGTCAGGTCGGTCTGGGCGAAGACGGGGGCGGTCAGCGTCAGGGACAGAGCCGAGGCCGAGGCCAGAAGCAGGTACTTTTTCATGGTCACTCCTTTCACATCACACACCGCAGCGCAGGCACCGCGGCTTGGTGACGATGATCTAAGGATCTGACGCAGAAAGGGAATATCCGCAGGGAATGACGCTTTTGCCCAAAATTTCCCCCGGAACCGATGCTTGATTTCCGCGTTGCGGCGAACTTCTGGCACCGCCATTCCGAAAGAATATCCGGAAATCAGGCGGTTGCCTCCACTCCCGCAAAATCAGGTTTTGCCCGATCCGGCAGCATTCGCCGTGGCGTGGCCACAGCCCGCGTTGCGTCTCCGCCACAAGGTGCGAAACCCCGCCGATGCGTGATCGGGATATGGCCGGAACCCGCCACAGAAAATGCCCGATGGTTGAAATTCCGTTAGCGCAAACAGATACGCCCGCACCTTTTTGGTGCGGGCGGCTGACAGCCCCAGCGAAGAAGAAAACGACTCAGCGGCGGCGCATCGGGCGGGCCGTGGCCCCCACACGAACGGGAACAGGCTGGCTGTGCTGACGCAGGCCGCCCTTCGGTCCGTCCCCGGCATCCGCCATCATCATGATGCGCAGGCCGAACTGCACCCCGGCAAACAGCACCCCGAAGAACACGAACATCATCGCTGCCGCCACCAGCCCCATCGAAGAGCCAAGGATCAGATGCCCGATCCCCGCCAGATCAAGCCAGAGCACCATGATCAGGAACCCGGCCGAAAGGCCGAAGCCGATGGCGACAGACTGGATATAAAGGCGGATCAGCTTTGGCATGGCGCGACTCTCCCACTTATCAGGAAAGGCTATGCCGCGCCGCCGCATCTGTGAAGCCCCTGCGACAGAAAGCGCAAGGCGCCTCAGACCGAGATCCGGCTGAACCCTTCGCGCAGCGCATTGGACCAGGCCTCGCTCATGGCGCGGAACTGGGGATCCCCGGCCTCAATCCGGCGGCGCATGGTCACGCGCAGCGAATCCCGTTCGATCACCGCCAGATCCAGCGGCATGCCCACCGAGAGATTCGACCGCAGGGTCGAATCCATCGACAAAAGCACCGCCTTCTGCGCGTCGTGCAGGCTGGTATCGGGGCGGACCACCCGGTCAAGGATGGGCTTGCCGTATTTATGCTCGCCGATCTGGAGGAAAGGCGTGTCGTCGGTCGCCTCGATGAAATTGCCCTCGGGATAGATCAGGAACATCCGCATGCCCCCGCCGCTGCGCTGCCCGGCCACGATCATGCTGGCGCTGGCGCTTTGGTTTTGCGCCGACAGCTTTTCCTGAATCTCGGTCCGCACCGCAGCCAGCGTATTGCCGATGATCTCGGCCACCTTCAGCATGGTCGGCGCCAGAATGACCGAGGTTTCGGCCGTCGCCTCGGGGTCGTCCATCGCCTCGTGCAGGCGCGCGATGGTGGTCTGGGTCACCGAAAGGCTGCCCGCCGTCATGACGATGAAGCAGCGCTCCCCCGGATTTTCGAAGACGAACATCTTCCGGTAGGTCGAAATATTGTCCAGCCCCGCATTGGTGCGGGTGTCCGACAGGCACACCATGCCTTCATTCAACAGAAGGCCCACGCAATAAGTCATCTTCCGCCCCGATTGACGCGCCGCGACCCTACTGACCGGCCGACTGGACCGCAACCGCGACTTCCAGCGATTCCGTGCCCTGCCCCTGCGCCAGCCCGCGGGCGACACCGCGGATCGGTGCCGCATCCTGCGCATCAAAGCCGCTGCCGATGCGGATGTAACGATCATCGGGACAACATTTGTTGGCGGCGTCAAAGCCGATCCAGCCCAGCCCCGGCACATGCAACTCGGCCCAGGCATGGGCGGCCTCATGCTCGTTGCCCTCGGCATCTGCGAACAGATAGCCCGAGACGTAACGTGCCGGTATTCCCCGCAGCCGCGCGCAGGTGATCAGCGCATGGGCATGGTCCTGACAGACCCCTTCGCCCAGGGCCAGCGCCTCGGCCGCAGTCGTATGCGCCTCGGTCGCGCCGGGGCGATAGGCGATGGCCGCCGCCACCTTGGCCGAAAGCGAATGCGCCAGCGTCAGGATCTCCTCGCCCTCGGCACTGTCGGCGAGTTGGAACAGCGCAGCACTCGGCTCCGTCGCGGCGGTGTCGCGCAGATAGGCCTCAGGCATGACGGTTTCCCGATGGCCGCGCAGCACGCCCGCAGTGTCCAGCGTCCGCACCACGCCCTTGACCGAGACGATGACCTCGCTGACCGGGCCGGCCACGGTCCAGCCGCGGATGCAATCCCCCGCACCGTCGCGGAACTGTGCGCCCGGAACCCCGCCAGAAACGGTGACCTCCCAGCTGTCCACTGTCTGCGACGCATTGTTGGCAGGCATCAGCCGGTGGCTTTGCACCAGCGACCGCACCGGCCGGTCATAGACATAGCGGGTGACGTGATCCACGCTCAGCAGCATCAGCGCATCTCCCCGCTGAGATAGACTTCATGGATGGCGCCGCCCAGTTCCGCCGCCTCTCCGATGAAGCGGGACAGATATTCGTGCAGGCCTTCCTCGAAAATCCGCTCGACCGTCTCGGCCTCCAGCGCGGCCAGCAGGGCGCGGGCGCGGTCCTGAAGTTCGGTCTCGCGGCCATAGGCCTTGGCCAGCCGCGACAGGTGGTTTTCGATCCCGGCCACGCAGGTCGTCAGCGACCGCGGGCATTGCCGGTTCAGGATCAGGAAATCCGCGATCTTGGCCGAGGTCACCTCGCCGCCATAGGCCCAGTGGAATGCCCGCTGCGCCCCCATGGCGCGCAGAAGCGTGGACCACTGATAATTGTCGAGGCCCGAGCCCACGAATTCCACCCGCGGCAACAGGACGTAGTATTTCACATCCATCAGCCGGGCGGTGTTGTCGGCACGCTCCAGATAATAGCCGATGTTCAGGAAGCTGTAGCCGTCATTGCGCAGCAGCGTGGCGTCGATGGCGCCGCGCACCATGGCGGTCTGCCGGGTCACCCAATCCACCAGTTCCGACAGTTCCAGCCGCGACCGCTCCTTCCGTTCCAGCACGCGCAATTCCTGAAACGCGGTGTTCAGCGCATCCCAGACCTGCGTGGTCAGCGCGGTGCGGACGATCCGGCCGTTTTCCCGCGCCGCGGTGATGCTGCTGGCCACGGACGAAGGGTTGTCGCGGTCGAAGAACAGCCAGCTTTCCAGATTGCGCTGCACCGGATCGCCGTATTTGCGCAGGAACCCTTCGGCCATGCCGCTGGCCTGCAACAGGCTGTCCCATTCGCTGCGGTAGCCATGGGCCGAGGGGATGAGGGAAATCCGGCTCCCCACTTCCAGAAGGCGCGCGGCGGTATCCGCACGCTCCATATAACGGGCGATCCAGTAAAGATTGTCTGCGGTCCGGCTCAGCATTTCCGTGTCACTCCGCCAGAACCCAGGTGTCCTTGACCCCGCCGCCCTGCGACGAGTTCACCACAAGGCTGCCCTCTTTCAGCGCAACCCGCGTCAGCCCGCCGGGGACCAGTTCGATCCGTTCCCCCACAAGGCAATAAGGCCGCAGGTCCACATGCCGCGGGGCCACGCCTTCATCCACGAAGGTCGGCACCGTGGACAGGGCCAGCGTCGGCTGCGCAATGTAATTTCCGGGGTTTTCCAGGATCTTGGCGCGGAACCGCTCCACCTCTTCCTTTGCGGCTTTGGGTCCCACCAGCATACCATATCCGCCCGAGCCATGGACCTCTTTCACCACCAGCTCCGGCAGCTTGTCGAGGACATATTTCAGATCGTCCATCTTGCCGCATTGCCAGGTGGGCACATTCTTCAGGATCGGCTCTTCCCCCAGATAGAAGCGCACCATTTCCGGCACATAGGTATAGATCGCCTTGTCATCGGCCACCCCTGCCCCCGGCGCCGAGCAGATCGACACCCCGCCCGAGCGGTAGATGTCCATCAGCCCCGGAACACCCAGCATGGAATCGGGGCGGAAGCACAAAGGATCAAGGAAGGCATCGTCGATCCGGCGGTAGATCACATCCACCCGCTTCGGCCCTTCGGTGGTCCGGGCGTAGACGAACTCACCATCGACAAACAGGTCCTGCCCCTCGACCAGCTCCACGCCCATCAGATCGGCCAGAAAGCTGTGTTCGTAATAGGCGCTGTTGAAATGGCCGGGCGTCAGAATGGCGATGGTCGGATCGCCCTTGCATTTGGCGGGCGCCACGCTGGCCAAGGTGCGGCGCAGGATTTCGGGGTAGCTGTCCACCGGCTCGATCCGGTTTTCGCGGAACAGCTCCGGGAACATCCGCATCATGATCTCGCGGTTTTCCAGCATGTAGCTGACACCCGAGGGCGTGCGGCAATTGTCCTCCAGCACGAAGAATTCATCCGGCCCGGTGCGGACAAGGTCGATCCCGACGATATGGGAGTAAACCCCTTTCGGCGGCACGAAGCCGACCACGGCCTTCTCATAGGCCTCGTTCTGATAGACCAGACGGCCCGGAATGCGGCCCGCGCGGACGATCTCGCCCCGGCCATAGACATCGACCAGAAAGGCGTTCAGCGCCCGCGCCCGCTGCTTGATGCCGCGTTCCAGCCGGGTCCATTCCGCATTGGAAAATACCCGCGGGAACATGTCGAACGGGATCAGCCGGTCGGGATCGCCGCCTTCGCCATAGACGGCGAAGGTGATGCCGATGCGGCGGAACAAGGCCTCGGCCTCGGCCTGCTTCAGGGTGCGCAATTCGACCGGCATCGACTGCACCCAGTCCTGCAGCCGGGCATAGGGCACGCGCACCCCGCCACCGGTTCCGTTCATTTCGTCGAAAAAGGCGCCCATGCCCCCGGCTCCCACTGGCACTCTGCTGGACCCATCCAATCGTGCATCCCGCAAAGGGTAAAGGGGAGGGTTACCGAAATCCCGGTTGGGCAGTGTCAAACTGCCTGATTTTTGCGCATTCACCCGAACCACCCTGCATTACCCCCGGTTGAACGCCCGATTCCGCCCAAAGTTTCATCCGACAGACGGGTTTTCCGGGGTCGCGCCCGGTCGCTCCGGGGGCCGCTGTCACCCGAGGAAAGGGACAGCCCGCCTTGCGATCCGCCCTCGCCCGTGACTAGGGTGTCGAAAGAACCAAGACAGGTGCCGCCATGACCCTTCCCCTTCCCCGCCCCCTGTTCGACGCCAATGCCGGCGGAAAGGGTCTGGGCGATCTGCCCGACTGGGACCTGACCGACCTCTATCCCACACCCGACGGCCCCGAGTTCACCGCAGACATGGATTGGCTGGAAAAGGCCTGCGCCGATTTCGCCACTGCCTATGAAGGCAAGCTGGCCACGCTGGATGCGGCAGCCCTGCTGGACTGCGTCCACGCCTATGAAAAGATCGACATCACCGCCGGGCGGCTGATGTCCTACGCGGGCCTGCGCTATTACCAGAACACCATGGACAGCGAACGCGCGAAGTTCATGGCCGATGCGCAGGATGCGGTGACCACCGCCACCACGCCGCTGGTGTTCTTCAGCCTTGAATTCAACCGGATCGAGGACGACCGCTATCAGGCGCTGATGGCCGCGAATGCCGATCTGGCCCGTTACAAGCCGGTCTTCGACCGGATGCGCGCGATGAAGCCGCACCAGCTTTCGGATGAGCTGGAGAAATTCCTGCATGACCAGTCGGTCGTCGGCGCCAGCGCCTGGAACAAGCTGTTTGATGAGACCACCGCCGGGCTGATGTTCACCGTCGCGGGCGAGGACGAGGAACTGAACCTCGAATCCACGCTGAACCTCCTGACCGACACAGACCGGACGAAGCGCGAGGCCGCCGCCCGTGCGCTGGCCGAGGTGTTTGACAAGAACATCAAGCTCTTCGCCCGCATCACCAATACGCTGGCCAAAGAGAAGGAGATCGAGGACCGCTGGCGCAAGATGCCCACGCCGCAGACCGCGCGCCACCTGTCCAACCATGTGGAGCCCGAAGTGGTGGAGGCGCTGCGCAATGCCGTGGTCGCCGCCTATCCCAAACTCTCGCACCGTTACTACCGGCTGAAGGCGAAATGGATGGGGCTGGACCGGCTGCAGGTCTGGGATCGCAACGCCCCCCTGCCGATCGAAAAGCCGAAGACCGTGGACTGGCCCACGGCGGAAAAAACCGTGATGGAGGCCTATGCCGCCTTCGCACCCGAAATGGCCGCGCTGGCCGAGCCGTTCTTCCGCAAGGGCTGGATCGACGCAGGCGTGAAGCCGGGCAAGGCACCGGGGGCCTTTGCGCATCCCACGGTGACGACGGTCCATCCCTATGTGATGCTGAACTATCTGGGCAAGCCGCGTGATGTGATGACCCTTGCGCATGAGCTGGGCCATGGCGTCCATCAGGTGCTGGCCGCGGGACAGGGTGAACTCCTGTCCTCCACCCCGCTCACTCTGGCCGAAACGGCATCGGTCTTCGGCGAGATGCTGACCTTCCGCAAACTTCTGGATGCGGCAAAGACGCCCTCCGAGAAGAAGACCCTCCTCGCCGGTAAGGTCGAGGACATGATCAACACCGTCGTGCGGCAAATCGCCTTCTACGATTTCGAATGCAAGCTGCACGCCGCCCGCGCCGAGGGCGAACTGACCCCGGACGACATCAACGCGATCTGGATGAGCGTTCAGGCCGAAAGCCTGGGCGATGCGTTCGACTTCATGGATGGGTATGAAACCTTCTGGGCCTATATCCCGCATTTCATCCACTCGCCCTTCTACGTCTATGCCTATGCCTTCGGCGACGGGCTGGTGAACGCGCTTTATGCCGCCTATGCCGATGGCCTGCCGGGCTTTCAGGACAAGTATTTCGACCTTCTGAAGGCAGGTGGATCAAAGCATCACAAGGAACTGCTGGCGCCCTTCGGCCTAGACCTCTCGGACCCCGCGTTCTGGGACAAGGGCCTCAGCATGATCGCGGGCTTCATCGACGAGCTGGAGGCGCTGGAGGTGTGACGCCCCGGTCGGGGCACCGGGGCATCGGGTTCACAACTAAAGCCCGCCGGAATCCCGAAAAAACACATTCCCGGATCAGGGTGCGGCCGTGCCCCCCCTGATCTGGTAAAACCTTATGCCGCGTTTCGTTGTCGCCCTGCCGCTGTCGTTTCTGACATTCTGGCGCTATCTGCTCATGACACCCCTGCTCGCGATCGCCGCCGTGCTTTGCACGGTATTGGCCTTTGTGCCCGTCCTTGGCCTGCTCCTTCCCGGTGCATGTGCCGCAGGCATGACGCTGATCGGACTGCGGTGTGCTTTGGTGGCGCGCGGGCATGCCGGAACGATCCTGTTCCCGGGCCTGCCGACCCTTGCGCTGATTTACAGTGTCATCGTGATCCTTGGGGGCATGGTCGCGGGGCTGGCCGAATATGCCATCATCGAGGGTCTGAGGATCGCGGGATTCGCGGTGAATGAGCCGGCCCTCAAGGCCGAATTCCTGCAGCTGTCGCCGACAGCGGGCGCCGTCCTGTTCCTGCTGATCCTGCCCAAGCTGATGCTGTCCAGCGTGCTGACCGTGCCCATGACCGCCGCTGCGGCACAGGGGGGCGGGGCACGGGGCATGCTCTTCGGGCTTGGCCAGGGGATGCTTGGCCTTTGCGTCCCGTTGCTGGTCTGGTTCCTGCTCTTGGGCGTCCTTGTGGGTTTCGGGGACCTTGGACGCGTCCTCAGGGTCGGGATCGAGAGTATCCGCAGCGGCCGCCTTGACGGGGCTCTGCTTGGCTACGGCCACACGCTGACCATCTTCGTTGCCCTGCTCTGGGCCTCAAGCTGGTTCTTCACCACCGCCGTCCTGTATTGGGAAAAGGCCGAAGAGCGGCAGGCCCGCAGGAAACCGGCCGCGACGCCGCGCACTTCGGCCGAGGATCTGCGCGCGTGGCGCGAGGCCATGGCACAGCGCAGTGCGCGTCAGGAATGACCGCTCAGATGTCTTCTGCCGCCCCGTAGGCCATATCCATCATCGCCTGCGTGCCGCGGCTGAATTCCAGCGGGACGGCATAGGGCACGCCGTCACGGATGGACCGCCCGAACGCCTCGACCTGCAGGCGATACTGGTTCACCGCCGAAAAGCGGTCTCGGATCACGCGGTTGCCCTGCACATGCAGTTCCGCCGCGGCCAGATCGTTCACGCCCGCATTGAAGCAGCCGCCCTCCAGCCGGACCATGCCCTTCGTGCCCTGCACCGTCACCACCTGCCGGTTATAGGCCCGCATCGAGGTGGTGGAGGCATAGGTGAAGGTCTCGCCCGCCCCTCGCATCGTGCCGAAGACATGGGCAAAGCTGTCGATCCCGTTGTCGCGCAGCAGCCGCGCCTCCAGCGCGACCGGCTCTGCCCCGGTGATGTAGCGGACGGAACCGAAGGTATAGACGCCAATGTCGCGCAGGCTGCCGCCGCCGGTTTCAGGCCGGTTGCGGATATTGCCGCCATCGGTCAGGCGAAAGCTGAAGGCGGCATCGGCATGGACGACCTCGCCGATCTCCCCGCCCATGACCCACTCCCGCGCGCGCTGCCATTGCGGGTGGTGCAGGATCATGAAGGCCTCAGCCGCGAGGCAGCCGCTGGCATCGCGCGCAGCAATGATCCGGTCGATTTCCGCGGCCTGGAGGGCAATGGGCTTTTCGGTCAACACCGGCTTACCCGCCGCCAGCGCCTTCAGCGTCCAGTCCACATGCAGGTGATTGGGCAGCGGGACATAGACCGCATCAATGGCCGGATCGGCCAGCAGCGCCTCATAGCTGTCATGGACCCGCAGCGACGGACAGAAGGCGCGGAAAGGCGCGGCCTTGTCGGGGGAAGATGTCGCCAGCGCCGCGAATTCCGCCCATTCGGCAGCATGAATCGCCGGCGCCATATGCTTCAGCGCGAAATTTGCGGCCCCCAGAATGCCCCAACGGATGGTTTTCATCCCCGTCTCCCCCTGTTCCCGGGGCGAGGCTAAGCCGCGCCTCGGCGGCGGGCAAGCCTGTCAGAGCGGCTTCGGCGTTTCCGGCCGGACCGGGCTGACCAAAGCCCAGACCAGCGCGGCCAGATAGCCGAGCGAGAAGAGGAGCAGCGTGACCCAAGGATAGGTGATGACCGCCGCCACCCCCGCCACCCCCGCGACCAGCACGAAGGGCACATAAGAGGCCGGCACCCGCACCCGTTTCAGGCTGGGCGTGCGCAGCCGGCTGATCATCAGCGCACCCACGCCCACCATCCACAACGCCACCAGTTCTTCGGGCATACGCAGCCCGGTAACATTGGCCAGATAGACCGGCAGCAGCGCCAGCATTGCCCCCGCGGGCGAGGGAACGCCCACGAAAGTGGTCTTCTCGGTCGGGTCCGCCTTGCGTGAGCCCACGTTGAACCGCGCCAGCCGCAGCATGCAGCAGACCGCATAGATCAGCACGGCGATCCAGCCGAAGGCCACCTCGCCCCGCAGGCCCCAGAGATAGAGGACAAAGGCCGGAACAACGCCGAAATTCACGAAATCGCACAGCGAATCCAGCTCTGCCCCGATGGCGCTTTCGCTTTGCAGCATCCGCGCCAACCGCCCGTCCAGCCCGTCCAGAAAAGCGGCAGCGGCGATCAGCAGCACCGCGGTGCCGATATTGCCATCCACGGCAAAGCGCACCGCCGTCAGACCGGCGCAGAGCGCGAGAATGGAAATCAGATTGGGCAAAAGCCGCAGCAGAAGAAGCTGGCGCTCCGGCTCGGCCGGGGGCGAGGGGGGAAGATCGTCCTGAAACTCCGGGTCCATCCGCGCCTCCGCCTCTCTCACTCCATCCGCGCGGCGCGGGCGGGTGCCTCCTGCCCGACCAGCGCGATCACCGTCTCACCCGCCACCGCAGTCTGCCCCACGGCGACCTGCGGCTCCACCCCGTCGGGCAGATAGATGTCCAGCCGCGACCCGAAGCGGATCAGGCCGAACCTTTCGCCGGTGCGCAGGCTTTGACCGGGCTTGGTCCAGCAGACGATACGCCGCGCCACAAGGCCCGCGATCTGCACAACGGCGATCTGGCGGCCATCGTCCATCTGGATCGCCAGGGCGTTGCGTTCGTTATCCTCGGAGGCCTTGTCCAGCGAGGCGTTCAGGAATTTGCCCGGGCGATAGGCCACGGCGGTGACCTTGCCCGCAATCGGCGCGCGGTTCACATGGCAGTTGAACACTGACATGAAGACAGACACCCGCATCATCGGCGCCGGACCAAGGCCCAGCTCCACCGGCGGCACCGCGGGCACGATCATGCTGACGATGCCGTCCGCCGGGCTGACCATCAGCCCGCGGTTTTCCGGCACCGCCCGTTTCGGGTCGCGGAAGAAATAATAGCACCAGACCGTCAGCCCGGTGCCGATCCAGCCCAACGGCTCCCAGATCAGGAACAGGACAACCGTCACCGCCGCAAAGATCGCCACGAAGGGGATCCCCTCGCGGTGCATCGGTTTCAGGAAAGTGTCGGTCATCTTCATCGGGCGCCCCTGCCTTGCCGCCGTATTCTTGCCGCCGTTTCCCTATCGTCCCCGCCCCCGCGGGGCAATGGCAAAGCCGCCCGGCAAGGCGGGCGAAAGCACCGGGCAACGGCTCTGCCCGCTCCGGCACCGTGTTGGTTCCGGAACGGGCAGGATCAGATCAGGCCGGAATGGCCATGCCCTTGCCGCGGGCAAGTTCGCGCATCCGCGACTGCAGCTTTTCAAACGCCCGCACCTCGATCTGGCGGATGCGTTCACGGCTGACGCCATAGCTCTCGGACAGTTCCTCCAGCGTCACCGGCTCATCGGCCAGACGGCGCTGCATCAGGATATCCTTCTCGCGGTCGTTCAGCACCGACATGGCCTGCGCCAGCAGCTGGCGGCGGGTGTCCAGCTCGTCCCGGGCCTCATAATCCGCGGCCTGATCGCTGTCCTCATCCTCCAGCCAGTCCTGCCACTGGGTCGCGCCATCGCCGTCCGAACCGATCTGGGCATTCAGCGAGGCATCGCCCCCCGAAAGCCGGCGGTTCATCTCGACCACCTCGCCTTCGGTCACCGAAAGATCCTTGGCGATCTGGGCCACATTCTCGGGCCGCAAATCCCCTTCTTCCAGCGCGCCGACCTTGGCCTTGGCCTTGCGCAGGTTGAAGAACAGCTTCTTCTGGGCCGATGTCGTGCCGAGTTTCACAAGGCTCCACGACCGCAGGATATATTCCTGAATGGCCGCGCGGATCCACCACATCGCATAGGTCGCAAGGCGAAAGCCCTTTTCGGGATCGAACCGCTTCACGGCCTGCATCAGGCCGACGTTCGCCTCGGAAATCACCTCGGCCTGCGGCAGACCATAGCCGCGGTAGCCCATGGCAATCTTGGCCGCCAGCCGCAGGTGGCTGGTCACAAGGCGATGCGCGGCCTGCGGGTCCTGATGATCGGCCCAGCGTTTGGCCAGCATGTATTCTTCTTCCGGTTCCAGAAGCGGAAACTTGCGGATTTCCTGAAGATACCGGTTCAGCCCTTGTTCCGGGCTGGGTGCGGGAAGGTTCTGGTAGGTGCTCATTCTCTGCCCCCTGTCTGCCCCCGGTGCCATCAGCCCCCGGGGGGATCGCGTTACATATGGTGCGCTCAACCTCTTTCAAGGGTGTTACCGCCACCACGCTAACGCAAAATGGGGGTCCGGGCTCCGTTCGCGAAGGAATGTGACGGTTCCCTCACGCGAAAATGAGCCCGGCGTGAGGGGTCAGATCGCCACCCTTTCGCCCAGTTCGACCACACGGTCGCGCGGCAGGTGATAAAAATCCGTCGGATCGGCCGAGAACCGGGCCAGCGCCACATAGACCTTGTCCATCAGCAGGCCAAGGCCGCCGCCCGTGGCCACCGGACGCCGCCGCCCCAGAAAGAAGGTCGAGGTCATGACATCGAACTTCAGCCCCGCGCGCCGCGCATGCGCCATCGCGCGCGATACATTCGGCGTCTCCATGAAACCGAAGCGCAGCGTCAGCCGGATGAAAGCGCCGTCCAGAACCTGAACCTCGGCCCGCTCTTCGGCGGTCGCATAGGGCACCCGCAGCGTCTCGACGGTGAGGAACACGGTATGTTCATGCAACACACGGTTATGCTTCAGATTGTGCAGCAGGGCCGAAGGCACCACCCCCGGGTCCGGCGTCAGGAAAAAGGCCGTGCCGGGCACCTTGTGGGCAGAGCTGTTGCGCATGGCCCGGACAAAGCTGTCGACCGAGACGGCGGCTTTGGCCGCGCGGCTGGCCACGGCCTGCGTGCCCCGCCACCAGGCCCACATCAGAAAGCCGATGATCGCCGCGGTCAGCAAGGGCACATAGCCGCCGTCCGCCACCTTGGTCAGGTTCGAAGAGAGGAACACCAGTTCGATCAGCGCAATCGGCATCACCAGCGCCACGGCGGCCGCATGCGGGACATGCAGGACATGGATCAGATAAAGCGTGCCCAGAATCGTGGTCAGGATCATCGTTCCGGTCACCGCGATGCCATAGGCCGAGGCCAGCGCCCCCGAAGACTGGAACGCGAAGACCAGCCAGAGCACGCCGCCCAGCAAGAGCCAGTTCACCGCACCGATGTAGATCTGCCCGCTTTGCCCCTCGGCCGTGTGGCGGATGCGCAGCCGCGGCAGAAAGCCCAGCTGGATCCCGCCCCGCGCCATGGAAAACGCGCCCGAGATCACCGCCTGCGCGGCAATCACCGTGGCCACCGTGGCCAGCGCCACCAGAACCGGCAGCAAAGGCTCGGGCGCCATGCCGAAAAAGCTGTTATGGGCCATATGCGGATCGGCCAGCACCAGTGCGCCCTGCCCCATGTAGTTCAGCACCAGCGCCGGCAGCACCAGCGCGAACCATGCTGCGGCGATGGGGCGGCGGCCAAAGTGGCCAAGGTCGGCATAAAGCGCCTCGCCCCCGGTCACCGCCAGAAAGACGGCCCCGAGGACGGCGAAGGCCACGGCGGTATGCTGGGTCAGGAAAGTGATGGCCCAGACCGGATTGACCGCGGCCAGAACACCCGGATTTTCGGCCATATGCCAAAGGCCAAGCCCAGCCAGCGACAGGAACCAGACCACTGTGACCGGGCCGAACAGCCGTGCCACCCGTGCGGTGCCCTGCCGCTGCACGGCAAACAACCCCAGCAGGATGCCCACCGTCAGCGGCAGCACCCAGTCCTCCATCGCGGGGACGACCAGTTCCGCCCCCTCGACCGCAGACAGGACCGAGATCGCGGGCGTGATCGCCGCATCGCCGAAGAACAACGCCGCGCCGCCGATGGCCAGCATCAGCACCGGCACCGACCGCCGCCCAAGGGCCAGCCGGACCAGCGTGTAAAGCGACAGGATCCCGCCCTCGCCCCGGTTATCGGCCCGCAGAAGGACGAAGACATATTTGACGGTGACGATCAGGATCAGCGTCCAGACCAGCAGGGACAGGATGCCCAGAACCTCGGCCCGGCCCGGCTCCCCTCCGGTGGCACGCAACGCCTCGCGGAAGGCATAAATGGGTGAGGTGCCGATGTCGCCATAAACGACCCCCACGGCCCCCACGGACAAGGCCAGAAAGCCCTGACGCCGTGTGGCGTCCTGGTGAATATCGTCATCTGCGGCCTCTTCCCGCAGATAGTCAGCAATATCGAGCGCGCCTTCGTCATAAGGCGGCAGGCGCAATTGGTCCGCAGCGCGGACGGGATCGTGGATCATGGCAGTGATCGCTATGGGAATAGGGTGTAGAACAACCCGGGCCGCCGCGGCAGCGCAGTTCGGGTCAGACGAAGGCACCCTCGCGGGGGCGCAGACTCTCCGGTTCCATCCCGGCTCGAGGGCCGGTCGGAACAGAGGATACGCCCGTCACATCTGCGTGACAAGATATTTCCGCGCCGCAGCATCCGCCGGGACGGAACGTTACTCTGCGCAGGGCCAGGCGGCCTCCGGGCCGATGGCGGGATGACGCAACTCTGCCCCCGGCGCGATACCCAGTTTTGCAGCCAGCCCGCCGTTGATTTCCAGAACGAAGCGCACCCCGTCCCCGCCGTCGATGGGCGTGCGGTCCAGCGGCACGGCATTCGCATGAACCCTGGTCACCCGCCCCGCCTCGTCGGCAAAGATCATGTCCAGCGGAATCAGCGTGTTTTCCATCCAGAAGGACGCACGACGCGGCGTTTCATAGACGAAAAGCATACCGGTATCGGCGGCCATCGTCTCGCGAAACATCAGCCCGCGGGCGCGTTCCTCGGTGCTTTCGGCCACCTCTACGGCGAAACTCTGCTGACCGAAGGGGCCGCGCAGATCGACCCGCGCCTCAGAACAGGCGCCGGCCGCAAAAAGGAACTGCGGCAGGGCACACAGCACAAGGGTCAGGGTCCCCACCCGCCCGATGCTCCGCTTTCCCCGCCGCAGGCTCATTCGTTCGTGCGCGCCTTAAGCGCGCTTTCCCAGCTCAGGACCTGCACAGCCATGCGGCCGCGCCGTCCGTCCACCACCTTCAGCGCCACCGCCTCGCCCGAGGCGAGATCGGCGAAGCCGGACACACGCAGAACCTCGACGTGGATGAACACGTCTTCGGGGCGTGTGAAGACATTGGCAAAGCCAAAGCCCTTGGCCTTGTCGAACCATTTGACCCGTGCAGGTTCCATCACCAGCAACCGGAGCTCATCCGGTGTCAGCGTTCCCGCTTCTTCTCCAAGCGGAACCACCACACCTTCCGGCGGGTCGATCCGCAAAACCTCGGTCGCCTGAACGCCGCGCGGCGTGGTCTGAACCCGAACCTCTATGCCTGCACCATCTGCGACGGAGCTTTGCCCGAAATTACGCAAGACGTTGGCATGCAACAGGATATCGGCATTGGAATCTTCACTGACGATGAAGCCAAAGCCCTTGGCCGGATCAAACCACTTCACCCGGCCCTGCAACACCTGCACGGCCTTATCTTCTTCAGTCATCTCAAGAGCTATCTCCCCAGATTAAGCCCCGCCAAGTTGATGGGGCTTTCCGGGGGCCGGGTTCAAGAGGAAATCGCACCCGGGCGAAAGAATAGTTTACCGCTCAACCTTAATCATGGGTTCAGACGTTGAATCTGCCAGCCTGTGCTGACATCGGGCCGGGTCCAGCGGAAACGGTCATGCAACCGAAAGGCGCCATCCGCCCAGAATTCGACCTCGGACGGAACGATCCGGAACCCGCCCCAGAACGGCGGACGGCGGGGAATCGGCCCCTGTTTCAGCGTGACCTTCGCCACTTCGGCCATCAGCGCCTCACGCGAAGACAGCGGCTGCGACTGCCGGCTGGCCCAGGCGCCTAGACGCGAGGTCAGGCTGCGGCTGTTGTAATAGGCATCGGCCTGCGGCCCCTCTTCCCGGGTGACGGTGCCCCGGACGCGGATCTGCCGGCGCAGGGATTTCCAGTGCATGACGAAGGCGGCCTTGCCCGAGGCGGCAAGCTCCTGCCCCTTCGCGCTGGTGTAATTGGTATAGAAGACAAAGGCGCCGCCGCCCGGCCCCGCCGTCTCGATCTCTTTCAGCAGAACCATCCGCACATTGGGCAGGCCATCGGCATCGGTGGTGGCCAGCGCGATGGCATTGGGGTCGTTCGGCTCGGTCCCTTCGGCCTCGGCCAGCCAGCGCTGCGCGATGGTAAAGGGGTCGTCCCCCGCGAAAAGCCCCGTTCTGTCCACTTTCCCGTCCTCCCGGCGCGTGGCGCTGCCCTTGCGGCAGTCCTGCTTTGCGCCTACACGTCAACCTCAACGTGCCGTAAGGGTGGGCGAGGGACTGGGAATGTCAACCGGACTGATGGCAGGCAAACGCGGCCTGATCATGGGGCTTGCGAACGACAAGTCGATTGCCTGGGGTATCGCCCAGGCCGTGGCGGCACAGGGGGCACAACTGGCCTTCTCTTATCAGGGGGAGGCGCTGAAAAAGCGGGTCGAGCCCCTGGCCACCAGCCTGGGCAAGCCGCTGCTCTTCGAATGCGACGTGGCGGATGATGCCAGCATGGATGCCCTGTTCGAGGGGATCAAGGCGGAATGGGGCGGGCTGGATTTCATCGTCCATGCCATCGGCTTCTCCGACAAGAACGAGCTGCGCGGCCGCTATGTCGAGACGAGCCGCCAGAACTTTCTGATGTCGATGGACATTTCCGTCTATTCCTTCACCGCCGTCGCCCGCCGGGCCGGCGCGCTGATGGGGCCGGGCGGCAGCATGCTGACCCTGACCTATTACGGCGCCGAAAAGGTGATGCCGCATTACAACGTCATGGGTCTGTGCAAGGCCGCACTGGAGGCTTCGGTCAAATATCTGGCCGAGGATTTCGGCCGCGACGGCATCCGCGTGAACGCCATCTCTGCCGGACCGATCAAGACGCTGGCCGCCAGCGGCATCGGCGACTTCCGCTATATCCTGAAGTGGAACGAGCTGAACTCTCCCCTGCGCCGCAATGTGACGCAGGAAGAGGTGGGCAAGGCTGCGCTGTTCCTGCTGTCCGATCTGGGCAGCGGCACCACGGGCGAGAATCTGCATGTCGACTGCGGCTATCATGCCGTGGGGATGAAGGCGATCGACGCGCCCGATATCTCCATCGTCACCGGCCACGGGGCCAAGGGCGAATAACATGACGCTGGCGGCCTTCCTCGCCTTTGCCGGGCTGTCGCTGTTCGCAGCGATCAGCCCTGGCCCCGCGGTCCTGATGGCCGCGCGCACCGGGCTGACCGAAGGGTTCCGCACCGGCGCCATGCTGGCCATGGGGATCGGTGCCGGCGCGGTGGTCTGGGCCTCGGCCGCGATGTTCGGTCTGAACATCGTTTTCGCCGCGGCGCCCGCGCTGCTCTGGGCGCTGAAGATTCTGGGCGGCGGCTATCTGTGCTGGATGGGCTGGAAGCTCTGGCGCCACGCGGCAGAACCGTTCGAGACCGCGGACACAAGACCCGTCCCCCGCTCGGCCCTGTCGGCCTTCCGGCTGGGTCTCTTCACCCAGCTGGCGAACCCCAAGCCCGCGGTCATGTTCTCGGCCATCTTCCTTGGCACCGTGCCGCCCGGCACGGCGGCATGGGTCTATGGCGCGCTTCTGGCCGTGGTCTTCCTGAATGAGATGCTGTGGAACATCGCCGTCGCCCGCATCTTCTCGCTTGACCGGACGCGGGCCGGATATATCAGCCTGAAAACCGTCATCGACCGCACCTTCGGAGGGATGCTGGCCCTTCTGGGGGTGAAGATCGCCGCCACCTGAGGAGTGACCCATGTCCGCCGAACGCCTGCCGCATGAAAAGGGATTCCACGTCAGCTGGGACCAGATCCACCGCGACGCGCGCGCGCTGTCGTGGCGGCTGGACGGCAAGGGCCCGGGCGAAGGCGGCAGCTGGCGCGCGGTGGTGGCCATCACCCGCGGCGGCCTCGTCCCGGCCATGATCGTCGCGCGGGAATTGGACATCCGGGTCATCGACACCGTTTCGGTCAAATCCTACCACTCGGGCGGCGGCAAGGCCGATCAGCGGCGCGAGGCCATGGTGACGAAGTCGCCGCAGGCCGAGCTGATGAGCGATGGCAGCGGCATTCTGGTGGTGGATGATCTGGTGGACAGCGGAAAGACGCTGGAACTGATCCGCAGCCTTTATCCCAAGGCGCATTTCGCCACCGTCTATGCCAAGCCGAACGGCAAGCCGCAGGTCGATACCTATGTGACCGAGGTCAGCCAGGACACTTGGATCTTCTTCCCCTGGGACATGGCGCTGCAATACGTTCAGCCCTACCGCGGCGCGGACTGACGCCCGGCCTGCCCCTCTGGGCAGGGGCCGCCACCCGACCAGACGCGACCCGCCACAAGGACGTTGCCATGACCCTGCCCCTGAACCCCGCCTTCGCCGCGACCGAGGCCCCCCCGGTGATGGAGGCGCGGCGCTGGATCGCGGGCAAGACCTTCGCGCCCGACCGGCCGCTGATCAATGTCTCTCAGGCCGCGCCGGTGGACAGCCCGCCCCTGCCCCTGCGGCAGGCCTTGGCCGAGGCAGCGCTGAACGACCCGCAGGCACATCTTTACGGCCCCGTGCTGGGGCTGCCCGACCTTCGGGCCGAGATTGCGACGCAATTCTCCGCCGCCTATGGCGGGACGATTGCCGCCGATCAGGTCGCCATCACTCAAGGCTGCAATCAGGCCTTCTGCGCGATCATGTCGACTCTGGCCGGTGCGGGGGATGAGGTGATCCTGCCGACGCCCTGGTATTTCAACCACAAAATGTGGTTCGACATGCAGGGCGTCACCACGGTCGGGCTGGACACCGGCGATACGCTGATCCCGTCCGCCACCGCGGCCGAGGCGCTGATCACCGAAAAGACCCGCGCCATCGTGCTGGTCACCCCGAACAACCCCGGCGGTGTGGAATATCCGGCCGAGGTGCTGGCCAAATTCCGCGACCTCTGCCGCGCCCGTGGGCTGGCGCTGATCGTGGATGAAACCTACCGCGATTTCGACAGCCGCCATTCGGTCGAGCTGGGCGGCCGCCCGCATGACCTGTTCGCCGATCCTGCATGGGACGACACTTTGGTGCAGCTTTACAGCTTCTCCAAGGCCTACCGGCTGACGGGGCACCGCGTGGGGTCCATCGTCGCCAGCGCGACACGGCTGGCCGAGGTGGAGAAATTCCTTGATACCGTCGCCATCTGCCCCAGCCAGCTGGGCCAAATGGGTGCACTCTGGGGCATGCAGAACCTGCGGCAATGGGTGGCCGGAGAGCGGGACGAGATCCTTGCCCGCCGCCGCGCCATGACCGAAGGTTTTGCCGCGCTGGAGGGCTGGCGTCTTCTGGGCTGCGGCGCCTATTTCGCCTATGTGGAACATCCGTTCGACATGGCCTCGGACGCACTTTGCAAGCGGCTGGTCGATGATTGTGCCGTTCTGATGCTGCCCGGCACGATGTTCCAGCCGGACGGCAGCGCGGCGGGCAAGCGGCAGATCCGCATTGCATTCGCCAATGTCGATGCCGCGGGCATTGCCGAACTCTTCCGCAGGCTGGCCGCCTTCCGCCCCTGACCCGCGGGTGCCGCGGGCGGGCATCCTGTCTTGCCCCCTGTCCGCCCACACACTAGACAAGCCCGAAACCCACGATCCAGCGGGAGCATGCCGATGGCTGACGACGAACCGAAGCGGAAACCGAAGCGCGGCCAGCAGGCGGCGGGCTGGCTTCTGACCGGCATGCTGATCCTTGGCCTTGGCGGCTTCGGCATCACCAATTTCCAAAGCTCGGTCAGCTCGGTCGGTTCGGTCGGGGATGTGACGATCTCGACCAAGGATTACGCGCGTGAGGTGCAGTCGCAGACCGCCTCGCTGTCGCAGCAGTTCGGCATGCAGCTGGGCGTGCAGCAGGCGCTGCAGTTCGGCATCGGCCAGCAGGCGCTGTCCTCGCTGGTCAGCCGCGCCGCGCTGGACGACCGCGCGGCAAAGATCGGCCTGTCGGTGGGCGACCAGACCGTCGCGGCCGAGATCATGAAGCAAAGCGCCTTTTCCGGCGTGACCGGTGCTTTCGACCGGGACACCTATCGGCGGGCCCTGCAGCAGAATGGCTGGACCGATGCGGAATACGAGGAATCCCTGCGCCGTGACGTGGCCCGCTCGCTGTTGCAGGGTGCGGTTGCCGGGGGCTTTACCGCACCCGCCTCGGTGACCGATGCGATGTATCGCTATATTGCCGAGCGTCGCGGCTTTTCGATGATCCGCGTGACCGCGGCCGATCTGACCGCCCCAGTGGCCGAACCGACCGAGGAAGAGCTGCGCGCGTGGTATGACGCGAATATCGCCGCCTTCACCCGGCCCGAGGCGAAGCGCATCGCCTATGCCGCGCTTCTGCCCGAGACCATCGCCAAGGATCAGCCGGTGGACGAGGCGCTGCTGAGCAAGATGTATGACGAACGGATCTCCGAATTCGTGGTGCCCGAACGGCGGCTGGTCGAACGGCTGGTCTTCCCCGATCAGGCCGCGCTGGATGCGGCCAAGGCCGCGCTGGATGCCGGCACGACCACCTTCGAGGCACTGGTGACCGACCGTGGCCTGACCATGGATGCAGTGGATATGGGCGATGTTGCCCTGACCGATCTGGGCGCCGCGGGCGAAGCGGTCTTTGCCGCCGCCGAGGGCAGCACCGTCGCCGCCGAAAGCAGCCTTGGCCCGGCGCTGTTCCGGGTGAACGGCACCTTGGCGGGCGAAGAGGTGAGCTTTGACGAGGCCAAGGCCGATCTGGCGCAGGAGCTGCAGTTCGACGCCGCCCGCCGGCTGATCGCCGACAAGGTCGAGGAGATCGACGATCTGCTCGCCGGGGGCGAGACGCTGGAGACGCTGGCCAAATCCGTGGGCATGACGCTTGCCTCGGTGGATTATGCCGCGGGCGCGCAGGGTCCCGATGCGATCGAAGGCTATCAGGCTTTCCGCGATGCTGCCGACAAGCTGGCCGAGGGCGATTTCCCCGAAGCCGTCCTGCTGGACGACGGCGGCGTGGTAGCGATGGAATTCGTGGAAACCGTGCCTGCCGCGCCCATCCCATTTGATGAGGCGCGCGAGGCGGTGACCGAGGCCTGGACGGCTGCGGCCACCCGCAAGGCGCGGTCGGATCAGGCGGTGGCGTTCAAATCCGCGGTCGAGGGCGGCGCCACCCTCGGCAGCCTGGGCATCGTGGACGTGACCCCCGCCATCAGCCGCGAAGGCACGGTGGATAATACCCCGGCCAGCCTGATGACCACCGTCTTCACCATGGCCGAAGGCGAGGTGCGGGTGTTCGAGGACGGGGAATTCATCGCCCTTGTCCGGCTGGACAGCATCACCCCCGCCGACGAAACAGGTGCCGAGGCCGAGGCGCTGAAGGCCGCTATCGCTGCGCAGGTCCAGCAGGCCCTGTCGCAGGATGCCTTCGCCGCTTTTGCCACCGCTGTTTCGGACAGCGCGGGCATCCAGATCGACCAGAACGCCATCAACGCCGTCAACGCACAGCTGCAATAATGATCATCGAACCTTCCTTCGACCGTTTCGAAAAAGCCTGGGCCGAGGGGAAGAACCAGCTTGTCTGGGCCCGGCTGGCGGCGGATCTGGACACGCCCGTCAGCCTGATGCTGAAACTGGGCGAGGCCCGCGATGACACGTTCATGCTGGAAAGCGTGACGGGGGGCGAGGTGCGCGGCCGCTATTCCATCGTCGGGCTGAAGCCGGATCTGATCTGGCGCTGCACCGGCATCGGGTCCGAGATCAACCGCGATGCGCGCTTCGACAAGACGGCGTTCTCTCCGGTGCCGGGCCACCCGCTGGAGGCGTTGCGCGCCCTGATCGCCGAAAGCCGCATCGACATGCCCGAAGGCCTGCCCCCGATTGCGGCCGGGCTTTTCGGTTATCTGGGATATGACATGATCCGGCTGGTCGAGCATCTGCCGGATGTGAACCCCGATCCCATCGGCCTGCCCGATGCGGTGCTGATGCGCCCTTCGGTCGTGGCGGTGCTGGACGGGGTGAAGGGAGAGGTCACCGTCTGCGCCCCGGCCTGGGCCGCAGGGGGCCAGAACGCCCGTGCAGCCTATGCGCAGGCGGCGGAACGGGTGGCTGATGCTTTGCGCGATCTGGACCGGGCGCCCGCCATGCAGCGCGATCTGGGTCAGGAACAGAGCGTGGGCGAGCCGCGGTCGAACTTCACCCATGACGGCTACAAGGCCGCGGTGGAAAAGGCCAAGGACTACATCCGCGCGGGCGACATCTTTCAGGTAGTGCCCAGCCAGAGATGGGCGCTGGACTTTCCGCTGCCGCCCTTCGCGCTCTATCGCAGCCTGCGGCGGACGAATCCCTCGCCCTTCATGTTCTTCTTCAACTTCGGCGGCTTTCAGGTCGTGGGCGCCAGCCCGGAGATTCTGGTCCGGCTGCGCGACGGCGAGGTGACGATCCGCCCCATCGCCGGCACCCGCAAACGCGGCACGACGCCGGAAGAGGACAAGGCGCTGGAGCTGGACCTGCTGGCCGACAAGAAAGAGCTGGCCGAGCATCTGATGCTGCTGGATCTGGGCCGCAACGATGTGGGCCGGGTGGCGCAGATCGGCACGGTGCGCCCGACCGAGCAGTTCATCATCGAACGCTACAGCCATGTCATGCACATCGTCTCGAACGTGGTGGGCCAGATCCGCGAGGGCGAGGACGCGCTGTCCGCGCTGCTGGCGGGTCTTCCCGCGGGCACGGTGTCCGGTGCGCCCAAGGTGCGGGCCATGGAGATCATCGACGAGCTGGAGCCGGAAAAGCGCGGCGTCTACGGCGGCGGCGTGGGCTATTTCGCCGCCAATGGCGAGATGGACTTCTGCATCGCCTTGCGCACCGCGGTGCTGAAGGACGAGACGCTGTATATTCAGGCGGGCGGCGGCGTGGTCTATGACAGCGACCCCGAGGCCGAGTTTCAGGAGACGGTCAACAAATCCTTCGCGCTGCGCCGCGCGGCCGAGGATGCGGGCCGGTTCAGCCGCGGCAACGGCTGACCCGTCGCTGTTTTGCGGCGCGCGGGCCAAAGGCCCGCGCAAGCCTGTTGTCTCGCCTCTGGCGCGTGCCGCGCCAACCGGCTCGGGTTCGGGGGCGCTGCCCCCGGGCTTCGCCTCCCCCGGGATATTTCTGCCAAGATAAAGCGGCATGGCGGGCGGTCCCCGCCTGAGCCGGTTGGCCGCAGGCCAGAGGCGAGGACCCCGGTCTGCCGCCGCCTTCGGGCGGCGGCGCAATGTGAAAGCCTCAGTCGATGGACAGGACCGCCGTGACCGGGGCCAGCGCCACCGTCGCCGCGCGGCCTTCGACCGCCCATTCCAGAAGCGCGGTCACCGTCTCGGGCCGGGTCTCGCCTGCCACCACCACCTTGCCCTCCTGCGCGGCCTTGAAGGCGGCACGATCCAGATAGCGGCGGATCACCGGGCTGTCCTCCCCCTCGGCATCGAGTTTGCGGAAGATCACCGCGGCGGGCACGTCCTCGCGCCGGGCGACCTGATCCGCGGCATTCAGCCCCTCGTTCCAGGTCACAAGGCCGCGGCCGCCCGCGCCCACCACCGGCACCACGAGGCTGGCCAGCGGCCGGTCGCCCTGAAAGCTGCGGCCGGTGGGATCCAGAACGGCCACCGTCTCGGGCAGCGACTGCTCCATCACCCCGAAGGCCACCTCGACATCGCTGGCCTTGGCACCTTTCGGCACGGCGGAGGCGAGCATCACCACCTCCTGTCCGGTGGCGCGATAGGTTGCGGCATAGGCCCCGGCCTGCGGGTCCTGCGGATCGACGGCGAAGGTCACCGGGAAGGGCAGCGCCGCCAGCGCCGCCCGGTCCAGATCCGGGGCGCCCGTGTCGATCAGCAGAATGGCGAAGAGCGGCTTTTCCGACGGATTTTCAAAGGGCCGGGCGTAGAGGTCCAGCGGGCGGGTGCTGGCGGGCGGTTCGGCCGGGGCCGCGGAGGGAACCGGATCCTCGGCACCAATCTGCGGCAGACCTCCTTCACCGGCGCCGCTGCCGGGCAGCGCGGGGGTGGAGGGCAGGGTCGAACCTTCCCCCACCACGACCAGACCCGGCCTGCCCGCGGCTTCGGGCACGGGGTCCGACCCCTGCCCGGCCGGCGCTTCGGCCACGGGATCAGGGACCGGCACCAGATCATCGGGCAGCGCCTGCGGTCCGTTCTCGGCGATTTCGGCCAGAAGCGCCTCTTCCTCGGGTGAAAGCGGGGGCAGCCCGGCCTCCGCCGCGGCGGCGGGGGCCGCCTCGGGCGCAGGCATGGCGGGCGATGGCGGCGCGGCAGGGGCCGCGGGCGCGGCAGCCAGACCCGGGGCCGCGGGCTCCGCGCTCAGGCCCGGCTCCGGCGGGGCGGCGGGCGGATCCGCCACCGGCACGGCGGAGGGGGCGGGCGCAGGAACGGCGGGCGCCAGAGGCCGGGCCTCGGCCACAGGGGCCTGCGGCGCGGCAGGTGGCGGGGGCAGCGGTGCAGGCGCGGCGTCATCGGCCCCGACCTCCGGAACGGCGGCGGATCCGGCCGGGACCAGAGGTGCAGCGGGCGCGGCCGCACCCGCCCCGGGGACCACAGGTTCCGCGACGGCAGCTTCGGTCGGCTCCGAGGAGGCGGAGACCGCCGGCGCGGGCTGGCCAGGCGCAGTGTCCGGGACGGCCTCGACGGAGGCAGTGTCAGCTGGGGCAGGCTCTGCAACAGCCGCAGGTTCGGGCATTGCAGCAGACCCGGGGGGCACGGGTCCGGTGGCGGGCACCTCGGTCGCCTTTTGCCCTGCCGGTTCGGGCGCTTCGGCAACAGCCTCAGACGCAGCTTCAGGCTCTGGCTCGGGCTCCGGCGTGCCGGGCGGCAGCGTGGCCCCGGACGCCTTGGGCGGGTCCGGATCGGGCGTGACAGCCCCGGGCGCAGCTGCGGGAGGGGCGGGCAGATTGGCCGGCACGGTCAGCGAGACCAGCGCCAGAACACCGGAGCCGACAATTGCCCCCAGACCTGCCCCCAGAATGAACCTGCCGATCACACGCGCCTCCGCCTTTGTCCTGCCGCCCGGGCACGATGCGCCCGGACCCCGCGGGTTGCCCCCGCTTTGATCTCTTCCGGTCGGGCCCGGCATCGTCCGCCCTTGACCCCGCCGCCCGCACCGGCCCATCTATACTGGCCCATCCGTCCGGGCCTCTGTATAACGCGCCCCTGTATAACGCGCCATGTGCGCCGCTTCATCCCCTTTCCGGCAAGGCCAAGCAAGATGCTGCTTCTGATCGACAACTACGACAGCTTCACCTGGAACCTCGTGCATTATCTGGGCGAATTGGGGGCCGAGGTCAAAGTGGTGCGCAACGATGCCCTCCAGGTGCAGGAGGCGCTGGCGCTGCGGCCGGAGGCGATTGTCCTGTCGCCAGGCCCCTGCGATCCGGCGCAGGCCGGCATCTGCCTGCCGCTGACCCGCGCGGCCTCTGAGGCGGATGTGCCGCTTCTGGGGGTCTGCCTTGGCCACCAGACGATTGGCGAGGCCTTCGGCGGCAAGGTCGTGCGCTGCCATGAGATCGTGCATGGCAAGATGGGGCTGATGCATCATGAGGGCAAAGGCATCTTCGCAGGCCTGCCCTCGCCCTTCGAGGCCACCCGCTACCATTCGCTGATCGTGGACCGCGCCACCCTGCCCGCCAGCCTTGAGGTGACGGCCTGGCTGGAGGATGGCACGATCATGGGTCTGCGCCACCGCGAGAAACTGATCGAGGGCGTGCAGTTCCACCCCGAAAGCATCGCCTCGCAGCACGGCCACCGGCTGCTGCGCAATTTCCTTGAGGCGGCGCGCGTAAAGGTTCCGGCATGAGCGAGATCCTGAAGCCGCTGATCGGCGTGGCGGCGACCCGTCCGCTGACCCGCGCCGAGGCCGAGGCTGCTTTCGGCGCGCTGTTCGAAGGGGCGGCCACCCCGGCCCAGATGGGCGGCTTTCTCATGGCGCTCCGCACGCGCGGAGAGACGGTGGATGAATATGCCGCCGCCGCCCATGTGATGCGGTCGAAATGCCATCCCGTCCGCGCGCCCGAAGGGGCGATGGACATCGTCGGCACCGGCGGGGATGGCAAGGGCACGCTGAACATCTCCACCGCCACGGCCTTTGTGGTGGCAGGCGCGGGCGTGGTGGTGGCCAAGCACGGCAACCGCAACCTGTCGTCCAAATCCGGCGCAGCGGATGCGCTGACGGAACTGGGCCTGAACGTCATGGTCGGCCCCGAAGTGGTGGAGAAATCGCTGGCCGAGGCCGGGATCGGCTTCATGATGGCGCCGATGCACCATCCCGCCATGCGTCATGTGGGCCCCGTGCGCACCGAACTGGGCACGCGCACGATCTTCAACATCCTCGGCCCCCTGACCAACCCCGCCGGCGTCAAGCGGCAGCTGACCGGCACCTTCTCGGACGCGCTGATCCGGCCCATGGCGGAAACCCTGCGCGCGCTTGGCAGCGTGAAGGCCTGGCTCGTCCATGGCGGCGACGGCACCGATGAGATTTCCATCGCAGCGCCGACAAAGGTGGCGGCGCTGGAGGGCGGGCATATCCGCGAATTCACCCTGCATCCCGAAGATGCGGGCCTGCCCTATCACCCGTTCGAAAAGATCATGGGCGGCACCCCTGCGGAAAATGCCGCGGCGCTGCGGGCGCTGTTCGACGGGGCACAGGGCGCCTACCGCGATGCGGTGCTGCTGAACGCGGCCGCGGCGCTGGTGGTGGCCGACCGGGCCGCCAGCCTGACCGAGGGGGTCGAACTGGCGCGCAAAAGCCTCGATTCCGGCGCGGCGCGGGCAAAGCTCGCAGCCGCGGCCAAGGCCACCGCCGCGTGACCCTGCGGCCCGAACCGCCCGCCTCCTGGGCCGGGCTGCCGTTCTTTGCGGACCACTGGCCCGCGCTCTGGGACAGGCTGACCGCCAGCCCCGGCTGGCAGCCCGCGCCCGACCGCATGTTCCGCGCGCTGGCGCTGACCCCGCGCGAAAGCGTGCGGGTGGTGATCCTCGGGCAGGACCCCTATCCCACGCCGGGCCGTGCGCAGGGTCTGGCCTTCGCCTTTCCGCCCGGCGACCCGCCGCGCGACAGCCTTAGGAACATCCTGACCGAAGTCGCCGCCGACACCGGCATCGCCCGCCCCGACGGCGACCTGACCCGTTGGGCCGAACAGGGTGTCCTTCTCCTGAACACCGTGCTGACGGTGCCCGTGGGCCGGTCGAACGGCCACAAGGGCTGGGGCTGGGAGGCACTGGCGGCACAAATTCTGGCCGCCACCGCCGCCGATGGGCCGCGTGCCTTCCTCCTCTGGGGCGCGCCCGCGCAAAAGCTCTGCGCCCGGCTGCCGCGGGACGGGCATCTCTTCGTGGAAAGCCCGCATCCCTCGCCGCTTTCGGCCTACCGCGGCTTCTTCGGCTCCCGCCCGTTCTCGCAGGTCAATGCCTGGCTCACCGCCCGCGGCGAAGCGCCCGTCGACTGGTCCGCCTGAAGCCTTCCCATCCCCGGCCCAAGCGGCTAAACCGGACCGGCCTTTCCACTTTGGCCAAATATCCTGCGGGGGTCCGGGGGCGCAAAGCCCCCGGCGCGTGGATACCGGGACCGACGACAGACAGAAAGACGGCGATGAGCACCATTCTCGACACGATCAAGGCCTACAAGCTGGAAGAAGTTGCGGCCCGCAAAGCCGAACGCCCGCTGGCCGAGGTGGAGGACGCCGCCAAGGCCGCGCCCGCGCCGCGCGGCTTTGCCCGCGCCCTGACCACCGCCGCCGCCAGCGGCTATGGCCTCATTGCCGAGATCAAGAAAGCCAGCCCGTCCAAGGGTATGATCCGCCCCGATTTCGACCCGCCCGCTTTGGCCCGCGCCTATGAGGAGGGCGGCGCCACCTGCCTGTCCGTCCTGACCGACACGCCCTCGTTTCAGGGCGCGGACGACTATCTCGTTCAGGCCCATGACGCGGTGAAACTGCCCTGCCTGCGCAAGGATTTCCTCTATGATCCCTATCAGGTTGCCGAATCCCGTGCGCTGAAGGCGGATTGCATCCTTCTCATCATGGCCTCGCTTTCGGATGCGCAGGCAGCCGAGCTGGAAGATGCCGCCATCGGCTATGGCATGGATGTCCTGATCGAGGTCCATGACAAGGCCGAGCTGGAGCGGGCGCAGCTTCTGAAATCGCCGCTGATGGGGATCAACAACCGCAACCTGCACACGTTCGAGGTGACGCTGGACACCACCCGCCAGCTGGCCCGCCGCGTGCCCGAGGACCGGCTGATCGTGGCGGAAAGCGGACTTTACACGCCCGAGGATCTGGCCGATCTGGCGATTTATGGCGCGCGCTGTTTCCTGATCGGGGAAAGCCTGATGCGGCAAGACGATGTGGCCGCCGCCACCCGTGCGATCCTGGCCCGCCCGCTGACCGGCCACGGGGGCGCGGTGCTGTGAGCCCGCTGACCCATTTCGACGCCACGGGCGCCGCGCATATGGTGGACGTCACGGAAAAGCCCGTGACCGACCGGGTCGCCGTGGCCGAAGGCTTCGTCGCCATGGCCCCCGCCACACTGGCCCTTGTGGCCGAAGGGCGGGCCGCGAAGGGCGATGTGATCGGCGTCGCGCGGCTGGCCGGGATCATGGGGGCCAAACGCACCGCCGATCTGATCCCGCTCTGCCATCCGCTGCCGTTGTCCAAAGTCTCGCTGGATCTCGCGCCCCTCGACGGGCGGCTCAGGATCGAGGCGACCGTGCGCACCACCGGCCGCACCGGGGTGGAAATGGAGGCGCTGACTGCGGTGACCGTTGCCGCGCTGACCGTCTATGACATGCTGAAAGCCGCGGACAAGGCCATGCGGATCGAGGATATCCGCCTCCTGCTGAAGGACGGCGGCCGCTCCGGCCGGTATGAGGCATGAGTGGTCTGATCCCGGTCGAAGAGGCGACCCGCCGTCTTCTGGCGCTGGCTGGCCCGCTGCCCGCTGAAAATGTGCCGCTGGCGCAGGCCGCCGGGCGCTGGATGGCGGGTCCGGTGACGGCCCGGCGCGACCAGCCGCCCTTCGATGCCTCGGCGATGGACGGTTATGCCGTTTTCGGCCCGGCCCCCGCAGGCGCCAGCTTCCGCGTGGTGGGTGAGGCCGGCGCGGGCCATGCCTTCCCGGGCAGCGTCAGCCCCGGCGACTGCATCCGCATCTTCACCGGCGCCCCCCTGCCCCCCGGCACCGACCGCGTGGTCATTCAGGAAAACGTCCGGCGCGACGGTGACCGGATCACCGTTCTGGAGGAGGAGCGCGCGACCCATGTCCGCGTCCGCGGTCAGGATTTCGCCGAGGGCGCCGCGCTGGCCCCGCGTCGGCTGCGGCCTGCCGATCTGGCGCTGATCGCGGCGATGAACGTGCCGCAGGTTCCGGTGGCCCGCCGTCCGGTCGTGGCCCTGATCGGCACCGGGGATGAGCTGGTGCAACCGGGCGAGGACCCGCGCCCCGACCAGATCGTCGCCTCCAACGCCTTCGCGCTGAAGGCTCTGGCCGAAGGCGAAGGCGCCGAAGTGCGGGTTCTTCCCGTCGCCCGTGACAACGAACCCGCCTTGCGCACCGTCCTGGCCTTGGCCGAAGGCGCCGATGTGGTGGTGACGATCGGCGGCGCCTCGGTGGGCGACCATGATCTTGTGGGCCGCGTGCTGGCCGCCGAGGGCATGGATTTTGCCTTCTGGAAGATCGCGCTCAGGCCGGGCAAGCCCCTGATGGCGGGTCGACTGCGCGGTGCGGTGGTGCTGGGCCTGCCTGGAAATCCGGTCTCCGCCATCGTCTGCGGGCATCTGTTCCTGCTGCCGCTGCTGCGTCATCTGCAGGGCGATCCCGCGCCCCTGCCCCGCTTGCGCCCAGCCCGCGCCGGTGCAGATCTTGCGGAGAATGGCCCCCGCTCCCACTATATGCGGGCCCGCCTGTCCGAAGACGGCACGACCCTCACCCCGTTCGGCCCGCAGGACAGCGCGCTTCTGACCCTGCTGACCGAGGCGGATGCGCTTTTGCTGCGCCCTGCGGGCGATGTTGCGCGCAAAGCGGGCGATCCAGTGACCTATCTGCCGCTTTGATCGGTGTCAGGCCTCTGGCAGGCTTGACACAAACCGGGAACACGGGCAGAACAATAGGCAAACGACCGGCCACCGGGGGATGCCATGCTGACGCGGAAACAGCTTGAACTGTTGAACTTCATCAAGGCCCGCATGGACCGCGATGGCGTACCGCCCTCTTTCGATGAGATGAAAGAGGCGCTGGATCTGCGGTCGAAATCCGGCATTCACCGGCTGATCACCGCGCTGGAAGAGCGTGGCTTCATCCGCCGGCTGGCCCATCGCGCGCGCGCGCTGGAAATCATCAAACTGCCCGAAGCGATGGAAAAGCCCGGCTTTACCCCCAGGGTGGTGGAAGGCGACCGTCCCGCCGCCCCGCCGCGGCAGGCCATGCCGGTGGAGGTGGTGCATGCGCTGGAACTGCCGGTCATGGGCCGCATCGCAGCCGGCGTGCCGATCGAGGCGATCTCGGAAGTGTCGCATCATGTCGCCGTGCCGGGCTCCATGCTCTCGGGCCGGGGCAGCCATTATGCACTGGAAGTGCGCGGCGATTCGATGATCGAGGCCGGGATCAACGATGGCGACATCGTCGTGATCCGTGAGCAGAACACGGCCGAGAACGGCGATATCATCGTGGCGCTGGTCGAAGATCAGGAGGCCACGCTGAAGCGATTCCGCCGCCGCGGCAGCATGATCGCGCTGGAGGCTGCAAATCCGGCCTATGAGACGCGGGTGTTCCCCGACCATATGGTCAAGGTGCAAGGCCGTCTGGTCGGGCTGATCCGCACCTATTCCTGACCCCGCTCCCGACCTCGGACAGACCATCCCCCACCAGGCAACACGCATGGGAGGCTTGTGTGGTCCCCGTCCCTGCGGAACCGGATCCTTCCAGCGCGAAAGCTGGCTGGTTTTTGCCCGGCTTCTCCGCGACGAACTGGCGAAGGAACACGACCGGGCGCTTACCGTCTTTCTGACCATCTCTGCGCCGCCCGCAGCTCCCGGACCTTGGACCGCTGCCATCAGGGCCAGGGCAGAAAGACCACGCACCCGCCCTATTGTCCCGGGGCAAGGATCATTCCCGGCGGCAGGGCGGCAACCACCGCAGCCGGGTCCATCGGGCGGCCGGTCCAGAGCCGCCCGCCCGCCCGCGCCGTCATCACAAGCACCTGCCCGTCCGGCCGGGGCCACAGCGACAAAGCCCCGGTCTGGCCAAGCAGATCCGGGCCGATCACATGGCATCCTGCAAGAGACGCCTCCGGTTTGACCGAAAGCACCACAAAATCCGCCGCAGCACAGGCAGCGGGCAATTCAGCCAGCCCTGCCTTGCCCGACAGCACCACCCCCTTCAGCCCGCCGATCCTGAAAGCACGCGCATGGGCGGGGCCGTCAAAGCCCGGACGGGTGGCGGCCTTCGTCTGCGCGGCCAGATCTCCGTCATTCTCCAGCCAGTTGCGGGCGGCAAAACCGCCACCACGGCCGGAGGACAGCGCCCGACCCTCCGCCCCCATGACCCCGGCCAGCCGCCCGTCACCGCTGATCAGCCCGGCGGGCCGCGGCGCCTGCGTCCAGAGCGCAAGCGTCACAAGAACCGGCACAAGCCCCGCCAGCCGCGCCCGCCCGGGCCAAAGCACCAGCCACATCGCCCCCAGCGACAGCACGGGCAGCGCCCAGACCGGCGGCGCGGGGATTGCAGTCACCGCCCCCTCCATCGCGGCCACCCGATGCGCGACGATCAGCGTCCATTCCGCCCCCAGCCCCATCAGCCAGAGCGGCAGGGCCGACAGGCCCAGCGGGGCCAGCAGAAAGGCGATCACCCCCATCGGCATGATCAGAATGCCCATGGCAGGCACGGTCAGCAGATTGGCGATCAGCCCGTAATCGGCGAAACGGTTGAAATGCGCGGCGGCAAAAGGCGCCGTCGCAAAGCCGCCGATCAGCGAACTGGCCACCAGTGTGAAAACCGGCACCGTCCAGCGCGGCCATTCCGCCAGCGCCACCGCGCGGTCCAGCGCCCGAAAGCCCGAGATCAGGCCGATGGTCGCCGCAAAGGACATCTGGAACCCCGGTTCCAGCAGACTTTCGGGCCGCAGCGCCAAGAGGATCAGCGCGGAAATCGCCACGCTGTGCAGGGACATGGCGCGGCGGTCCAGCAGGATGGCGCCCAGCATGACGGTGATCATCAGAAACGCGCGCTCTGTCGCGACATTCGCGCCCGAGAGCATCAGGTAGAACAGCGCCACGAAGAAGGACAGCACGGCGGAGACCTTCTTGGCATTCACCCGCAGGGCCACGGGCGGCACCAAGGCAATCCCGCCGCGGATCAGCGCAAAGACGAAGGCCGCCAGAAAGGCCATGTTCATGCCGGAAATCGCAAGGATATGGGCGAGTGAACTGTCGCGCAGCGCCTCGACTGTGTCCTGCGTGATGGCAGAGCGGTCGCCGGTCATGGCGCCCGCCGCAAAGGCGCCGGCCTGCCCGGGGATCTGCGCCCGGATCGCAGCGGAAAGCGTGACGCGCAACCGCCCGATCCAGGCCTCGGCCGGGCCGGGTGGTTCCAGCAGGAGGACGGGTTTCAGCGTATAGCCGACGCCGCCCAGACGGTCGAACCAGGCCATGCGGCGGAAATCGAAACCGCCCGGCTCGGCCGCGGTGTCGGGGGGCGAGAGATGGCCGGTCAGGATCACGAGCTGTCCGGGGGCCGGGTCCAGAAAGCTTTGGCCGCCCTGAAGCGAGATGCGGACACGCAGCGGTGTGCGGTCGGGGTCCATCTCGCGCAGAACCACCCGGTCCAATGTCAGGCGGACGGCATCGCTGCCGGACCGGTCAATCTCGACGATGCGGCCTTCGATCGGCCCGTAATACCGAAAGGACAGCATGGGCGCGGCCTGCATCTCGGCCCGGATCCCGGCCGCCAGAACACCGGCCAGCAGCGCAAAGGCTCCGGCCGCCAGCGGTCGGCCCAGATCGGGACCAAGGCGCCACAGGAAGCCGCAGGCCAGCGCCAGCCCAAGGATCACCAGATAGAACGCACGCCCCGGCTCCCACGGAAGGGCGAACCAAATCCCGGCGCCGCTGGCAAACAGCACAGCAGCCAGTGGCAGAAGCTGCCCCCGCGCCGCATCCAGCGCCAGAAGGGGGATCAACGGCAGGTCCCGCAGCCGCCCCGCAGCCCCCGTGATGGGATGAGACAGGACCGCCACCTTGCCCAAAGCCCCCCTTGCCGTCTAAATGCCGCCAAACCCGGGCCATCCTCGCCCGCGCATGGTTTCCGAAAGGTTAATGCCGCTCATGTCCGAACAACCCGCACAATCCGAACAGGTCGTCACCCGCTTCGCCCCCTCGCCCACCGGATATCTGCACATCGGTGGCGCCCGCACGGCACTGTTCAACTGGCTCTATGCCCGGGGCCGCGGCGGAAAGTTCCTGCTGCGGATCGAGGATACCGACCGCGAACGCTCCACCCCCGAGGCGACGGCGGCGATCCTGAAGGGGCTGACCTGGCTGGGGCTGGACTGGGATGGCGAGGTGGTCAGCCAGTTCGACCGCAAGGACCGCCATGCCGAGGTGGCGCATGAGATGCTGGCCCGTGGCACCGCCTACAAATGCTTTTCGACGCAGGCCGAGATCGAGGCCTTTCGGGAGGCGGAAAAGGCCCGCGGCGTCAGCTATCCGGTGTTCCTGTCGCCGTGGCGCGACGCCGACCCGGCCACCTACCCCGACGCGCCCTATGTGATCCGCATGAAGGCGCCGCGCAGCGGGGAAACCGTGATCCTCGATCAGGTGCAGGGCGATGTGACCATCCGGAACGAGACGCTGGACGACATGATCGTCCTGCGGTCGGACGGGACGCCCACCTATATGCTGGCTGTGGTGGTGGATGATCACGACATGGGCGTGACCCATGTGATCCGGGGCGACGATCACCTGAACAATGCCGCACGCCAGCAGATGGTCTATGATGCGATGGGATGGACGGTTCCGGTCTGGGCGCATATCCCGCTGATCCACGGGCCGGATGGCAAGAAGCTGTCGAAACGCCATGGTGCGACCGGGCTGGAAGAGTATCAGGCCATGGGCTACCCGGCCTCGGGCATGCGCAATTATCTGGCTCGTCTGGGCTGGGCGCATGGCGACATGGAGATCTTCACCAGCGCCGAGGCGATGGCGGTCTTCGACCTGAAAGGCATCGGACGGGCGCCGGCGCGACTGGATTTCAAGAAGCTGGAAAACACCTGCGGCCATCACATCGCGATGACCGACGATGCCGCGCTGCTGCAGGAACTGGAGGGCTTTCTGGAAGCCAGCGGCCGCCCTGCGTTGACAGATGCACAGCGGCCCCTGCTTCAGCGCGCAATGCCGGTGCTGAAGGACCGTGCGAAGACCTTCCCGGAACTGCTTGAAAAAGCGGAGTTCGCGCTAACATCCCGCCCGATCGTCCCCGAGGAGAAGGCGGCGGCGGCACTGGATTCGGTATCCCGTAGTATACTGAAAAGTTTGACGCCGCGGCTGCAAAATGCTAGCTGGACGAAGCCCGAACTGGAGACCATTCTGAACCAGATCGCGGCCGAGAACGGCATCGGATTCGGCAAGCTGGCGGCACCCCTCCGGGCGGCGCTTGCGGGCCGCAGCGTGACGCCCTCGGTCTTCGACATGATGCTGGTCATCGGTCGGGATGAAACGATCGCAAGGCTCTCGGAGGCCGCCGGCTGACGCCGCGTCCCCCCCCGGCCTTGCAACCCCTGCATGATGCGGGGGGTCATGGAAGCTATCGGCTGGCCGCCTCTGCCCGGCGGCCGCCTTCGCGACACGGGGGAAGTGTTAGAATGACTGACAGAAAAGCGACGCTGACGCTGGACGGCAAGGATTACGACCTGCCGGTCATGCAGCCCACCATCGGCCCGGACGTGCTGGATATCCGCAAGCTCTACGGGCAGGCCGATGTCTTCACCTTCGACCCCGGCTTCACCTCGACCGCCGCTTGCGAAAGCGCGATCACCTATATCGACGGCGATATCGGCGAGCTGCTGTATCGCGGCTATCCGATCGAACAGCTGGCCGAAAAGTCCAGCCATCTGGAAGTCTGCTATCTGCTGATGTACGGCGAACTGCCGACCGCGGCGCAGCTGGCCGATTTCACCGCGCGCGTGACCCGCCATACGATGGTGCACGAGCAGATGACCAACTTCTTCCGCGGCTTCCGCCGGGACGCCCATCCGATGGCGACCATGGTGGGCGTCGTGGGGGCGATGTCGGCCTTCTACCACGACTCGCTGGATATCAACGATCCGTGGCACCGCGAGGTTTCGGCGATCCGCATGATCGCCAAGCTTCCGACCATCGCCGCCATGGCCTATAAATATTCCGTGGGCCAGCCCTTCGTCTATCCGAAGAACGCGCTGAGCTATGCAGGCAACTTCCTGCATATGTGCTTCTCGGTCCCGGCCGAGGAATATGTGGTGTCGCCCGTGCTGGAAAAGGCGATGGACCGCATCATGATGCTGCATGCGGATCATGAGCAGAACGCCTCGACCTCGACCGTGCGTCTGGCCGGGTCCTCGGGCGCCAATCCCTTCGCCTGTATCGCGGCCGGCATCGCCTGTCTCTGGGGCCCGGCCCATGGCGGCGCCAATCAGGCCTGCCTTGAGATGCTGAAGGAAATCGGCACCGTTGACCGCATTCCGGAATATATCGCCAAGGCCAAGGACAAGAACTCGGGCTTCCGCCTGATGGGCTTCGGCCACCGGGTCTACAAGAACTTCGACCCGCGGGCGAAGGTCATGAAGGAATCGGCCGACGAGGTGCTGGAGCTTCTGGGCGTCCACAACAACCCGCTGTTGCAGGTGGCCAAGGAGCTGGAGCGGATCGCGCTGGAGGACGAATATTTCGTCTCGAAGAAGCTCTATCCGAACGTGGACTTCTATTCGGGCATCATTCTTGAGGCGATGGGCTTCCCCACCTCGATGTTCACCCCGATCTTCGCCATCTCGCGCACCATCGGCTGGATCAGCCAGTGGAAAGAGATGATCTCGGACCCGTCGGGCAAGATCGGTCGTCCGCGGCAGCTGTATATCGGGCCGCAGAAGCGCGACTACATCGACCTGCGCAGCCGCTGAGCCGGTCAGACAGGACGCAGAAGGGCGGTCTTCGGGCCGCCCTTTTTCTTTGCCCTTCTGCGGCCTGACCACCCGCCGCGCGGGGGCCAGCCCCCGCACCCCCGGGATATTTGCGCCAAGATGAAGGGCGAAGACCGTTGCAGAAGAAGGGCTTTGCGGGCACCAAGGGCCGGCCGCGGCAGTGGAACGGCGGACGGGGGAGATGTGGATGACGAGACCGGACCGCCTGATCCTGATCGACCTTGCCCGCACGCTGGCGCTGGCGGGGATGGTGGTGTTCCATTTCGTCTTTGATCTGGAGATTTTCGGCTGGGTGCCGCAGGACACCGCGATCACTGGCTGGTTCTGGTGGCATGCGCGGATCGTGGCCGGATCCTTCCTGTTCCTGGCCGGGCTGGGGCTGTGGTTGTCGCATGGCGCAGGCATCCGCTGGCCTGGCTTCTGGCGGCGGCAGGCGAAGATCGGGGCGGCGGCGGCGCTGGTGACCGTGGCCACCTATTTCGCCCTGCCGGGGCTGACGATCTTTTACGGCATCCTGCATTCGATCTTCGTCGCGTCGCTTCTGGGCCTTCTGTTCCTGCGGCTGCCCGCGGCGGCGGTGCTGGCGGTGGCAGCCTTTGTGTTCTGGCTGCCCTGGGTCTGGTCCGATCCGGCCTTTGACGGCTGGCTGATCTGGACCGGCCTGTCGGGGCGCATTCCGGCCACGGCCGATTTCGAGCCGCTGTTTCCCTGGTTCGCGCCGTTTCTGGCGGGGCTGGCCACCGGGAAGATCTTCAGTCATTTCGGCCTCTGGCCGAGGCTGGCCGTGACGGAGACCCCATTTCTGCGCCGTCTGAGCTGGCCCGGGCGGCATTCGCTGGCGGTCTATCTGATCCATCAGCCGGTTCTGATCGCCCTCGTCTTCGCGGCGACCTGGATCTACTGGCGGATCTGACCGTCCAGCGTGCCCAAGGCGCGATAAAGCTCCGGACGGCGGTCGCGGAACAGGCCCCAGCTCGCGCGCAGGGCGGCGATGGCATCGAGGTCAACCGTTGCCGTCAGCACCTCGGCCGTGTCGCGCCCGGCCTTGGCCAGCAGAGCGCCCATGTGATCGGCGATGAAGCTGGAGCCGTAGAAGGTGACCCCGGTTCCGCCCGGCGCGGTTTCCGTGCCGATGCGGTTCGAGGCGACCACCGGCAGAAGGTTGGCTGCCGCATGGCCGCGCATGACCGTTTCCCAATGCGGCTGGCTGTCATAGCCGGGCGCGGGCGGTTCCGAGCCGATGGCGGTGGGATAAAGCAGCACCTCGGCCCCCATCAGCGCCATGGCGCGGGCGGCTTCGGGGAACCACTGGTCCCAGCAGATCCCCGCGCCGATCCGGCCGAAGGCGGTCTCCCAGACGCGAAAGCCGGTATCGCCGGGGGAGAAATAGAACTTCTCCTCATAGCCCGGGCCTTGGGGGATATGGCTTTTACGGTAATATCCCAGCACCTTCCCATCGGCGTCGATCATGGCCAGCGTGTTGAAGAAGGCCTGCCCCGCGCGTTCGAAGAAGGAGCAAGGCAGGACAACGCCCAGTTCGCGCGCCAGATCGGCAAAGCGGGCGATCAGTGGGTGGCCTTCCGCGGGCGCGGCAAGAGCGAAATATTCCGGCCGCTCCTCGATACAGAAATAGGGCGCACCGAACAGCTCCTGTATCAGGATGACCTGCGCGCCCTGCCCCGCGGCGGCGCGGATGGCGCTTTCGGCGGCCTCAAGGTTCCGGGGAAGGTCCCAGCTGCAGGCGAATTGGGTGGCGGACAGGGTGACGGTGCGCATGATCTCGGGTCCCGCGGTTGACGGGCGCAGCCTAGCCGGGCGACGCGGCGGCGGAAAGCCTCAGCCCTGCGGCCAGCGGCGCCGGGCGGCGGGCGGCACGCTTTCGTGCAGCCGTTCGGACGGGTCGCGCCCGATCCGGCGGCGGCGGCGCAGCAGGAACAGCGCCCCCCAGCCCCGCCATGTGCCGACCGAGGGGGCCCCCGGATCGCAGGGAAACCGCCAGCGCCAGCCCGGCGGCAGGCTTAGCCCCGCAGCCTCGGCCCGGTCCAGCATCCAGACCAGCGGGATATTCGCCAGGGGCCGCGCGGCATCGAACCCGCCCAGCTGCCCACCCACATCACCATGGGCGCCGTAGAACCACACCTGTTCCACCCGCCCCTCCCCCGGGGTTCCGGTCCAGAGCACCGGTTCGAACACCTCGCGGGTCTCATTCAGGGCCAGCGCATGGAACCCGTGCCGGACCGAGGCGCCCAGTTGGGTGTTATGGAAGGCATGGCTCTTCTCGGTCAGCATCCACAACAGCGGCAGCCGCAGGCCAAGCGCCTTGACCGTGTCCCAGACGCCGATCATCTGCACCGGCACCGGGCCATGGCAATGCAGGCTGACGAAGGTGCGGGCCGCCGGGCTGTCGGGGTCCATCCGGTAGTGCCGCCACGCCAGCCGGACGTTGCGCTCCGTCGCATGGTCCTGCCGCAGCAGGCCGACCCGGTCGATCACCCCGGCCAGCGACCGCACCGCATAGGCGCCGCGGGAATAGCCGAACAGGAAGATCCGGTCGCCCTCGCGGTAATGGCTGGCCAGATGGCCATAGGCGCGGGCGATCTGCCCCTCGATCCCGCGGCCCTGCAGGATGTCGGGGACGCGGCGCCAGCCCTGCCACTGGATTCCCTCTTCGTAATAGAGCGTCCGACCGGGGCGCAGCCCGCCCTCGGCCAGCAGGCGGAAGGTCAGCCCGGCATGCGATTCCTCGCCCTGCCGCAGCGAGGACAGCGTGCCATCCAGAATGATGACATGATCCACCTGCCCGCGCGGTCGCCCCGGTGCAGGTGCGGCCGCGGGCGCCACCTCGACCTCGGGGCGGCGGCGGAACCAGTTCTGCAGGCGCGAGACGAAGGAGATGGCGGCAGTCCTTTCCGGCGCGGGCCGCTTCGGGGCAACCGCCTGAAAAGACTACGCCCCCGGCCGGGTTTGTCCAGCCGGGGGCGCGCTGTGCATCCGCAAAAAGCGGATCAGATTTTCAGGCTCAGGACGGTCGCCAGATGCAGTTCGCCAAAGCCGTTGAAGCGGCTGTTGGTGACGACCGAGTAGCTGCCCATGCCATGCCAGATCACGAAATCGCCCTCGGCAATGTCTTCGGGCAGCGGAATCTCACCCGGCAGACGGTCCACCGAATCGCAGGTGGGGCCAAAGACGATGCGCGGCTTCGCCTCGCCCTCGCGCTTGGTGCCATCGGCGGCCAGCACCTGAATACGGTCGATCACGCCGATCATCGGCAGTTCGACCATGGTGCCGTAAACGCCGTCGTTCAGGAACACATGAGTATCGTCGCGCACCGACTTGACCCGCGCGGCCAGCGTGAAGGCGTCGCCGCACAGCGCCCGGCCCGGCTCACAGACCAGCAGCGGGCGGTCCTCGCCAAAGGCTTCGGTCGCGGCGCGGCCGATCACGGCGAAGGTCTCCTCCAGCTGCGGGACGATCGCGCTCATCCGGTGGCTGGGGAAGCCGCCGCCGACATTCAGCCGGGCGATGGTGACGCCGGCGCGGCGGGCGATGACCGCCGCCTCGCGGATATAGGATTCCCAGGCATGCGGATCGGTGCATTGGGTGCCGGGGTGGAAGGTCAGCGAGGGGACGAAGCCCGCCGCCGCAACCTCGCGCAGCAGTTCCGTCGCGAGTTCGACCGTGGCGCCGAATTTGGCGCCGAAGTTATAGGCCGCGCCTGCGACCGGCAGCTTGAACCGGACCGAGATTTCGGTGCCCTCAGCAGGCACCAGTTCGATCAGCTTTGCCAGTTCCGACCGGGAATCAACGCTGTAGGAGGTCACACCCCGGTTGACCGCATGTTTGATCTCGGACCGCGACCGCACGGGGTTATTGTAGTGAATGGCCGCATCCGGGGCCAGACGGCGGATCAGGTCGATCTCGAAGGGCGAGGCGCAGTCATAGCCGCGCACCCCTGCCGCCGACAGGTTTTCCACCATTTCCTCGCCGGGATTCGACTTCACGGCATAGGTCACCATGCCGGGGAATCCGTCGATGAAGCGCCGCGCCGCGGCCTGCACGGCCGAGGGGCTGAAGAACAGCACCGGGGTTTCCGGCTGCTCGACACGGAGGAATTCGGTCGGGTTGGACCAGATCGTTTTGGAGAGTCCCATCGGCGTCATCCTTTATGCCAACGTAGACGCTTCACCCCTCTCCCCGGCGGCTTGGGGGAAGGTTCAGGCGCGGTTTCGGGAAACCAGGCCAGGTGCGTATGAGCCGCCCTTTTCCTGCAATTGAGGATGCTGCATATGTGTTACATCTTCACCGGACAAAACTATATATCTGTAGCGAAACATCGTTATAATGACGAAAAGATCGGACATATTGCATGGATGAACTGGATCGCAACATCGTGGGCCTGCTCAGTGCCGATGCGCGGATGTCCGTGGCCACCCTGTCGCGGCGGCTGAAGGTCGCGCGATCGACCATACAGGCCCGGCTGGAGCGGCTGGAAACCTCCGGCGTGATCATAGGCTATACGCTGAAACTGGGCGAAACCGCACGCGAGGGGCGGCTCCGCACCTCGGTCCTGCTCACGATTGAGCCCCGCGCGCAGGCGGCGATCCTGACCCGGCTGAAGTCCATTCATGAGGTGGAGCGCGTTTTCACCACCTCCGGCCGGTTCGACCTCTTGCTGCAGATCGCCTGCCCGAACACCCAGGTGCTGGATCAGGTGCTGGACCAGATCGGCGCGATGACCGGCGTGCGCAGCTCCGAAAGCCTGATCCACCTGTCCACAAAGATCGACCGCGCCGTCTGACGGGACGGTCAGATGCCTTCGGCGAGGATATTTGGACAAAGTGGAAAGCCCATTCCAGTTTGCCCAAATATCCCGGGGGGGTCAGCCGGAACGGCTGACGGGGGCAGCGCCCCCCTCCGCGATGTGCAGGGAGAACAGGTCCAGAAACGCCTGCCCCTCTTCGATCCCGCCGTCGAAGCGGATCAGCCCCGCCGCCGTCTGGTGCAGCGGCAGCGGGCCATAGACGGCCACGGCCACCGCATTCGTCCCGCCCTCGAACCGCAGGGGCGCCCCGGCGAGGCCCCGCTCCAGCCGATAGCTGCCCGGGCCGGTGACGACTGTGAACGCCTGCCCCTCCAGCACGAAATCTACCTCGTGCCGTCCGGCGCGGTGACGGGCGCACATGGCCCGCATCGACAGCATCAGCGCGGTCGGGCTCATGAACAGCGTCGGATCATGGCCCGGCTGGCCACCGCCCCAGCGGCAGAGCGCCTTCAGCACCGGCCACAGCCCCTCGCCCGCCGGGGTCAGCCCGTAGCCCGGCGCTTCCGCACGCACCAGCCCCGCCGAAGCCATCTCTTCCAGCCTCCGGGTCAGGATATTGGCGCTGATCCCGGGCAAGCCGGCGCGCAGCTCTGAAAACCGCCGCGGCCCCAGCAGCAGCTCGCGCACGACCAGAAGCGCCCAGCGGTCGCCGATCAGATCCAGCGCATGGGCGGCGATGCAGCCTTCGTCATAGCTGCGTCGGCGGGTTCCGGTCATGTCAGAAAAACGTGGCAAAGTTTTGGTTGCTTTTTCTAACTAACCTGACCAGCCTGACCGCACAAGTCACGGGTGGAGGGCGAAATGGCCTATATCGACGGCTTCCTGATTCCGGTCCGCAGCGAAGATCGCGAGAAATACCGTGAGCATGAGCTGAAATGGTGGCCCGCCTTCCGCGATCTGGGCGCGCTCACGCTGGTGGCGGGCTGGGGTGATGATGTGCCCCCGGGCAAGCACACCGATTTCCTGCGCGCCGTCGACCTGCAGGAGGGCGAGACCGTCGTCTTCTGTTGGATGACATGGCCGGACAAGGACACCCGCGATGCCGCCTATAAGAAGATGATGGAGCGGTCGGAGACCGACCCCGGCATGACGCCGGATGCCATGCCCTTCGACGGCAAGCGCATGGTTTATGGCGGTTTTACCCCCCTGATCATGGAAGGCTGAGCGATGCGCAAACACGGCAGACCCTATTGGTATGAGCTGATGACGGCCGATCCGGCGGCCTCGTCCGGGTTCTACGGTCCTGTTCTGGGCTGGACCTTCCGCGATGCCGGCATGGCCGAGATGCCCTATCTGCTGGCCTTCGCGGGCGAGGCGATGGTGGCCGGTCTCCCCACCCCGCCCGAGCCGATGCCGGATGCCTGGACACTTTATATCGAGGTCACGGATTGCGATGCCGCCGCGGCGCAGGTCACCGCTCTGGGCGGTCAGATCATCGCCGGGCCGGATGACATCCCGGAAACCGGGCGCTATGCCATCTGCACCGATCCGCAGGGCGCGGTCTTCGGACTGATGCAGCCGCTGCCGGGCGACACCAGCGCGGCCTTCGATCAGGCCAAGACAGGCCATGGCAACTGGCATGAGCTGCATTCCACCGATCCCGTCGCCGGGCTGGCCTTTTACGGTGCATTGTTCGGCTGGGAGAAAAGCACCGCGATGCCGATGGGCGAAATGGGGGATTACCAGCTGTTCCGCCATGGCGGCGCCGATATCGGCGGGATGATGCGGCTGATCGTTCCGGCCGACGTGCCGCCGCATTGGCTGCCCTATTTCGGTGTTGGCAGCGCAGGGGCGGCAAAAACCGCGATCGAGGCCGCGGGCGGCACGGTGATCCATGGCCCCGCCGAAGTGCCCGGCGGTGCCTTCATCGTCATGGCGCTGGACCCGCGCGGCGCGGGCTTTGCGGTGGTTGGCCCCGCCTGAGTGTCAAAGGTGGCGCCGCCCGCCCCGGGACGGCGCCGCGCAACTACGCAGAAACTTGCCCCTTCGGCCCGCAAAGGCTACATCCCGCGCAGCACACGGGAGACGCCAGATGCCGATGGAAAAGACCTTCAACGCCGCCGAGGCTGAGGCCCGCATTTCGAAAGCCTGGCTGGACGGCAAGGTCGGCCGCGCCGGGGCGAATGCCAAACCCGGCAAGCCCGCCTTTTCCATCATGATTCCGCCGCCCAATGTGACGGGCAGCCTGCATATGGGCCATGCCTTCAACAACACGCTGCAGGATGTGCTGACGCGCTGGCACCGGATGCAGGGGCATGACACGCTGTGGCAGCCCGGGACCGACCATGCCGGCATCGCCACCCAGATGGTGGTGGAGCGGGAGCTGGCCAAGACCAACCGCCGCCGCACCGATTTCTCGCGCCCCGAGTTTCTGGACCTCGTCTGGGAGCAGAAGAAGAAATCCCGCAGCCATATCATCGGCCAGCTGCAGCGCCTTGGCGCGACCTGCGACTGGGACCGCGAGGCGTTCACCATGTCCGGCGCCCCCGGCGCCCCCGCGGGCGAAGAGGGCAATTTCCACGATGCCGTGATCAAGGTCTTCGTGGACATGTACAACAAGGGCCTGATCTACCGCGGCAAGCGACTGGTGAACTGGGACCCGCATTTCGAAACCGCCATCTCGGACCTTGAGGTCGAGCAGACCGAGGTGGACGGCCATATGTGGCATTTCAAATATCCGCTGGCGGGCGGCGAGACCTATATGTTCCGCGTCAAGGACGAGGACGGCACTGTCGTCTTCGAACAGGAGCGCGACTATATCTCCATCGCCACCACCCGGCCCGAGACCATGCTGGGCGACGGGGCGGTGGCGGTGCATCCCTCGGATGAACGCTATGCCGCGCTGATCGGCAAGATGTGCGAAATCCCGGTGGGGCCGAAGGAACACCGCCGCCTGATCCCGATCATCGCCGACATGTATCCCGACCCGGATTTCGGATCCGGCGCGGTGAAGATCACCGGCGCGCATGACTTCAACGACTATGGCGTGGCGCAGCGCAACGGCCTGCCGCTTTACCGCCTGATGGACACCAGGGCGCGGATGCGCGACGACGGGCTGTCCTATGAGGAAAGCACCGCGCGGGCACAGGCGATCCTGGAAGGAGCCAGCTTCACCGAGGCCGAGGTCGATCTGATCAACCTCGTCCCGCCCGAACTGCGCGGTCTGGACCGCTACGAGGCGCGCAAGGCGGTGATCGCGCAGATCAATGCCGACAAGCTGGCCGCAACCGTGCTGGTCAAATCGGTCGATCCGGAGACGGGGGCCGAGCATCTGGAGCATGTGCCTTACGTCGAGGCGAAGAAGATCATGCAGCCCTTCGGCGACCGCTCGAAGGTGGTGATCGAGCCGATGCTGACGGACCAGTGGTTCGTGGACACCTCGCGCATCGTGGGCCCGGCGCTGGATGCCGTGCGCAACTCGGACACGGTGATCCTGCCCGAACGCGACACCAAGACCTATTTCCACTGGCTGGAGAATATCGAGCCCTGGTGCATCAGCCGCCAGCTGTGGTGGGGCCACCAGATCCCGGTGTGGTATGGTCTGGACATCTGGCCCGCGGGCTTCCGCGACGATCAGGGCGACAATGCGCTGGACGAGGTGGAGATCTTCCGGCTGCTGGCCGATGGCGGCTTCAACCATGCAGAGCCGGTCTATTTCTGCGACGCCACGCTGGACGGGGTGACGGAGAAGTTCCGCGATGCGCTGGCGCCGCTGCCGATGCCGCTGAACCATGCGCGCATCGTCGAAGTGGCCGACAAGGCCGAGGCGGTGGAAATGCTGGCCGCCGCGCTGGCCGAATACAACCTGACGCAGGACCCGACGAAGCTGGCCTATCCGGTCTGGCGCGATCCCGACGTGCTGGACACCTGGTTCTCGTCCGGTCTCTGGCCCATCGGCACGCTGGGCTGGCCGGAACAGACGCCGGAACTGGCGCGGTATTTCCCGACCTCGGTCCTCATCACCGGGTTCGACATCATCTTCTTCTGGGTCGCCCGGATGATGATGATGCAGCTGGCCGTGGTGGATCAGGTGCCGTTCCGCACCGTCTATGTCCATGCCCTTGTCCGTGACGAGAAGGGCAAGAAGATGTCCAAGTCGCTGGGCAATGTGCTGGACCCGCTGGACCTGATCGACGAATTCGGCGCCGATGCCGTGCGGTTCACCCTGTCGTCGATGGCCGCCATGGGCCGCGATCTGAAGCTGTCGAAAGACCGCATCGCCGGCTACCGCAACTTCGGCACGAAACTGTGGAACGCCTGCCGCTTTGCCGAGATAAACGGCGTCTGGGAGGGGCATGCCACGCAATCCGCCCCGCCCGCGGCCACCGCCACGGCGAACCGCTGGATCATCGGCGAGACGGCGAAGACGCTGGCCGAGGTGGACCTTGCGCTGGCCGAGTTCCGCTTCGACCAAGCGTCGGATGCCCTTTACAAGTTCGTCTGGGGCAAGGTCTGCGACTGGTATGTCGAATTTGCCAAACCGCTGTTCGACGGGCCGGATGCCGAAGAGACCCGCGCCGTGATGGCCTGGGTGCTGGATCAGTCGATGATCCTGCTGCATCCGTTCATGCCCTTCATCACCGAGGAGCTGTGGGCCACCACCGGCACCCGGGCAAAGCCGTTGGTCCATACAGACTGGCCGGAATATGGACCTGCCCTTCAGGATGCCGCCGCCGCGGCGGAGATGGGCTTTGTCACCGGGCTGATCGACGAAATCCGTTCCGCCCGGGCGCAGGTGCATGTGCCCGCAGGGCTGAAGATCGACCTTGTGGCCACCGACCTGTCGCCCGCCGCCCGCGCGGCCTGGGAGAAGAACGAGGCGCTGATCCGCCGCATGGCCCGGATCGAGGGCGTGTCGGAAGGCGCGGCGCCCAAGGGCTCGATCGCGGTCACGCTGGAGGGGGCTGCTTTCGCGATCCCGCTGGAAGGGCTGATCGACATTGCCGAGGAAAAGGCCCGGCTGCAGAAGGCGCTGGACAAGCTGCGCAAAGAGATTGGCGGGCTGAAGGGGCGGCTGGACAATCCGAAATTCGTGGCCTCGGCGCCCGAAGAGGTGGTGGACGAGGCCCGCGCCAATCTGGAAGCGCGCGAGGATGAGGCCGGAAAGGTCGAAACCGCCCTGAAGCGCCTGTCCGAACTGGCCTGATTTGCGGAGCAGCCGCCAAAGGCGGCTGCATTCCCGGTCCTCGCCTCTGGCCTGCGGCCAACCGGCTCAGAGCTTTTTGAGTATTTGGATCAAGAGGAAGAGGCTTGCCGGGTGCCTTCGGCGGGTTCATTCTGCAGGGGCAGGAGGTGACGCATGTCGTGGCTTTCCAGACTGGCGGAGCGGCGGATGCAAGCGGCCCGGGCCAAGGGCGAATTGCAGGGGCTGGCGGGCGAAGGCAAACCGCTGCCCGAGCGGCCGGGTGATGCGTTCATCTCGGCAGGCGATGCCGTGGGCTTTCGCATCATGGCCGAGGCGGGCGTGCTGCCCGAGGAGATCGTGTTGAAGAAGGCCGCGGCGGCGCAGCGCGAGGTGCTGGCCGGGCTGACCGATCCGGAAGAACGCCGCGCGGCGATGGCGGAACTGGCGCGGATCGAGATGCGGCAGGCGATTGCCGAGGAAAGCCGCCGCCGGTTCCTGAAGGGCTGAGGCCCAAGAGAAGCCTTTTCTCTTTTGTCCGTGCCCCCTTGCGGCCGGGCGGGTCCGCGGCCATTGTCCCGCCGCCATGACATCCTTCCTGACCCCGCTGGCAGCGGCCCTGCCCTCCTCCGTTCCCTTCACCGGCCCAGAGACGCTGGAGCGCCGGGAGGGCCGTCCCTTTCGTGCCCGGCTGGGGGCGAATGAATCGGGCTTCGGCCCCTCCCCCCAGGCGGTGGCCGCAATGCAGCGGGCCGCAGCAGAGGTCTGGATGTATGCCGATCCGGAAAACCACGATCTGAAGGTGGCGCTGGCGGCGCATCACCGGGTGACGCCTGCGCATCTGGTGGTGGGTCCGGGGATCGACAATCTCCTGAACCTGACCTGCCGGCTGACGCTGGCGCCGGGCGTGCCGGTCGTCACCAGTCTGGGCGCCTATCCGACCTTCAATTTCCATGTCGAAGGCTTTGGCGGCAGCCTGCACCGGGTGCCCTATCGCGGCGATCACGAGGACCCGGACGCGCTCTTGGACAAGGCGCGGACAACCCGCGCGCGGCTTTTGTATCTGGCCAATCCGGACAATCCGATGGGCAGCCACCATCCCGCGGTGGTGATCGAGGATCTGGTGGCCAATCTGCCGCCGGAGACGCTCCTCCTGCTGGATGAGGCCTATGCCGATCTGGCCCCCGAAGGCACGGTGCCGCAGATCGCCGCGGACCATCCGCAGGTGATCCGCTATCGCACCTTCTCCAAAGGGTACGGCATGGCGGGTGCGCGCGTCGGCTATGCGCTGGCCGCGCCGGAAATGGCCCAGGCCTTCAACAAGGTCCGTGATCATTTCGGCATGTGCCGGATTTCACAGGCGGGCGCACTGGCGGCTTTGCAGGATCAGCCCTATCTGCGCGGTGTGCAGACCGCGGTCGCAACGGCACGCGCCCGGGTGGGCCGGATCGCAGCGGCGAACGGGCTGCGGGCGCTGCCCTCGGCCACCAATTTCGTCTCGGTCGATTGCCGGCGCGATGGCGATTTCGCCCGGCGGGTGCTGGCGGAATGCCAGTCGCGCGGGCTGTTCATCCGCATGCCCGGCGTGGCGCCGCTTGACCGCTGCATCCGCATCAGCCTTGGCCCCGAGGCTGCGCTGGATGTGCTGGAGGAAATCCTGCCGCAGGCTTTGGCCGCGGCAGGCTGATCCCTGGCAGGCGCGTTATTCGGCCGCCAGCTCGGGCTTGGCAGGGCCGATGGCCGGGGCGGGACCGGCGGGCGCATGGGCCGCGCCCAACCGCAGCGGCGGCAGCGGGGCGGGTGCTTCGGCCACCGGATCAGGCAATGCAGGCGCCATCTGCGGCGGGCGGGCGGGCTCTGCCTCTTCTACCGGGCGGCGGAAGACCAGCATGTTCTGGAACGTGGTCTTCGTCCCGGTCAGGCCGACACGTTCGTCGCAGGGCAGCGCATCGGCGCGGACATAATCCCAGCCCTCGGCCCCCATCTGGTTCATCAGGCTGGTCAGCGCCAGCGCGAAACGATCTTCGGTCGTCTTGATGCCGCGGGCCTTTTCCCCCCGGCGCGGCGCCGGAACGACACGATATTCGTAACGCTGCATTCTTGCTGTCCTGCCCCTGTGGTTGCGCGAAGTATAATGAGCTTTGGCCGACAAGTCCAAACACAGAAACACTTTTCCGGGGTTTCTGGCACGGCCTTGCCGATTGGCCCGCATCTGGTGTTCGGCGGAGATCGGCCCGCAACGGGTGGTATCGCCGCAAGTGCACACCGGCCGCAATATCCCGGCAGCCGGCTCTCGTCTTTGTGTATCCGGCCTGTCTCTGCCGCTTCGACAGCCTGCGCTCGCGGTCGCCACCCTTTTGCCACAGTTGTGCCGCCAAATGCGCGAACCCCCTTCTGGTTGCACGGAGCGCCGTGATGGAACACGACAGGCTGAACCACCATCTTCAGGAGCTGATCTTCGCGGATTTCCTGCATGCGCTGGATCTGGTGAGAATCGGCACCGCCCCGGACGAGGCTTTCCGCTCGCATGAAGCGCGGGTCCGGCCGCTGCGCGACATGGCACGTCACCTTGAGACCGCCCCCGCAACGGCGCCAGACACGGCCCGGCTTGAAGATTTCGTGCTGGGCCGCAGCCGCATTCCGCGCAAGGCGCACAGGGTTCCGGAAGCGGTCGGCAAACTCAGCATCGCCTGACACAGGATTGACGCAGGAAAAGAAAAAGCCCCGGAATTTCCGGGGCTTTTTCGTTCAAGCTGGTGCGGATGAAAAGACTCGAACTTTCACTCCGGTTAAGGAACAGCGACCTCAACGCTGCGCGTCTACCAATTCCGCCACATCCGCATGCACCGGCTCGGGTGGCGCGTTCTTAGCCGCTGCGCACGGCGAAGAAAAGGGGGATTCTGCGCCGTCCTGCGGTCGAGAAAATCTCCCCTTCCCCTCAGTTCGCGGCGAAGAGGAAGAACGGCAGGCTGGCCGCCACGGCCACCGCTTCGGCCCCCGCGCGCATCACCTCGCCCGTCGGCGAGGGCACGGCAGGGGCGGTTTCCAAAGCGGCCGAAGCCTCGGTCGGCGCAGGCGCCGGTGCTGCAGGGACTGCCGCGACCGCCACCGGGGCCGGATCGGCCACCGGGGCAGCCGCCGCCGGGGCCGGAACCGGGACCACGGGCGCGGGCTCTGGCGCGGCGGCGACTGCGGTGGCAGGGGTTTCGGCCGGAACTTCGAAGACCGGCAGCGCCGCCTCCTGCACTGCGGGCTGCGGGGCCAGTTCCCAAGCCCGGCCTGCGATCGTGTAGGCGGCCTTCTTCACCAGCTCATTGCGGCCCGTCATACCGGGGGCGAAGACATCCGTCCCGCCCGACAAGGCGGGCAGCGCGATTTCGTACCATTCCACTGCCAGATCCTTGCGCGCCGTCGCGCCGAAGCCCTGGCTCAGGTGATGGCCCAGCAGCTCGGCATAACCGGTCTCGCCCATGGCGGCGAGGAGAAGGGCCGAGCCGATGGCCACATCCATCTGGTCCCGCTCATACCCCACACCCAGACAAACCTTGGCCGTGCCTGACAATTGCGCGGGCGACATGCCGGAATTCAGGATGAACCCCTCCACCCCGGCCAGCACCTCATCGGCGGGGCGCAGCGACAGGGCGGCGACCTGATCCTTCATCATCGGGCCAAAAGAGGCGCATTGCGCGGCGATCTGATCGGGGGTGAAGCCTGCGACCTTGGCCGTCAGCTCATGCCCGGTGGCAATGGAGGCGGCCCGGGTCAGGCAGAACTGCTCGGCCAGAGCGGCATTCGCATCGGTCATGGTCGCGGCGGTGACATAGCCACCCTTTGCACTCGCGGCCAGCGTCACCGCGTTGCATTCGGCCGAAAGCGTGCCCTTGGCGCCGTTCGCCCCCATGAAGGACGGCAGCGCCGGTTCGGCCGCGGCGGTTGCCACCGGAGCTTCGGCCGGTGCCGGGACGGGCACCGCCACGACTTCGGGCGCAGGGGTGATCGGGGCCGCCGGGGCCGGGGTGGCAGGTTCGGGCAGGAGGACCGGGATCGCAGCAGCGGCAGCAGCAGCCACGCTGCCGGGGGCGGCGGCGGCCGGGGCACCTGCGGCAAGACCGGCGCCGCTGGCGGCGCGCATCTCATCGCGCTGCGCCAGCAGGATGCCGCGGGTGCCATGCATGCTGGAGGCAACGATGTTCTGGATCACCGCGCCGCCCGCCATCCCGCGGGCATGGGCGGTGACAAGGATCGACCGCTGGTCGGCGGTCAGGTCTCCGGTGATCCCCTCTCCCAGAAAGGCCTGATAATCACGGATCGCCGACTTCGACTTGTTGCCGAGCACACCGTCCGCGGTGCCGACATTCCAGCCGAAGTAATTCAGCGCGGACTGCACCTCGATATTCGCGGCCTTCTGTTCGGCGGTCAGGCCCGAAGATTTCGATTTGGTCGATTTCGACTTGGCCTTGGCCGGGGCCTTCTTCTTCGACCCTTCGTTGATCGCCGCGCCGACGATGCCGCCGATGATCAGCCCCGCGACCACATCGCCGGTATCGGCATGGGCGGGGGCCACGATCACCGGAACCGGCGCGAAGGACAGCGAAGCCACAAGGACGGTGGTGGCGGCCGAGGTTGCAAATGCCTTGGACTTCATTACATCGCTCCACGAAGACAGATTGGAAATTCGCGCGATCCTAGCATGGCTTCCCTCTCAGGAAAGCCGGGAATCCCCGAAGCGGGCCGCGCCTCAGGAACAGGACGTGCAATCCTTGGTCGAATGGAGCCATCTTCCCGGTCTTTCGCCCTATGCCGAGACCCTTGCCGCCATGGAAGCGCGGGCTGATTCGATGGCCCGCGGCGAAACGGATGAGGCGATCTGGCTGCTGGAGCACCCTCCGCTCTATACCGCGGGCACCTCGGCCCGGGCCGAGGATCTGGTGGCGCCGGACCGTTTTCCGGTCTTTCCGGTCGGGCGCGGCGGACAATATACCTATCACGGCCCCGGTCAGCGGGTGATCTACACGATGCTGGACGTGAAAGCCCGCGGCGGTGACGTGCGCTGCTTCGTCCGCGCGCTGGAGAAATGGGTGATCGCCGCGCTGGCGGAATTCAACGTGAAGGGCGAAATCCGGCCCGGCCGCGTGGGCGTCTGGGTCGTGCGCCCCGACCGGCCACCCAATGCCGACGGCACCCCGGCCGAAGACAAGATCGCCGCCATCGGCATCAAGATCCGCCGCTGGATCAGCTTTCACGGCATCTCGATCAATGTGGAACCGGACCTCACGCATTTTTCCGGCATCGTGCCCTGCGGCATCCGCGACCATGGCGTGACCAGCCTTGTCGATCTGGGCCTGCCCGTCACCATGGCCGATCTGGATGCCGCTTTGATGCGGACCTTCGAACCCAGCTTTGCCGAAGGCCCCGCCTGCCGCCGCTGAAGGCCCCGGACGCCGCGCCGCAGCGGCCTAATGCCAAAGTGCTATTGCATAGCAAGGGCTGCCGCACCCATGTTTGGCCGCGTGGGGCGCGATTCTGCGGCGCCCGCTTGATGAGGACGCCATGACCAAGCTCTCGCTTCTGTCGGCCGCCGCACTCCTGCTGGCCGGACCCGCCTTCGCCGCCGATCCCGCGACGGGCGAAGACCTGTTCAAGAAGTGCAAGGCCTGCCACTCGATCGTTGCCCCGGACGGAACCGAGATCCAGAAGGGTGGCCGCACCGGACCCAATCTTTACGGCATCATGGGGCGGGCCGTCGCCTCGGACCCGGATTACACCTATGGCCCGTCGATCCTTGCGGTCGGGGCTGCGGGCAAGACCTGGGATGCCTCGGCCCTGTCGGCCTATCTGGCCGATCCCGCCGGCTGGCTGAAGACCGAGACGGGCGATTCCGCCGCGCGGTCGAAGATGTCGTTCAAGCTCGGCTCGGGCGGCGAGGATCTGGCGGCCTATCTGGCCTCGGTCGTGCAGTGACCCGCATCTTCTGATCCGTGCCCGGCGCGGAAGACCACCTTTCCCCGCCCGGCTTGGCCGCGGCGGGGTTTGTCATGCGCCTGTTCTCCGGACGGCAATGCAGCCGCAGCGTGACACTGCCACCCCTGCGTCAATTGGAGTTGATCTGGATCAAACTCGCGTGTTGCGGCGCCGGGGACGCAGGGCTAAACAGGGCGCAGCGAGGAATGAGCCTGCCGGCATCCACGGCAGGCCGAGCGAATTTAGCGGGAGACGCCCATGGCAGACGCAGCCATCCACGGGCATGAACACGACAGCCGGGGCTTCTTCACCCGCTGGTTCATGTCCACCAACCACAAGGACATCGGGATCCTTTACCTGTTCACCGCAGGGATTGTCGGCCTGATCTCGGTCATCTTCACCGTCTACATGCGGATGGAGCTGATGCACCCGGGCGTCCAGTACATGTGCATGGAGGGCATGCGGCTGACCGCGGCGGCCACTTCGGAATGCACGCCCGACGGGCACCTCTGGAACGTCACGGTCACCGCCCACGGCATCCTGATGATGTTCTTCGTGGTGATTCCCGCGCTGTTCGGCGGTTTCGGCAACTATTTCATGCCGCTGCAGATCGGCGCGCCGGACATGGCCTTCCCGCGCATGAACAACCTCAGCTACTGGCTTTATGTCGCGGGCACCTCGCTGGCCATCGCCTCGGTCTTCGCACCGGGCGGCGACAGCCAGCCGGGTTCGGGCGTGGGCTGGGTGCTTTACCCGCCGCTGTCGAAGATCGAGGGCGGCTATTCGATGGACCTCGCCATCTTCGCCGTCCACCTCTCGGGCGCCTCGTCGATCCTGGGCGCCATCAACATCATCACCACCTTCCTGAACATGCGCACCCCCGGCATGACCATGCACAAGGTCCCGCTGTTCGCATGGTCGGTCTTCGTCACCGCCTGGCTGATCCTGCTGTCGCTGCCCGTTCTGGCCGGCGCCATCACCATGCTGCTGACGGACCGCAACTGGGGCACCACCTTCTTTGACCCCTCGGGCGGCGGCGACCCGATCCTCTACCAGCACATCCTGTGGTTCTTCGGCCACCCGGAAGTCTATATCATCGTGCTGCCGGCCTTCGGCATCATCAGCCAGGTCATCGCCACCTTCTCGAAGAAGCCGGTCTTCGGCTATCTGCCGATGGTCTATGCGATGGTCGGCATCGGTGTTCTGGGCTTCGTCGTCTGGGCGCACCACATGTACACCGTCGGCATGTCGCTGACCCAGCAAAGCTACTTCATGATGGCCACCATGGTCATCGCGGTGCCCACCGGCATCAAGGTGTTCAGCTGGATCGCCACGATGTGGGGCGGCTCGGTCGAGTTCAAGACGCCGATGCTCTTCGCCTTCGGCTTCCTGTTCCTGTTCACCGTCGGCGGCGTGACCGGCGTGGTGCTGTCGCAGGCTCCGATCGACCGCGTCTATCACGACACCTATTACGTCGTGGCCCACTTCCACTATGTGATGTCGCTGGGCGCCGTCTTCGGGATCTTCGCCGGGATTTACTTCTGGATCGGCAAGATGTCGGGCCGCCAATATCCGGAATGGGCGGGCAAGATCCACTTCTGGGCCATGTTCATCGGCGCGAACCTGACCTTCTTCCCGCAGCACTTCCTGGGCCGCAACGGCATGCCGCGTCGTTACATCGACTACCCCGAGGCCTTTGCCTACTGGAACTGGTTCTCGTCGATGGGTGCGTTCCTGTCCTTCGCCTCGTTCGTGTTCTTCATCGGCATCGTGTTCTACACGCTCTTCGCCGGCAAGCGCGTGACCGAGAACAATTACTGGAACGAATACGCCGACACGCTGGAATGGACCCTGCCCTCGCCACCGCCCGAACACACGTTCGAGCAGCTGCCGAAGCGCGAAGACTGGGACAAGCACCACGCCCACTGAATGCCGAAAGGCCCCGGGAAAACCGGGGCCTTTTGCTTTTGGCGTGATGGTTCGCTGCTGCCCAACACCGTGAGCCCGTAGCCTTCAGCGGAGGTAGATCGTTCTTACGATGTCCAGGAGGCTGGCATCCCCTATCCAATGGAAGGCATGCCATCCGGCCCGACGGGCTGCTTCGACATTTTCTTCAGTATCATCCACCAGAAGGGTCTGCTTCGGATCAAACCCGCTTCGTCGGAGGGCCATTTCGAAGAACAGGGGATGCGGTTTTCGCGCCCCGACTTCGGCGGAGCAGATCATTCCGTCGACATGTTTTCCAAGACCCAGATGGTTCATCAGATGACTGGCGCGCAGATGTTCCTGATTGGTCGCAAGGAAGATGCGCACGCCGCATCGACGCAGCTCGTCACAATCTGCCAGAATTTCGGTATTCATGCGGGCGTCCCTGGAGAACCAGTAATCGACGAGCTGCCGCGCCGACAGGAACGGCGCAATTTCCGTCAGGCAATCCTCAAGCACATCGAGAAGCGGCTTCTTTCCCGTAACGATATCTGTCCAGAAGGGGGCGAAAAAGGCAGTGCGCAGCTGGTCCGGGCTGATGCCGAGATCGCGATGCATATCCGTCTCCCACGGCAAGCCGTCTTGCGAACGCCCGTTGATGACCACCCCGTCAACGTCCAGCATGAGACAGAAAGTCATCGTTCCCTCCGCACCACATCCAGACCCTAGCGGATCTTGAGCGAAGGATTACACGCGGATGACCACAAAGTCCCGGTGGCCGTCAAAGACTGAGATGTCATCCCGGCAGGTGTCACTCCTGCGACCGTGCTCGCGCGAAGAGGAAGTCCCGCGGGCCGGGTTCACTCCCCCTCCGCCCGTTCCGGCAGTCCCTCATGGTCGGTGGAGGCAAGATCTTCCAGCTCGGCCTCGGTCATCGACTTGTACATCTCTTTCGACGCGCCCTTCAGGTCGCGGACACGGGTTTCGCCGCGTTTGGCCGACAGGGCGGCCCCGGCGGCACGTTGCTGGGCTTTGGAAACGGCGGGCATCGGCAGGTCTCCTTCGGCAAAGGATCGGTTGCGCTATCCCGGTCAACCCATGCGCCCCCCACGAAGTTCCCGCCTCAGGCCTGCGACCTTGCGGTTCCGGAACCGGGCGACAGGTCCAGACCCGCGGCCCCCCCTTCCCCGCCAAAAATCCGGCGCTATGATCCGGCCATGCCCTATCAATGGCTTCCCCCCGAGGGCCAGACGAAGCGCCTGCATCTCTGGCCGCACCGTTCGCTGGACCAGCGCGGATTCGTGCTGTTCATCGGCGCGACGGCCGGGCTGATCGCGGCCCCGGCGCTGGCCGTCCTCGGCTCGCCCGTCCTGTGGGCCCTGCTGCCCTTCCTCTTGGCCGCCGTGGGGGCGATCTGGTTCGCGCTGCGCAAGAATGCACGCGACCGCGAGATCATCGAGGATCTGACCCTTGCCCCCGACCGCATGGTCCTGACCCGCCACGGCCCCCGCCGCCAGCACCGCGCATGGGAGGCCAATCCCTATTGGGTCCGCGTCACCTGCCACCCCAAGGGCGGCCCGGTCCCGAACTACCTGACCCTGTCCGGCGGCCCGCGCGAGGTGGAGATCGGCGCCTTCCTGTCCGAGGAGGAGCGGCTGGCGCTCAAGAACGAGTTGTCCACGGCCCTGAACGGGCTGCGGGGCATCTGAGCGCACCTGCGGCGACAAAGGGGAGAAGGCGCGCCGCTAGGCGGCGGTGATCAGCCGAACCGGCCCTTCACCAACGCGCCCACGGCGCCAAAGTCCATCTGGCCGGCGTATTTCGCCTTCAGCACGGCCATGACGCGGCCCACGTCGCGGATCGTCGCCGCGCCGGTTTCGGCAATTGCCGCTTCGATCGCAGCCGTGGTTTCTTCCGACGAAAGCTGACGCGGCAGGAATTCCTGAATCACCGTGATTTCGGCGAGTTCCTTCTCGGCCAGTTCCAGCCGCCCGCCCTCTTCATAGGCGCGGGCTGATTCCTGGCGCTGCTTGATCAGCTTGCCCATGATGGCGGTGATCTCGGCATCGGGGACCATGCCCTCGCCGCCTTCGCCGCGGTTGGCGATGTCACGGTCCTTGATCGCGGCATTGATCAGCCGAAGGGTCGACAGGCGGTCGGCCTGCTTGGCCTTCATCGCCTCCTTCAGCGCGGTCTGCAAACGGTCTCTCAGCGACATGACATTCCCCAAACTGTCATACGATTTGGCAATCTATCCCGGATCGTCCTTTGGCGCAACCTCGCTGCTTTGCAGCAAGATACTGTAAAACATGAATATTTTCAGAATGCCCAAGCCTTGACCCTTGGCGCGGCTGTCTTTAGGTTCGCGCCAATTTGCCTGCCCCCATCCGACAGCCCGGAGACTCACCATGCCTGCGCCGCAGAATGCCACCGCCTGCCTTGCCCTTGCGGACGGAACGCTCTTCTACGGACGCGGCTTCGGCGCGGTCGGAGAGACGGTGGCCGAACTGGTCTTCAACACCGCGATGACCGGCTATCAGGAGATCATGACCGATCCCAGCTATGCCGGGCAGGTGGTGACCTTCACCTTCCCGCATATCGGCAACACCGGCGTGACGCCCGAGGATGACGAGACGACCACCCCCGCCGCCGCCGGAATGGTGGTGAAATGGGACGCGACCGAGCCGTCGAACTGGCGCGCCATGGGCGATCTGGAAGCCTGGCTGAAGAAGGTGGGCCGCATCGGCATCGGCGGGGTGGACACGCGGCGGCTGACCCGCGCGATCCGCCAGCAGGGCGCGCCGCATGTGGCGCTGGCCCATGACCCCGAGGGCAAGTTCGATATCGAGCGTCTGGTCGCCAAGGCGCGGGCGTGGCGCGGGCTGGTGGGTCTGGATCTGGCCAAGGATGTGACCTGCCCGCAAAGCTATACCTGGAATGAAAAACGCTGGGCCTGGCCCGAGGGCTATGCCCCGCGGAGCACGCCCGGGCTGAAGGTCGTGGCGGTGGATTACGGCGCCAAGCGCAATATCCTGCGCTGTCTGGCCAGCGCGGGCTGCGATGTGACCGTGCTGCCCGCCACCGCCACCGCCGAAGACGTGCTGGCCCATAGCCCGGACGGTGTGTTCCTGTCGAACGGCCCCGGCGACCCGGCGGCGACCGGCGCCTATGCGGTACCAATGATTCAGGGCGTGCTGGAAAAGGATCTGCCGCTGTTCGGCATCTGCCTTGGCCACCAGATGCTGGCGCTGGCGCTTGGCGCAAAGACCCGCAAGATGAACCACGGCCACCATGGCGCGAACCATCCGGTGAAGGACCTGACCACCGGCAAGGTCGAGATCACCTCGATGAACCACGGCTTCACCGTGGATGCCGACACTCTGCCCGAAGGGGTGGTGGAAACCCATGTCTCGCTGTTCGACGGCACCAATTGCGGCATCGCGATGAAGGACCGTCCGGTCTTCTCGGTCCAGTATCACCCCGAGGCGAGCCCCGGCCCGCAGGACAGCTATTATCTGTTCGAGCGTTTTGCCGAGGCGATGAAGGCGCGCAAGGCGGGCTGACCCAACTCGAGCCGGCGCGTCTTAACCCGCCATTAACCATCGCTCGGCCACCCTGTCATGAACAGGGACGGCCGGCATGGCGATCGAAAAGCCGAACACATTTCAATCCCGACAGCCGGTCGCGCTGCCGGACCCGGCCGGGGCCTTCCTCGCGCTGGCCTTTCCGGCCGGGGCGCCGCCCCTGAGCGAGGATCAGCGGCTTTCCCTGGCCGAGGCCTGTTTCGGTACCCGCCGCCTGCGCCCCGCAGAAATGACGCCCGACTCGCGGCTCATCGCGCGCTATGGGGCGCTGAACTGCCTGCGGCAGGGCCTGCTGCCGGTGCGCCGGGCGGGCGGGCTTGTCCTTGTCGCAACCTCAGAGCCAGAACGCTTTGCCGACCGCCGCGCCGGGCTGGCCGCTGCGCTTGGCGGGCGGGTGGCCATGGTGCTAGCCTCCACCGTCCAGATCGAGGCGGCGCTGCTGCAGGCTTGTGGGCCAGAGCTGGCCCGCGTTGCCGAAAGCCGCGTCCGGCTGGACGAAAGCTGCCGCACCTGGGGCGGGCCGGATCTGCGCGCGGGCGCTCTGGCCCTCGTCATGGCTTTTGCCGGCATGGCGTTCTTTGACCCGATATTGCCGGGCCTGATTCTGGTGGTTGCGGCCGTTCTGGCGCTGCTCTCCGGCTTCGTCCTCAAACTGGCCGCGCTGCGCGCTGCGTTGCGCCCCCCGCCCAAAGAGCCGCCACCGCCGCTGATCGCGCGGTTGCCGGTCGTGTCGGTCATGGTGGCATTGTTCCGCGAAGGTGACATTGCCGCCCGGCTGGTGGAGCGGCTGTCGCGGCTGGATTACCCGCGCGATCTTCTGGACATCGTGCTGGTGGTCGAAGAGCAGGACCACCTGACCCGCAATGCCCTGGCCGTGGCCGATCTGCCGGGTTGGATGCGCACCGTTGCCGTGCCGCATGGTGCGGTCAAGACCAAGCCGCGCGCCCTGAACCATGCGCTGGACCAGTGCCGCGGCAGCATCATCGGCATCTATGACGCCGAAGACGCACCCGAGCCGGACCAGATCCGCAAGGTGGTGACCCGGTTCCACAGCCGCGGGCCGCAGGTGGCCTGCCTGCAGGGCCGGCTGGATTACTACAACCCCTGCACCAACTGGATCTCGCGCTGTTTCACACTGGAATATGCCGCATGGTTCCGGGTGCTGCTGCCCGGTGTCGCACGGCTGGGGCTGATGGTGCCCCTTGGCGGCACGACGCTGTTCTTCCGCCGCCCCGTGCTGGAGGAGCTGGGCGGCTGGGATGCCCATAACGTGACCGAGGACGCCGACCTTGGCATCCGCCTGTTCCGTCGCGGCTACCGCACCGAGATTCTGGACACCGTGACCTATGAAGAGGCGAATTGCCGCCCCGTCGCATGGGTCAAGCAGCGGTCCCGCTGGATCAAGGGCTATATGATGACCTGGGCCGTGCACATGCGGAACCCGGTTCTGCTGTGCCGTCAGATCGGCTTTCGTCGCTTTGCCGGGTTTCAGGTGCAGTTTCTGGCCACCCTGCTCAGCCAACTGCTGGCGCCGGTGATCTGGCTGTTCTGGCTTCAGCCCTTCGGCCTGGACCATCCGATGACAGGGCCGGTGCCCTGGGCGCTGGCCATGACGGTGGCCGTGATGTTCTTCCTGTCTACCCTTCTGGACATGGCGGTGACGCTGATCGCGCGCCGCCGCGCCGGACACCGGTTTTCACCGCTGTGGATTCTGGCGCAGCATGCCTATTTCCCGCTGGCCACGCTGGCCGCTTACAAGGCGCTGCGCGAGATGATCACCGCGCCCTTCTACTGGGACAAGACCAGCCACGGCCATTTCGACCAGCCGCAGAGCCCGCATTAGCAGGGTCCCAACAGGCCCGCAGCTCAGCGCAGGCGCAGCTCTCCCGCCTCGACGCGCAGCCGCGTCTCGAAGGCGCGGCTGATATGGGTCTTCAGCGCCTGATAGGCGGCATCGCCATCGCGGGCCGCAATCGCCGCCACGATGGCCGCATGTTCCGTCAGCGCCACCTCGTCCCGACCTTCGGCCGCGAAAGAGGTTTCGGCCATCAGCGCCATGCTGCGGTGCACAAGGTCCAGCTGCTGCACCAGATAGCGGTTGTGGCTGGCCAGATGGATCTGCTTGTGGAACCGTTTGTTGGCCCGGCTCAGCGCGCGGGGATCGCCGCCCAGAAGGGCCTGATCCTCGGCCACCATGCTGTGCAACACGCGGATTTCCTCATCCGTGGCATGGCGCGCGGCCAGACGGGCGGCCAGCCCCTCCAGCTCGGTCCGCACGGCATAAAGCTCGGACAGCTGGTTGTGATCCAGCGAGGCAACGATCAGGCTGCGCCCGTCGCGCGACAGCATCGACTGTGTTTCCAGCCGCTGCAACGCCTCGCGCACCGGGGTGCGGGACACGCCGAACCGCTCGGCCAGCTCGCTTTCGACCAGCCGGTCGCCGGGCTTGTAGGTCCCGGCCTCGATCGCCTCGACGATCAGCGTATAGGCATCCTTCTGCACCGGCCCTCCCGCCGTCTTGAACCTGTTACAGGCGCAGCACCCTAGACCCGGCTCCGGCGCCGATCAACCCTCCGTTGGTCCCTTTCCCCTGCCCGCCCAAGGGCGTATCAAGCGCCCATGCCAAGCACATCCTTCCGCCATGTCGACACCTGGGTCTTTGATCTGGACAATACGCTTTACCCGCCCGCGATGCGCGTGTTCGACCAGATCGAACGGCGTATGACCGATTGGGTCATGACCCGCCTCGGGGTGGACCGTGACCAGGCCGACCGCCTGCGCGCGCAATACTGGGCGCTTTACGGCACCACTTTGGCCGGGCTGATGCACGAACACCGGATCGAGCCGAGGGAATATCTGGCCGATGTCCACAACATCGACTTTTCGGTTCTGTCGCCCGATCCGGCGCTGGCGGCGGCCATTTCGGCCCTGCCCGGACGGCGGATCGTGTTTACCAATGCCGACACGCCCTATGCCCACCGGGTGCTGGCGGCGCGGGGGCTGACCGGCCTGTTCGATGCCGTCTATGGCGTGGAAAACGCGGGCTACCGGCCAAAGCCCGAACAGGCCGCCTTTGACGCGGTCTTCGCGCTGGACGGGCTGAACCCCGCCACGGCGGCCATGTTCGAGGATGATCCCCGCAATCTGGCGGTGCCCCATGCGATGGGAATGCAAACGGTGCATGTCGCGCCCGAAGCCGCGCCCGCCCCGCATATCCATCACCACACCGACGATCTTGCCACCTTCCTGCGCCTGTTGCGACAGGGCTGAAGCGTCGCAGGACAGATTGCCGCACTGCGGCATCGCGTCTCTTTGCCGGCGCGGGAAAATGATTATTCCAGATACATCTCTGGAAAGGACTCTGCCATGGCCCAAGCCGCCGCCGTTCCCGCTGCCCCCTCGCGCTTTGATCGCATCCTGTTCTCGCTGCCGATCATCGGCATCTTCGCCCGCGACATTGCCCGCGACGTGAACAACGTGTTCTGGTTCCTGCCGATCCTGATCCTTGGACTGGTGCTGGCGGTGCAGGCCTGGGGTCTGGCCGCGCTGACGATCTTTGCCCTGTGCCTTGTGCCGATGATGTTCCTGTTCTTCGTGGCAATCACCTGGCCGTAACCAGGGGCGGGCCGGGACAACCTGTCACTGGCCCCCGCCCCCACGCCCGGCTATTCTGCCGGGCATGAGCGTGACGACAACCGATATCCTGATTTCCGGCGGCGGTGTTGCCGGGCTGACCGCCGCGGCGGCCTTTGGTGCGGCCGGGTTCCGCGTGATCTGCGTAGACCCCGAACCGCCGGTAACGGACGAAACCGCCGCCACCGCGGACCTGCGGACCACGGCCTTCCTGCAACCCTCGCTGCCGGTGCTTCAGGCCGCGGGCCTCTGGGACCGGCTGGCCCCCCATGCCGCCGCGCTGCAGATCATGCGGATCGTCGATGCCGGCGGGCCGCAGCCGGAGGCGCGGATCGTCAAGGATTTCAACGCCGCCGATATCTCGGACCGGCCCTTCGGCTGGAACCTGCCCAACTGGCTTCTGCGGCGAGAGATGGTGGCCCGGCTGGCCGAATTGCCCAATGTGGACTTCCGCCCCGGCACCGGCACCGCCCGCGTCTTCACCCGCGCGGCAGAGGCACGGGTTACGCTGACCGATGGCACGACCGTCTCGACAAAGCTGCTGATCGGCGCCGATGGCCGGAATTCCCCGGTGCGAGAGGCACTTGGCATCCCGGTCACGACCCGCCGCTACGGCCAGAAGGCGCTGGCCTTCGCCGTCACCCACCCGCTGCCGCATCAGAATGTCTCGACCGAGGTGCATCGCTCCGGCGGGCCATTCACGCTGGTGCCGCTGCCTGACCGCAATGGCGGCCCCGCCTCGGCCGTGGTCTGGATGGAGACCGGGCCGGAGGTGGCGCGGCTGGCCGCCCTGCCCGTGCCGGAGTTCGAAGCGGCGATGACCGCGCGGTCCTGCGGCATCCTTGGTCCGCTGACGCTGGCCTCGCGCCGGTCGGTCTGGCCGATCATCAATCAGGTCGCGGCGCGGATGTCGGGCGAACGCACCGCCCTGATCGCCGAGGCGGCCCATGTCGTGCCGCCCATCGGCGCGCAGGGGCTGAACATGTCGCTGGCCGATCTGCGGGTGCTGCTGGATCTGGCCTGTGCCCATCGGGACGACCCCGGCACCGCGGCCATGCTGGACCTTTACCACCGCCGCCGCCACCCGGAGGTGGAGCTGCGCGCCCGCGGGATTGACCTGCTGAACCGCAGTTCCATGCTGTCCGCACCGCTGCTGCGCGATCTGCGCGCAGGCGCGTTGGATATGCTTTATTCGGTGTCTCCGGTGCGCCGCACCCTGATGCGCGCCGGGCTCGGCCTGCGCTGATCTGACCGAATTTCCAGCAAATCCGCGGGTTTCGTCCCCAAGGGGGCGAAAAACCATTGCCCTGTGCCGCCGCCTGCTGCTACCCTGACGCGAACAAAGACAGGCCGGAAACCGGCCACGAGCAGACGCAGACAGGCATGGCAAGCATATCGATCCTCTCCGTCGCCGCGGTGAGCGTCACCAATATGGCGGGCGCGGCCACACGCAACGGCAATACCCTGACGAACGCCCTCTGGGGCGATGCGTTCAGTTGGGAAGTGCCAGACAATCTGAAATTCACCTTTGATTTTTCGAACCAGACCACCCTGAACTTTTCGGATTCCGACGGAATCCTGAAAGACGACCCCTATAACGGCGATCAGGTGGCGGACCAGAAGCTCACCTCCCCCGTCACCATCGGCGGGCAGACCTGGACACCGAACAGCTCCAACACCCGCTGGCAATGGCCGGCGCCTGTCACGGTCGAGGATGAGTACCACGTCACCCTGTTCGATGCCGCGGGCAAATCCTACACGCTCGTCGCCGTGTCGATCACCAGCGGCTATACCACGCAGGTGGTGGGCGTCACCTTTCTGGGCGAAGCGCCGCCTTCGGGCACGACGCTGTATTATATTCAGGGCAAGTCCACCTATAACGGCAACCCCCAGTCCCCTATTCCGAACCTGACGGTCACGCCGCCCGCGCCACCCTGCTTCCTGCGCGGCACGCGGATCGGCACACCGGACGGCCCCCGCCCCGTGCAGGCGCTGCAGGCGGGCGATCTGGTGATGACGGCCGATCATGGTGCGCAACCCATCCGCTGGATCGGTTCGGCCCGGGTGGCCGCAGAGGGCGACCTTGCCCCGGTGCGGATCGGTGCCGGTCAGATGGGCAACGACCGGGATCTGCTGGTTTCCCCCAACCACCGGCTGCTGGTCAGCGGCGGTCAGGCGGAACTGCTGTTCGGCGAGGAGGAGGTGCTGGTCGCCGCGCAGCATCTGGTCGATGGCGAAGGGGTAACGCGCGAGCCGATGCCGCAGGCCGAATATTTCCATATCCTGCTGGACCGGCATGAGATCCTGAGCGCGGAAGGCGCCCCGGCCGAAAGCCTGTATCTGGGGACCGAGGCCTTGCGCGGCCTGTCACCGGAAGCCCGGGCCGAGATTGCCACCGTCTTCCCCACGGCGCCATGGCGCCGCGCCCTGTCGCGCCCCGCCCTGACCGGACGCGAGGGGCGGCTTCTGCGCGCCGCTTAACGCATCCCTGCCAGGATCGGCGGGACCCCGGCCTTGGTGCAGGCCGGGGAAAGGCGGAACAAAACCCACAGTTTGCCAGTCATGTTTTGCCTTCGACCCGGGCCGGATCGAAGGCAGCGCGGCCTAAAGCACCGCCTCCACCCCGCGGGTCAGACGCGCCACCGTGCCGTCCACATCCCCCAACTTGTCCAGCCCGAACAGGCCAAGACGGAAGGTGCGGAACGCCTCGCCCTCGCCCACCTGCAGGGGGACACCGGCGGCGATCTGCAGGCCCAGCTCGCGGAATTTCGCGCCGTTCTGCACCTGCGGATCGGCGGTATAGCTGACCACCACGCCCGGCGCCTGATAGCCTTCGGCCGCCACCGACATCACACCGCGACCTTCCAGCAGCGCCCGCACACGGCGGCCCAGCTCCCATTGCGCGGCCTTGGCCTCGGCAAAACCCATGGCCTTGGTCTCCAGCATGGCATCGCGCAGGCCAAGGATGGCATCGGTGGGCATGGTGGCATGATAGGCGTGGCCGCCGTCCTCATAGGCCTTGATGATCGCGCGCCATTTCTTCAGATCCAGCGCAAAGCTGTTCGATTGTGTCTCCGCCAGCCGCGCCTCGCCCCGCGGGCCAAGTAGGACGATCCCGGCCGAGGGCGAGGCGCTCCACCCCTTCTGCGGGGCCGAGATCAGCACATCGACCCCGGTGGCCTCCATATTCACCCAGATCGCGCCACTGGCGATGCAGTCGAGGACGAAGATCGCCCCAATCTCATGCGCGGCCTTGGCGACGGCGGCGATATAGTCATCGGGCAGAATGATGCCGCTTGCGGTTTCCACATGCGGGGCAAAGACCGCCTCGGGCTTTTCGGCATAGATCTTGGCCACCACATCCTCGACCGGCGGCGGCGCATAGGCCGCAGGCGGCGCATTCCCCGGCGCGCGGGCCATCAGCACATGCACTTCGGGCGTGAAGCCGCCCGCCTCGAAAATCTGGCTCCAGCGGAAGCTGAAGAACCCATTGCGGATCACCAGCACCCGGCCCTGCCCGAACTGCCGCGCCACCGCCTCCATCGCGCAGGTGCCGCCGCCGGGGACCAGCGCCACCGCGCTGCCGTGATAGACCTCGCGCAGCAGGGATGAGACATCGCGCATCACCCCCTGAAACCGCGCCGACATGTGGTTCAGGCTGCGGTCGGTGAAGACCACCGAAAACTCCTCCAGCCCCTCGGGGTCGATATGGTCATGCGGCAGTTTCATCGGCAGGTCCTCCCATTGCCGGCGCAGCCTAGCGCCCTCTGGCGCGCGCCGCCAGCATCACAAAGCCGCAGCAGCCTCTTCCTCTTGATCCAAATACTCTGGGGGTCCGGGGGTGAAACCCCCGGGGCGTCACCCCAAAGGCCCCGGCCGCCGCTCCTCGGTCAGGACCACATTGGCCTCGACATTGCCCACGCCGGGCAAGGTCATCACCCGCCGCCGCAGCACCCGTTCGAAATCGGCCAGATCGCGGGCCACCACCCGCAGGCGGTAGTCGAACAGGCCCAGCACATGCTGCACCACCTGCACCTCGGGGATGGCCGTCGCCGCGCGCTCGAAATCCTCCAGGCTGACCCGGCCCTTGGTGGCCAGCTTGATGCCCAGAAACACGGTGACGCCAAAGCCAAGCGCGGCGCGGTCCACCTCGACCCGCGTGCCCGCCAGAACCCCCGCCTCCTCCAGCCGCCGCACCCGGCGCCAGGCGGCGGGCTGCGACAGGCCCAGACGGCGGCCCAGTTCCCCGGCGCCCAGACCGGCATCCGCGGACAGTGCGCGCAGGATCGCGCGGTCGGTATCGTCCAGATCCAGGCTCACAGCGGCAGCCCCCCCTCATCTTTGATGGTAGAGATCAGCATCAGCGCCTCCACCTCGGCGATATGCGGCAGGGTCAGGATGCGGGCCCGGTAAAGCTCGGTCCAATGCGCCATGTCGCGGGCGATAACGTTCAGGCGCAGATCGACGGTGCCGAGGAAGGTCTCGATCGCCAGCACCTCGGGCACCTCGCGCGCGGCGGCGATGAATTCGTCAAAGGCGCGGGGATCGGTCTTGTCGAGGGTGAAGCGGAGCGAGACCTCCACCTCATAGCCAAGCCTGCGCCAGTCGATCACCGCGTTCTCCGACCGGATGACACCGCCTTCGCGCAGCCGCTCCAGCCGGCGCCAAAGGGTGGCCGTCGTCACCCCGGCCCGCGCCGCCAGATCGCCGCGCGGCAGGCCGGGTTCGGCCAGCCAATGGCGCAGGATGCGCCGGTCCGTGTCGTCGATCTGCATGGATTATCCGTCTGACCACCATATGGCGCATGAAAATTCGCACATAGGCCGCAGATCGTCAAACATTGCACGGATCACGCGGCAGATTTTCCTATTCTGCCCCCATCTACAGCAAAGGAGAACGCCATGCGCGTTTACTATGACCGCGACGCCGATGTGAACCTGATCAAGAACATGAAGGTCGCGATCCTCGGCTACGGCAGCCAAGGCCACGCCCATGCGCTGAACCTGCGCGATTCGGGTGCGAAGAACGTCGTCGTCGCGCTGCGCGAAGGCTCGCCCTCCGCGAAAAAGGCCGAAGGCGAAGGCCTGAAGGTCATGGGCATTGCCGAAGCGGCGGCCTGGTGCGACCTGATCATGTTCACCATGCCCGACGAGCTTCAGGCGGAAACCTATAAGAAATACGTCCATGACAACCTGCGCGAAGGCGCGGCGATTGCCTTCGCCCACGGCCTGAACGTGCACTTCGGCCTGATCGAGCCGAAGAAGGGCGTCGATGTCATCATGATGGCGCCGAAGGGCCCGGGCCACACCGTGCGTGGCGAATACACCAAGGGCGGCGGCGTGCCCTGCCTCGTGGCCGTCCATCAGGACGCGTCGGGCAAGGCCATGGACATCGGCCTGTCCTACTGCTCGGCCATCGGCGGCGGCCGTTCGGGCATCATCGAAACCAATTTCCGTCAGGAATGCGAAACCGACCTGTTCGGCGAGCAGGCCGTTCTTTGCGGCGGTCTGGTCGAGCTGATCCGCATGGGCTTTGAAACCCTGGTCGAGGCCGGCTACGAGCCGGAAATGGCCTATTTCGAATGCCTGCACGAAGTGAAGCTGATCGTGGACCTGATCTACGAAGGCGGGATCGCCAACATGAACTACTCGATCTCGAACACCGCCGAATATGGCGAGTATGTTTCGGGCCCGCGCATCCTGCCGTATGAAGAAACCAAGGCCCGGATGAAGGCGGTTCTGACCGACATCCAGACCGGCAAGTTCGTGCGCGACTTCATGCAGGAAAATGCCGTCGGCCAGCCGTTCTTCAAGGCGACCCGCCGCATCAACGACGAACACCAGATCGAACAGGTCGGTGAAAAGCTGCGCGCCATGATGCCCTGGATCTCCAAGGGCAAGATGGTCGACCGTTCGCGGAACTGACCAGACTGGCGGGGAACCTCCGCCAGCCACAGAATCCGGGCCGGAGGAGCGATCCTCCGGCCCTTTCGTTTATTGCGCCAGCCGTGCGGCCAGATCGTCCCGCACCCATTGCGGCCATTGGCTGTTGTCGGCGGGGAACATATGGTCGGTCGCGTCACCATCCTCCCGCCAGAAGGCAAAGACCTGCTGACGGTCACGGTCCAGCCACAGAAGCGCGAATTCGGTCTGGCAAACCAGCTTGGTGCAGGCCTCGCCCCGGTAGCCCTGCGCCACCAGCCCGCCCGAGCCGAGCCCCGACAGGATGCGCGACAGGGTTTCCCACTCTGCCGGGGGCAGCCCTCCGGTCAATGCGGCATAGACCGGCGCAACCTTCAGCGCCTCAACCGGATGGGCACGGTCCAGAACGGCCAGATCGCCCCAGCCTTCAGTTGCATCCGGGGCAAAGGCCTGATCGGCGCCGGGCGCAAAGCCCGCGGCGGGGGTCCAGGTCCACACCTCTCCCGGCAGGTCGGGCAAGGGTTCCGAGGACCAGACCAGCGCCTCCGGCCCCGGCTCCAGCGCCATGTAGGAACAGGTATCAATCGGCCCGTCCAGCCGGGCGGCCTGGCCTTCGGGCAGCGACAGCACGAACGGCGCCGCATCGCAGGCATTGCCGCCCGGACCCGAAACCCCGGTCAGCACCGGCATGCCCGCGACGGTCAGTTCCTGATCCAGAAGGATCAGCCCGTCTTCCAGCACGACCTGCCCGTCCACCCGCAATTCCTGCATGAAATCATCGGTGTCGGTGACGGTCACCTCATGCCCGGCCACCTGTCGCGGATCCTTGGGGCCTGCCCCTTCCTCCGCCAGCGCCGCCGCAACCAACGCCAGAAGCGCGGTGCCTGCGAGAAAAGCCTGTTTCATGCCTCTGCTCCGTATCCTGTTGCAAAGACAATCCTCCGACGCTGCGGAAAGTTCCAGCCCGGCGCGCGCCCGACGCACCCGGGCAGGCCGGAACCGGCCAGCCATGCGCGCACTGCAACCCCGCCTTCCGCAGGCGCTTTGCTGCTTTCGGGCCCGCCGGCAAAGGCGTAACGCGCAGAACGGATATCGGATTTCGGCAATGCCGCCGATAGCGCAATAAAATTACCCGGATACCACAATGACCGAAACAACCCTTGCCCAAGGCGCGCGCGCTACAGCGAAGACTGGCCCGGTGAATTCGCCGCGGCAGGTGCTGCTGGCCAGCCTGATCGGCACCACCATCGAATTCTTCGACTTCTACGCCTATGCCACCGCCGCCGTTCTGGTCTTCCCGGCGCTGTTCTTTCCGGGCAGCGACCCGATGACGGCGCTGCTGGCCAGTTTCGCCACCTTCTCCATCGCCTTCTTCGCCCGGCCCTTCGGCGCCATCGTCTTCGGCCATTTCGGCGACCGGGTGGGCCGCAAGGCCACGCTGGTGGCGGCGCTTCTGACCATGGGTGTGTCCACCGTGATCATCGGTCTGTTGCCGACCTATGCGCAGATCGGCGTCGCGGCACCCTTGCTGCTGGCGCTGTGCCGGTTCGGGCAGGGCTTTGGCCTTGGCGGTGAATGGGGCGGCGCCGTGCTGCTGGCCACCGAGAACGCCCCCGAGGGCAAGCGCAGCTGGTATGGCATGTTCCCGCAACTGGGGGCGCCGGTGGGCCTCTTCCTGTCGTCGGGCTTCTTCTGGGTCCTGCTGCATTACATCACCGAAGAGCAGTTCCTGACCTGGGGCTGGCGCCTGCCGTTCCTGACCTCGATCCTGCTGATCGGGCTGGGGCTCTGGGTGCGGCTGTCGATCACCGAGACGCCGGAATTCGCGCAAGCCATCGAGAAGGAAGAGCGGGTGCAGGTCCCGGTGGCCGAGGTCTTCCGCAACCACAAGCGCAGCCTGTTTCTGGGCACCTTTGTCGCGCTGGTGACCTTCGTGCTGTTCTACATCTGCTCGGCCTGGCTGTTGTCCTATAACGTCAAGGTGCTGAAGATCCCCTTCGTTCAGGCGCTGGAGGTGCAGATCTATGGCTCCGTCATCTTCGGGCTGGCCATCGTTCTTGCGGGCAAGGTCGCGGACCGCACTGGCCGTTACGGCTTTCTGATCGCGGTCACGGTCGCCATCGGCATCTTCTCGTTCTTCCTCGCGCCGCTGACCACCAGCGGGCTGGCCACGATCTATCTCTTCGTGACCATCGGCATGGCCCTGATGGGGCTGACCTACGGGGTGATCGGTGCCGCGCTGGCCGCCCCCTTCCCCACACGGGTGCGCTATACCGGGTCGTCCATCACCTTCAACTTCGCCGGGATCTTCGGCGCCTCGCTGGCGCCCTATGCGGCCACATGGCTGCAGGCGAACCATGGCATGGCCTCGGTCGGCTATTACCTGCTGGGTGCCGCGGTGATCACGCTTCTCTGCGTCATCGCCTCGGGCCGGGACGAGGTTTAAACGACAAGGGGGCAAGGCCCGTCGGCCCTGCCCCCTTATCCTGTCCGGCGATGGCGCTCAGACCGCCGCTTCGACCGCGCCCACGATGTCATCCACCACATCGGACAGCAGCGCCGGATCCTCGCATTCCGCCATGACGCGGATCAGCGGCTCGGTCCCGGATTTGCGGATCAGCAGGCGGCCCTTGCCCGCGATGCGGTTTTCGCCCGCCGCAATGGCCGCCTGAACCGAGGGCACCTCCAACGGCGTAGCGCCCGCGGCAAAGCGAACGTTCTTCAGCATCTGCGGCACGGTGTCGAACTGGCGGGTCAGCGTGCTGGCCTTTTCTCCCGTCCGCACCATTTCGGCCAGGAATTGCAGCCCCGCCAGCAGCCCGTCGCCGGTGGTGGCGTAATCGGTCATCACGATATGGCCGGATTGTTCGCCCCCAAGGTTCCAGCCGCCGCGACGCATCGCCTCGACCACATAGCGGTCGCCCACGGCGGTGCGCTGCAATTGCAGGCCGCGGGCGGACAGGAACCGCTCCAGCCCCAGATTGGACATCACCGTCGCCACCAGGGTATCGCCGCGCAACCGGCCGTCCTCGGCCCAGCGGGCAGCCATCAGCGCCATGATCTGATCGCCATCAGCCACCGTGCCGCGTTCGTCCAGGATCATCACCCGATCGGCATCACCGTCCAGCGCGATGCCGACATGGGCGCCATGGGCCACCACCGCCTCAGCCGCGGTCTGCGGATGGGTCGATCCGCAACGTTCATTGATATTTGTGCCATTGGGCGAGACGCCGACCGGGATCACCTCGGCCCCCAGCTCCCACAGCACTTCGGGCGCGGTGCGGTAGGCGGCGCCATTGGCGCAATCCACCACCACCTTAAGCCCGTCCAGCCGCAGCCCGGCCGGAAAGCTGGTCTTGACGAATTCCTGATAGCGGCCGCGGCCATCTTCGATCCGGCGGGCACGGCCGATGTTCTGCGCCTGTGCCAGCGCGATCTCGCCCTCCACCATGGCCTCGATCTCGGCCTCGGCCTCATCCGAGAGCTTGAAGCCGTCCGGTCCGAAGAACTTGATCCCGTTGTCCTGATGCGGATTGTGGCTGGCGCTGATCATCACGCCCAGATCGGCACGCATGGATTTGGTCAGAAAGCCCACGGCGGGGGTGGGCACCGGCCCCAGCAGCAGAACGCTCATCCCGGTGGAGGTCAGCCCCGCCGTCAGCGCGTTTTCCAGCATATAACCTGACAGCCGCGTATCCTTGCCGATCACCACGCGGTGCGCACCACCGCCTGCCGGGCGGAAATAGCGGCCCGCGGCAGCCCCCAGCTTCAGCGCCAGTTCCGCCGTCATCGGCCAGGCATTGGCCCGGCCCCGCACGCCGTCGGTGCCGAAAAGCTTGCGTGTCATGCTCTGTCCTCTTCCTCTGCCCCGGCCATGGCCAGCCACAGGCGCAGGGCCTGCCGGGTTTCTTTTGTATCATGAACGCGCAGGATCTGCGCCCCGGCCGCCGCCCCCTGCAGCGCCACGGCGACCGAGCCTGCCATGCGGTCTTCCGCCATTTCAGCCCCGCCAAGCGTGCCGATGAACCGCTTTCGGCTGGCCCCCAGCAGGATGGGGGCGCCCAGGCCATGCAGCGCGGGAAGGCCGCGGATCAGGTCAAGGTTATGCGCCGCCGTCTTGCCGAAACCGATGCCGGGATCGGTCACGATCCTGTTTTCGGCAATGCCCGCGCGCAGGGCCGCCTCCATCCGTTCGGCCAGATGGTCCAGCACCTCGGTCAGCACGTCGCGGTAATTGGCATGGGCCTGCATCGTCTCGGGCGTGGCGACCGAATGCATCAGGCAGACCGGCACACCCCGTTCCGCAACCAGTGCGGCCATCCGGGGATCAAACCGGAGGGCGGTGACATCGTTCACCATATCGGCGCCCGCATCCAGCGCCGCCTCGGCCACGCGGGCCTTGCGGGTGTCGATGGAGATGGGCGTGGCGATCCCTGCCTCCCGGATCGCGCGGATGACCGGCGCGGTGCGGGCGATCTCTTCATCTTCCGGCACCTCGCGCGCGCCGGGTCGGGTGCTTTCGCCACCGATGTCCAGAATGTCGGCATCCGCCGCCATCACCTGCGCGCGCGCCACGGCGGCGGCCAGATCATTGTGGCGCCCGCCGTCGGAAAAGCTGTCGGGCGTGACGTTCAGGATGCCCATGATCCGCGGCCGGTCCAGGGACAACCCGCACAGGGGCGCCCGCACCGCCGACAGCCGGTCCCGCAACCCGGGCGAGACGGAGGCCGCTGCAAACGGCCCCCCCGCCCCGCGCAACAGCGCGGCCCGGTCCCAGACCACCGACCGGCTGCCCGCCAATGCCAATGTCCCGGGCGCCGCGGGCAAGCGGGGGATCGGCAGCGGCATCAGATAGGCGGTCATCCATGTCTCCGGCAGGGCGGTGCCCCCGGTTTGGCCCTGCGGCAGCGCTTTGGCAAGCCCGGGCTCAGGCGCGCTCGACCGGCACGCGGCTTCCTGCCGGGATTGCAACATCGCCGTGAAGCACGATCCGCTCTGCCGCCATCTGTTCTGCCAGCCACAGCGCCAGCGCCACCGGCTCGCGGCTATGGGGGCCGTCGGCGGCGTCCAGCACCAGCTTCGACGGGGCCCAGACGACCGAACGGCCGCGCTTGATCGCCCAGTCGATCTCGGTCCGGCTGGCGACGACCACACAGCGCGGATCACGCGCGGCCAGAACCCAGGCATTCTGCTCGATCGCCAGCAGGTCGATCCGGCGCTGCGTCGGCTTGTGCCCGGTCTGCGGCCGCGGACCTTCGGGCAGGCCCACGCAGAAGATCACCGGCAGGCCGCGCCCGATCAGCGCATCCAGCCGGAGGCCAAGGTCCGGCGCAGCGATGGTGGCATTGTCCAGCCAGACCACCAAGGGATGCACGGCCGCCCCCTCCACCCGCACCGGCACCTCGGCGCGGGAGCGGACGATCTCCACCCCAAGGGCATAGGGGCCGACATCCAGCTTTTCGATCCGCACGAAGACGCGCATCGCCGCGGGCTCCGCCAACAGACGTTCGGCCACCTTTTCCGCCAGCGTCTCCAAGAGGTTCAGCCGCTCGGCCGCCAGCGCCTCGGCAATCGTTTCGGTGATGCGGTCATAGGACAGGATGCGGTCCACGTCATCGTCCAGCGGCACCGGCGCGGGCCGCACCTCGACCACCACGTTGAAGCGCAGCCGCTGTTTCAGCCCGCGCTCCTTCTGGAAGGCGCCGATATCGGCCTCGACCACATGGTCGCGCAGGGAAATACGGTCGCGCGGCGCGGCCCCGGCCGAGGCTTCGGCCCGCTCTTCAGGATGCGCAAAGGCAAGGGTGATGTCGCTGGTGGTCATGGCGTCGCTCCCGGGCCGGGCTTTGGCGCCAGACTAGGGGCGGCGCGCGGGCTGGCCTTGCCTCAAGACGGCAGGCGGCGCAAGTCCTGCGACATCCGGCGCGCGGTCAGCCGCGGGTGCCGGGCTGCCGGTAGAACAGATGCGCCCCGATGGCGGCGGTGCGGGGGAACCGCTTCGACCAGACCGGCGCGACGGCGCGGGTGTGGAAATGGGTGGCACCTTCGGTCAGCTTGCGCGGCGCACCGTCCAGCATCAGCCGGGCGATCCGCATGGCCAGCGCCCGGGCGCCGGGTTCGCGCATGACATCCGAAGCACCGTCGCAGGCGTAAGAGAACTGGCACGCACCGCCGCCGCCCTGTTTCACCACCCCGCAGACCGAGGCCGGATAAAGCCCGCTGTCGCGGCGGTTCAGGATGACCTCGGCCACGGCGAATTGCCCGGCCACGGATTCGCCCCGCGCCTCGTGATAGATCGCCTCGGACAGGCATTGCCATTCGGCATCGCCGGTGGGCGCGGGCTGCGCCATGACCCATGCGGCGGAATAATGCAGTTCGGCAGGTTCGGCCTCCGCCTCGCCCTTCTTCTTGCGCAGGACCACCTTCTTGCCCTTGGGGGCTTCCTCTGCCGCAGCGGTCTTTTCAGCCACCGACGTTGCGGCCTTTTCGGGCCCGCTGGCGATGGCGCCCAGATCGGCACCGGACAGCGCCTTCAGCCGCATTTTCTCCGAGGACAGAAGCACCGACATCTGATCGGCAATCGCTGCATCGGGCGTGTTTTTGTCGCTGCGCGAGACCTCTGCCTGCGCCGACGGGGCAAGGGCCATTCCCGCGGCCACCGCGGCGGCCAGCATCTTCCCTGTGCGTTCCATGCTCTGTCCCAAAGCTGTTTCAGCGGTCCCGACAGGGCCTGCCGGTTCACAAGGGCGCGATTAGGACAGATTTCTGTGGCCGGTAAACCTGTGTTGCATTTTTGCCACATCATTTCCGACGGGATCGGCGGAAAGCCGCCGAGATTCTTAAGGCATCACTTCAGGATCACGCCACAAACACATGATATAGTGTCGTTAATTCAACTATCCACATGGTCGTTCAGCGCCAGATGCGCCGCTGCCAGACGGGCCATGGGCACCCGATACGGGCTGCAAGAGACGTAATCGAATCCCGCCCGGCGGCAGAAGGCTATCGATTCGGGGTTCCCGCCATGCTCGCCACAGATCGACAGGGTCAGGTCCGACCGCGTCTCCCGCCCGCGTCCGGCCCCCATGAGAAGCAGCTCTCCCACCCCGTCCACGTCAAGAATATGGAACGGATCTTCGGGGAAGACGCCCTGCTGGACATAGGTGTTCATGAACCGCCCGGCATCGTCACGGCTGAGGCCATAGGTCATCTGGGTCAGGTCGTTGGTGCCAAAGGACAGAAAGGCCGCATGCTGCGCGATCTCTCCGGCGCGCAGGGCCGCGCGCGGGGTTTCCACCATGACGCCCAGCTTGAAGTCGAAATCCGCCTTGGCACGGGTGCGCACCATGGCGGCCACCGCGTCGATCCGGGTCTTCACCAGCTCCACCTCGCGCCGGGCGCTGACGAGGGGGATCATCACCTCGGGCACCACCGGCGCGCCGCGGCGGGCGCTTTCCAGCGTCGCCTCGAAAATCGCCTGTGCCTGCATGTCATAGATTTCGGGCAGGACCACGCCCAACCGGACACCGCGCATGCCCAGCATCGGGTTCACCTCGCGCAGCGCCTCCACCCGGCGGGTGACTTCGGACAGCGGGCGGTCCAGCGCCTCGGCCAGTTCGCGCATGCCTTCGCGGGACGAGGGCAGGAATTCGTGCAGCGGCGGGTCGAACAGGCGGATACAGACCGGCAGGCCGTGCATGATTTCGAACAGCTGGACGAAATCGGCGCGCTGCATCGGCAACAGCCGCGCCAGCGCCGCCGCCCGGTCGCCGGGGCTGTCGGCAAAGATCATCTCGCGCATGACGATCAGCCGGTCTTCGTCAAAGAACATATGCTCGGTCCGGCACAGGCCGATGCCCTGCGCGTCGAACTTGCGCGCCGTCGCCGCATCGGCGGGCGTGTCGGCATTGGCGCGCACCCCGATGTCGCGGAACTCATCCGCCCAGCTGAGGAGCATGCGGAAAGCTTCGTCCAGCGCGGGTGGCAACATCACCGCCGCCCCGGCCAGTGCCTGCCCCTTCGATCCGTCGATGGTGACCACATCGCCCGCACGGAACACCCGCCCGTCCGAAGCGGTGATCTTCTTCTCGCGCGCGTCCAGCCGCAGGTCCGAGGCGCCCACCACGCAAGGAAGGCCCAGACCGCGGGCGATCACCGCGGCGTGGCTGGTCATGCCGCCGCGTTCGGTCAGCACCCCCACGGCGGAATGCATGCCGCGAATATCCTCGGGCGCGGTTTCGCGGCGGACAAGGATGCAATCCTCGCCCCGGGCCGCATGGGCCTGCGCCTCTTCGGCGGTGAAGACCAGCTTGCCGGTCGCCGCACCGGGCGAAGCCGCCATCCCGCGCGCGATCACGTCGCGCGGGGCACGCGGGTCCACCTGATGGTGCAGAAGTTCGGACAGCGCCCGCGGTTCCACCCGCAGCACGGCATCCTTCTTGTCGATCACCCCGTCTTCGGCCAGCGCGACGGCGATCTTCAGCCCGGCCCGGGCCGAACGCTGCACCTTCACCGCATCCAAGACCGACAGCCGCCCGTCCTCGACGGTGAATTCGATCTGCATCTCCTCGCGCAGGCCGATGCGGCAGGCGGCGCCGTGGCGCAGCAATTCCGCGAACAGGTCGGGCGCCAGCTCCTCCAGCGAGGGGCCGCGCGGGTCGCGGGTCAGATACATCGCCTCCTGCGCGGTCAGCGCGTCACGGCCCTGGCTCTGGCCCAGATAACGCCCGGTCACCCGGCGGGTGCCGGTCACGCTGTCGACGAACTGGATCACGCCCGAGCCGGAGACGCCCTGCCCCAGCCCCTGCGTCATCTCCTGCACCACAAGGCCCAGCCCGGCATCCGCAGGTGCGCCCTTGGCCGCGCGCAAGAGCCGGGCCGAGGTGCCTTCCCATGCCCGGGCAACAGAGCGGAGCACATCGGACAGCTGCCGCGCGGGATCCTGCGGGAAAGGCTCGTCAGTCTCCGCTTCGTAAAGCTTCAGGACCTCGCCCAGGGCGCCCTTCCCCGGCTCGATGTCCTCGAACATATCGGGGTCAAGCCGGGCCACATGGATGGCGTATTTTTGTATGAAGCGAACACAAAGGGCGTCCGCCGCCTCCCGCCCATGGGTTTCGGTCAACAGGCGGTGGCGGTTTGCATTCAGCCCCACATTCAGAATCGTCGCAGGCCCGCCCCATTCCGGCTCGGCCGGGGACGCCCGGACCGAAACCAGCGGCTCCGGCCCGAAAGCAGCCAGAATCCCCGCCGAATCCACCGGATGGCCCGCGGCGATGGCGCGCACCGTATCAGCCGGCAGCGCCACCGATTTCGGGACCGGCAGCTCCAGCCGGACCAGACGCTGCAGGCATTTCGCCTTCCACCCATGTTCGGCTGTCACCACCCGCGCGGCGGGGGCGATCTCGACATATTCGGGAATCGGGTCGAATTTCTGCACCGCAGCATCCTCTTTCCCCGGCAGGATACGCCGGAAATGCCGCCGCGCAAGGGGAAGCCGCGGCGGGGGCTTTCCGCCCCCGCACCCCCGAGGATATTTGCACCAGTATGAAAGGGATCAGCCTTCCAGTCTGGTCAGATCGGCCACCCCGGAACAGACCGCGCGGATGCGGTGGAGGAGGTTCAGCCGGTTGCGGCGGATGACTTCGTTGTCGGCATTGACTTGCACGGCGGTGAAGAAGGCATCGACCGGCGCGCGCAGGGCCGCCATGGCCTGCATGGCGGTGGCGAAATCCTCGACCTGCATGGCGGGGCCGATCTTCGCCTCGGCCGTGTCGAGGGCGGCAAAGAGGGCGCGTTCTTCGTCGGTTTCGGCGAATTTCGGATCGGCACCGAAGGAGTATTCGACGCCATCCTTGGCCTCGGCCTGGCTGAGGATGTTGTTCGCCCGCTTGAACCCCTGCAACAGGTTCGCCCCATCCTCGGTCTTCAGCGTGTCGCTGAGCGCGGTGGCGCGCTTGACCAGCAGCGTCAGGTCGTCATTGCCGGGCATGGCAAGGCAGGCGTCGATGACATCGTGCCGGATGCCTTGGTCCTTCAGGTAGACTTTCAGGCGGTCGTGGAAGAAGGAGAGGAGGTCGGGCACCCTGAACAGTTTGTTTTCTAAGAACTGGAAGTGAACCAAACGGAATATGAACACCTCAAAGTGGCTCTGATCAATAGCGGGGTTCATCGCTAGCAGAGCTTCTACAAAAGCACTCTTGGCGTCAGCCAAATCCGCGAAGGACCCAGCTTCTATTGTTAGGCAGATTGATCTCACCGCATCAAAAGGAAGTGACACGACATCAGCTATATATTTTGCGACATCGCTAAATTGCTCTTGATCAGCTTTTGCACCGCGAAGATACTGCTTGTTAATCTGTATTAGTAGCTCTTCAAACAGCTCAACCCGAACCCCATTCCCCAGCACCAGCCGGATCACGCCAAGCGCCGCGCGGCGGAGGGCGAAGGGGTCTTTGCTTCCCGTGGGTTTTTCATCAATGGCCCAGAAGCCGGTCAGCGTGTCCAGCTTGTCGGCCAGTGCGACGGCGATGCTGACCGGTTCGGTCGGCACGGCGTCGGAGGGGCCGAGGGGGGAATAGTGGTCGCGGGCGGCATTGGCCACGGCCTCGGGCTCTCCGGCCTCCAGCGCGTAGTAGCGGCCCATGGTGCCCTGAAGTTCCGGGAATTCGCCGACCATGGCGCTGCGCAGATCCAGCTTGGCCAGACGGGCGGCATGTTCCGCCTGCGCCGGATCGGCGCCGACCAGAGGTGCGATTTCGCGGGCCAGCGCGGCAATGCGGTCGATCCGTTCCGCCTGTGAACCCAGTTTGTTGTGGAAGGTCACGGCCTTGAGCCCCTCGGCCCATTCGGACATGCCCGCCTTCGCCACGCGCAGGTCGTTTTCCCAGAAGAAGCGGGCGTCGGACAGGCGGGCGGTCAGCACCTTCAGGTTGCCCTTCAGGATGGTGGCGCCGTCATCGGGGGTTTCGATATTGGCGACGGTCAGGAAGGCCTCGATCCGGCCGGTTTTCGGGTTGCGGGCGGAAAAGAACTTCTGGTGTTCGCGCATGCTGGTCTGCAGCACTTCGGGCGGCAGGCCGAGGAAGGCCTCGGGGATGCGGCCCAGAAGCGGCACCGGCCATTCGACCAGCCCGGCGATCTCGGTCAGAAGGCCCCTGTCTTCAACCACTTCCAGCCCGGCGGCGAAGGCCAGGTTCTGGGCGCCCTGCCAGATATGCGCCTCCCGCTCCGCCGGGTCGAGCATGACCTTGGCGCGGCGCAGCTTGGCGGCGTAATCGTCGAAGGAGGTGACGGCGAAGGCGGCGGGCCCCATGAAGCGGTGGCCGCGGGTGGTGTCGCCCGAGGCGATGCCTTCGACCGTCAGCGGCACCACGCGGGCGCCCGCCTCATCGGACAGGAGGCACAGGATCGAATGCAGCGGGCGCACCCAGCGGAGCGTGCCATTGCCCCACCGCATCGACTTGGGCCAGGGGAAAGTGCGGATCGCGGCCTCCAGCACCTCGGCCACGATGTCATCGGCCTTGCGGCCCGGCTTTTCGATCACAGCGAAGAAGACCTCGCCCTTCTTGTCGGCGCGGCGTTCCAGCTGGTCCAGCGTCAGCCCGGTGGAGCGCAGGAAGCCCTGCACCGCCGCATCGGGCGCGGTGGTCATCGGGCCCTTGCGTTCCTCGCGCACGGGGCGGCTTTCCGCGGTCAACCCCTCGACCGCCAGCACCAGACGGCGCGGCGTGGAAAACGCCCCGGCGGAGGCATAGGTCAGGCCCGCACCGACAAGACCGTCCGTCACCAGCTTTTTCAGCGCCTCGCGCGCGGCGGGCTGCATGCGGGCCGGGATTTCCTCGGAGAAGAGTTCGATCAGCAGATCCGGCATGGGATCAGTCCTTCATCTCGTCGTTCAGCTGGTGCCAGGCATAGGCCCGGCCATCGGGAAATACCGCGACAACGCGGTCCACCCCGGGGTGAATGTCATGTTCGGACAGGAAGGCCAGCGCCTGCCCCTGCTCCAGCGCGGCACCGATAGCGGCGGCGTCGAAGCAGTCGAACCAGCCCGGCGCATTCAGCGGCTCGGGCTTGTCATAGATCTGATAGGTCTCGGTCAGCAGGGATTGCGACAAAGGTGTCGTGAAACAGGCGCGGAACCGCAGCGGAGAGCTGTCGGCATCAATCCCCTCGGCCCCTTCGATCACGATGGCCTCGGGCTGGCCGGAGACGAGCGAGGTCAGACGGATTTCCTGCCCTGTGGTGAAGGCCACCGGCTGGTAGAAGGCATAGACCTGAAGCCAATAGACCAGAACCCCGGCCACCGCACCGCCGATCACAAGGGTTCCTGCCGCGATCTTGCCGACATTCACGCCCCCACCTCCGCATCACGGCCCGCTTCGGTCTGACGGAAGGCATCGGCGCATTTCTTGGCCAGCGCGCGGACGCGGCCGATATAGGCCTGCCGTTCGGTGACCGAGATCACGCCCCGGGCATCCAGCAGGTTGAAGAGATGGCTGGCCTTGATGGTCTGGTCATAGGCCGGATGGGCCATGATGATCTGCTTGCCGGTCTTCGGGTCCTCAGCCGGGAAATCCAGCAGGCGCTGGCATTCGGCCTCGGCATCCTCGAAATGGCGGAACAGCATTTCGGTCGTGGCGCCGTCAAAGTTGTGGCGGCTGTATTCCTCTTCGGTCTGGCGGAAGATGTCGCCATAGGTCAGCGGGATGGGTGCATCGGGCGCATTGAAGGGCATGTCCATGACATGGCCCACATTCATCACATACATCGCCAGCCGTTCGAGGCCATAGGTCAGCTCGCCCGAGACGGGGCGGCAGTCATGCCCGCCGACCTGCTGGAAATAGGTGAACTGGCTGACTTCCATCCCGTCGCACCAGACCTCCCATCCCAGACCCCAGGCGCCCAGGGTGGGGCTTTCCCAGTCATCCTCGACAAAGCGGATGTCATGCAGGCCAAGGTCGATGCCGATGGCGGCCAGCGAGCCGAGATACAGCTCCTGCAGGTTCGCCGGGCTGGGTTTGATGATGACCTGATACTGATAGTAATGCTGAAGGCGGTTCGGGTTCTCGCCATAGCGGCCATCGGTCGGGCGGCGCGAGGGCTGGACATAGGCCGCGGCCCAGGGCTTGGTGCCAAGGCTGCGCAATGTGGTGGCCGGGTGGAAGGTGCCCGCGCCCACCTCCATGTCATAGGGTTGCAGGATGGCGCAGCCCTTATCGGCCCAATAGGCCTGAAGCCGCAGGATGATTTCCTGAAAGCTTTTCGGAATGCCAGCCTCTGCCATCTTCCGGTCCTTCCCTTGCGTGCGCGCCTTCCCTACCCCCCGCCCCTTTCGCGGTCAATTCCCCGGGAGCAACCCGCCCCCGCATGCGGGAGCCCTTGCCCTGCCGCAGGGCATCGCGCAATGGTAACCGCGACGTGAACGCCCGGCCGTGCGATCCGGGCCAAAGGACCTGTTTACCTGATGTTTCAAGCTCTCCGGCCCGCCATCCGGCGCCCCCGCCTGTCCCTGCGCCTGCCCGCCGCCCTGCTTGCCCTGTTCGTTTCCCTTTTGCTGACCCTGCGGCCCGCCACCGCGCAAGATCTGATCTGGGTTCAGGTCGAGGCGCAGCCCACCCGGGCCGAGGCGCTGGACCGGGCCGGCGCCTATGCAGGCCTGTTCCCCGAAACCCGCGGCTTCGTCCTGCGGTCGGGCTGGCATGCCATCGTCCTTGGCCCCTTCCCCGCTGCGGAGGGTCTGGCCCGGATGCAGAGGCTGAAATCCGACGGGATGATCCCGCCCGACAGCTATATCACCGATGGAGCCGAATTCCGCGAACCGTTCTGGCCCGTGGCCGGGGCAGAACCCGCGCCCCCCCCGGCCGTGACAGAGGCGCCCACCGCCGAAGTCGTCCCGGTGGAACCGCCCCCGCCGGCCGAGGAAACGACGGCGCAGGCCCGCGCCTCCGAGGCGGCGCTGAGCGCGGACGACAAGAAGATGCTGCAGGTCGCGCTGCAATGGTTCGGCCATTATGCCGGGGCGATCGACGGCTCCTATGGTTCAGGCACCCGCAACGCGATGGCCGCATGGCAGACCGCCCTCGGGCTGGAGCCGACGGGCATCCTGACCACCCGCCAGCGCGCCACGCTGGTGGCGAATTACGAGGCGGATCTGGCCGAATACGATTTCCGCACGGTCGAGGATGCGCAGGCCGGAATTTCCGTCACCCTGCCGATGGCGCTGGTGGAATTCGACCGCTACGAGGCGCCCTTCGTGCAGTTCAAGCCGAAGGGTGAGGATGGCCTGTCCATCGTCCTGATCTCACAACCCGGCGATGCGGCCACCTTTGCCGGGCTTTACGACATCCTCCAGACGCTGGAAGCCGTTCCCGAAGGCGGAGAGCGCAGCCGTTCCGACCGGCAGTTCCGCATCCACGGCAGCTCGGCCGGGAAAGAGGCGCTGATCTGGGCCGGGTTTCAGAACGGGCAGATCAAGGGCTGGATGATCCTCTCCACCCCCGCCACCGCCGAACGCGATGCCCGCATCATGCAGGTGGTCGAACAGAGCTTCCGCTCCATCGGCGATGCCGCGCTGGCCGTGCCGCAGCAGCCGCTGACCGAGGCGGCCCGGCGCGGGCTGATCGCCGGGCTGGCGGTGAAGACGCCGAAATCCGGCCGTTCGGGCTTTTACATCGACGGCCGCGGCACCGTGCTGACGACCGTGGCCGCGGTGGAAAGCTGCGGGCGCATCACGCTGGACCGCGCGACCGATGCCACCGTGGCCTTCACCGATGCCGCCAGTGGCCTGGCCGTGCTAAAGCCCGCGGCGGCCCTGTCGCCCCCCGCCTTCGCGACCTTTGCCGCCGCACCGGCCCGGGTGGGCGATGCCGTGGCGGTGGCTGGCTATTCATACGCCGAACGCCTGCCTGCGCCCGTGCTGACCTTCGGCACCGTCGAGGAACTGGCCGGTCTGGCTGGCGAGGCGGGGGTGAACCGCCTGTCAGTGGAAACGCTGCCCGGCGATGCGGGCGGTCCGGTGCTGGATGCTTCGGGCGCGGTTCTGGGCATGCTTTTGCCGACAGACACCGACCCGGCGCGCAGCCTGCCGCGCGGCGTGGGCCTTGTGGCCGATGCGGCGGCGCTGACCGGCGCACTGGCGGCTGCGGGCATCCAGACGGTGAAAGCGCCCGCCGATGCCGCCGCCCTGCCGCCCGAACCGCTTCAGCGCAAGGGCACGGGCATGACCGTCCTTGTGTCCTGCTGGGAATGATCTGAGCGCGGAACGCAGATTATGGGGGCGGCTTTGCCGCCCCTTTTTGCTGCGCCGGACCAGGTTTCCCGATCAGGGTCCGGCTGACCGGAGGGAAGGCGCGAGATATCCAACCGCCTGCCCGCCGCGGATTGCATCCAACCGCAGGTCTCTTGCAACCCGCCCTAGCGCCGCCAGAAGGCGGGCAGCAGCAGCACCAGAATGGCCAAAAGCCCCAGACGGCCCAGAATCATCGCCAGAGTCATGATCCAGATCGCCCCCTCCGGAAAGGCGCGGAACGTGCCCTGCCCCGCCGCCACCAGCGGGCCGAAGCCGTAGCCCACATTGCCCAGCGTGGTCCAGACCGCGAAGACCGAGGATTCGAGGTCCACCCCCAGAAGCGAGATGGCCACCCCCAGCACGCCCAGAATCAAGATGTAGCTGGACACGAACATGATGATGGCGTGGATCACATCCTCATCCACGCTGCGCCCGTCGTATTTGACCGGATGGATGGCCGAGGGGCGCAGGATCCGCAGCACCTGCTGGCGCAGGATCTTCATGGCGATCTGCATGCGGAACACCGACAACCCCGATGCGGTGGACCCCGAACAGGCACCCACAGTGCCAAGGACGAAGGCCACCACCAGCATCAGACCGCCCCAGCTTGGGAATGACCCCGAGAAGGTGCCGGTCGAGGACATGATCGAGGTCAGGTTGAACAGGCTTTCGCGAAAGGCCGGTTCCAGCGCCATGTCCGATGTGGACCAGCGCCAGACGGTGACGATCAGGACCGATCCCATCAGCCAGCGGAAATAGCCGCGGACCTGCGGATCGCGCCAGACGGCCGCCGGCAGCCCGTTCACCATCTGCACATAGCGCACGAAGGGCAGGCTGCCCAAAAACATGAACATCGTGCCGAAATATTCATTCAGCCAGGTCAGGCCGGTGAAAGAGGCATCGAAAGGCGAGAACCCCCCGGTCGAGACGGCCGACATGCCGTGGACCACCGCGCCCAGCGGCGACTGGCCCAGCATGGCAAATACCGTGATCGCCGCCATGGTCAGCCCCAGATAGACGAACAGCAGCTGCCGCGCGATATCGGTCGCCCGCGGCAGCGCCTTGCCGAAGGTGTCAAAGCCCTCGGTCCGGAAGAACTGCATGCCGCCGACCCGCATCAGCGGAAGAAAGATCATAGCGATGAAGGCGATGCCAAGGCCCCCGGTCCAGTTCAGCATGCCCCGCCAGAGATTCATCCCCGCAGGCATGGTGTCCAGCCCGACGATGACAGTGGCCCCCGTGGTGGTCAGACCCGAGACCGCCTCGAAATAGGCATGCGACAGGCGCAGGCCCGGCGCACCGATCACGAAGGGAATGGCGGCAAAGGCCGGAACGATCGTCCAGATCCCCGCGGTCAGCAGATAGGCCTGCCGCACATCCAGCGAGGTGCCAAGCGCGTTTCCCGTGGCCAGCGCCATGGCCACCCCGACAAAGCCGGTGATCATCGCCGCCCGGGCAATGTCAAATCCATTGGGGTTTCCGGCCCGCCAGTCCACCAGCGCGGGTGCGACCATCAGGATGGCAAGGACGATCAGGATGCGCCCGATCACATAGAAGACTGGCCTGAGGTCGATCATGGGCCAAGGCTTAGGGCCTTGGCCCGTCTGCGTCAAAGGGGCTTTGGTCCGGCCTGGGCGGGCGGCATCGCCCGCGGCGGATCAGCCGATGTGGTAAAGGCTGGCAAACAGCCGCGGGTCAAGGCTCGCCTGTGCGAAGGTCTCCCCCTCGGTCAGGACCGACACGGCATCATGGCTGTGCAGGCTTTCCTGATGGCTGGCCACCACCCGGAAATCGCCGATGCGGGGATCGGCGCGCAGCACCTCGCAGAAGGACCGGGCGGCATCCTCGACGAAGATCGGATTGGCGCCGTTCAGCTCTGCAAAGGCCTGCTCATCCTCACGCTTGACCATGACCTGCGTCTCTGTCGGCACGCCGCGGCGGGCAAGGTCGATCAGATCCTCGAACCACAGCCGCGCGCCCTCCTGCACCACGACCGACAACCGCGCGACCGACCGCTGCGAATGCGGCGTGGCCAGTTGCCCCCGGACCCGGCGCGCATGTTCGGAAAGTTCAAGAGAACAGGGGCAGGTGCTGGAGTAGACATAGTCCAGATGTATGATTTTTCTGCGCTGGCCGTCCTGATCCACCAGCTCCATCGCGATGTCGTAATACTGCCAGCCGGACAGGCCCGAGCGCAGGCTGTCCACCTTGACCGGGAAGGAGAGCCGCATCTGAATGCGCGCATCAAAGCTGTCGAGATCGCGCTTGTAGGCATCGACCGCGGCGGCCATCACCTCGAAGCTGAACTGCCGTTCCGACTGGCCATAGAAGGACCGCATGATGCGGCTCATGTTGATGCCCTTCTTTTCCGCCTCAAGGCTGACGGTGCCGGTCACGCTGGTTTCCAGCGTCAGATCGCCGTTGTCGCGGGTGTGATAGCGGATCGGCAGCCGGAAGTTCGAGATGCCGACATGCTGGATCATCACCCGCGCGCCCTTGATCAGGCTGGCCGGGCCATTCTGCAGATCGGGCAAAGTGGCGCGATAGGCGGCATCGGCCTCGAAATCCTCAGGATAGGCGCGCTTCAGCGCCGGATAGGCATGCTCAGGCAGCAGGTTGCCGACCGCCGGGTCCAGAGCCGCGATTTCCTCTTCGCTGGAGCGTATCGCCCATTGCCGAAGAAGGCGCAGCGCCGCCTCCGCCTCGGCCCGCGAGGGGCTGTTGTCGATCTCCGGCATATGGATCGTCATGGCGCGGTTCCTTCCCGTTCCGGGGGCGCAGGGACCCAATCTAGTGCGGATCGGTCCCGCGTCCAACCTTTTGCCAAAAAGATACGTCGCCTCTGCAACGGCGGATCACCGGAATCCGCCGTTGCAGGGTCTTACACCGCCGCCAGACCGCCGCGCAGGTCGGCGATCAGATCCTCGGCATCCTCCAGACCGACCGAGAAGCGGATCAGCCCGGGCGTGATGCCAAGGCGTGCCTTCTGGTCATCGGGCAGGCGCTGGTGTGTCGTGGTTGCGGGATGGGTCGCGATGGATTTCGCATCGCCCAGATTGTTGGAAATCTTGGCGATTTCCAGCGCGTTCTGGAAGCGGAAGGCCGCCTCTTTCCCGCCCTCGATCTCGAAGGTGACCAAAGTCCCGCCCGAGCCCATCTGCGCCATGGCCAGCGCGTGCTGCGGGTGGCTTTCCAGCCCCGGATAGATCACTTTCTTGACCTTCGCCTCGCCCTCCAGCGCGCGGGCGATTTTCAGCGCAGACTCCGCCATGGCCCGGCAGCGCAGGTCCAGCGTCGCCATGCCGTTCAGCATAATCCATGAGGTGAACGGGCTCATGCTGCCGCCGGTGTGCTTCATGTAGGGTTCAACCGTCTTGCGGATGAACTCGGTCGTGCCGCAGATCACCCCGCCCAAGGCGCGGCCCTGCCCGTCGATGTGCTTGGTCGTGGAATAGACCACCACATCGGCCCCCTGCTCCACCGCGCGGGAAAAGATCGGCGTGGCAAAGACATTGTCCACCACCACAAGCGCACCCGCCGCATGGGCAATCTCGGACACGGCGGCGATATCCACCAGTTCCAGCGTGGGGTTCGACATGGATTCGAAGAACACCGCCTTGGTGCCCGGCGTGACGGCGGCGCGCCACTGGTTCAGATCGGCGCCGTCCACGAAGGTGACCTTCACACCATAGCGCGTCAGGATTTCCTCAAGGATATACAGGCACGAGCCGAACAGCGCGCGCGAGGACACCACATGATCCCCCGCCCGCAGCATCGAGGTCAGCGCCCCGTTGACCGCCGCCATGCCGCTTGCCGTGGCGAAGGCATCCTCAGTCCCCTCAAGCGCGGCGATCCGCTCTTCGAAAGTGCGGGTCGTCGGGTTGCCGTAGCGGGCATAGATGAACTCATCCTCGCCCGTCTTGATGAAGCGGGCCTCGGCGCTTTCGGCATCGGGATAGGCAAAGCCCTGGGTCAGGAAGATCGCCTCGGCCATCTCGCCATACTGGCTGCGCCGGCTGCCCTGATGCACCAGCTTGGTGCGCGTCTTCCACTTTTCCGTCATCGTCCGCGGCCTCCGGGCCAAAAGAAAACCCCCAACCGGAACGGGCGGGGGCTTTGCGGGCCCGACACCTTTTAGCGGTTTGTTTAACGTGGCCCGCAATCCGGTCACAAAGCGCCACGAAGGGCGGGATACGCCTGTTCCGCGCCGTGGTCAACCTTGCACCCGCGCCGCAGGGCGGCCATGCTGCCCGCGCAAAGGAGACCGCCATGATCGAACTACATTACTGGCCGACCCCCAACGGCCACAAGATCACCATCGCGCTGGAGGAGCTGGGCCTGCCCTATGAGGTGCGGCTGGTGAACATCGGCGCGGGCGACCAGTTCAAACCGGAGTTTCTGGCGATTGCGCCGAACAACCGGATGCCCGCCATCGTGGACCCGGACGGTCCGGACGGGGCGCCGGTGTCCATCTTCGAATCCGGCGCCATCCTGCAATACCTTGGCCGCAAGACCGGCCAGCTTTATGGCGCCACGGAACGCGACCGGATCGAGGTCGAGCAATGGCTGATGTGGCAGATGGGCGGCGTCGGGCCGATGGCCGGGCAGGCGCATCATTTCCTGCATTACGCCCCGCAGATGGACCCGCCGCAGGTGCTGCCCTATGCGCAGGACCGCTACCGGCGCGAGGTGGGGCGGCTTTATGGCGTGCTGAACAAGCGGCTGGCCGACCGGCCCTTCGTCGCGGGGGATTTCCTCTCCATCGCCGATATCGCCATCTGGCCCTGGGCCAAAGGGTGGGAGCGGCAGGAGCAGGTGCTGGACGACAAGCCGCATTTCGCCCGCTGGCTGCAGGCGCTGGCCGACCGCCCGGCATTCCAGCGCGGCGTCGCCGTCGCGGCCGAGGCGCGCAACCCCAACCATGACCGCAAGGCGCAGGAGATCCTGTTCAAACGCTGAGGCCCGCGGGCGGACAGCACCTTTCGCCCCTCTCGGGCCGGGCTTGCGGGACTGCCCCGCATCTCACCAGCGAATGCCGCGATCCCGCACCGGCAAGACCCGCGGCCCGCGGAAGGGCGTCCCCCGCTTCGCTTTGCAGATGCCGCGGTCCCGCACCGTCAATCGCCCGGCGCCGCGTCGGCATGCCCCTGGACCCGCGAGCCCGGGATTTGCGGCGGGGTCAAAGCGGCGGGCCGCACTTGATTTCCGTCGCGTTCCGGCAAAGGGTGGCGAGGCATTCACTCGCCATCCGTTTTCCGGGGTTCCCCATGCCGCTGCGCCGTATTCTTGCCGCCACCACCCTTGCCTCCGGGCTTCTGGCCCTGCCTGCCGCCGCCTCGACCTGCACGGACAGCGGCAGCGGGGTGGAACTGGAAGACCGCGTTGCCGCCTGCGAGCAAGAACTGGGCTCTGTCTACGACCGCTCGGCCTATACGCATCTGCTGTTCAATCTGGGCCGGTCCTTGCGGCTTCTGGGTCGCAACGAAGAGGCGCTGGCCCCGCTGAACGAAGTGCTGAGCTATCAGCCGGACAATCCGCTGTATTGGGCGGAACTCGCACGGCTCTATCTGGCGCTCAACGAACCCGGCACGGCGGCGGCGATGTTCGGTCAGGCGCTGGCACAGGAGCCGGGCAACCCCTGGCTCCTGGGCGACCGGGCCGAGGCATGGGCCAATCTGGGCCGTCCGGCGGATTGTCTGGCCGATCTGGAGACGGCATTGCCGCTGATGGGCGATGACCCGGATGTGCCATGGTACATCAACCTGCAGGGCCGCTGCCATGCCGGAGAGGGGGATCAGGACGCCGCTTTCGCCGCTTATGATCGCGCCGCCGCCATGCGCCCGGATTATGCCGATGCGCAGGGCAACCGGATCACCGCGCTGGCCGCACTGGGCCGCTATGACCGGGTACTGTCGGAAAGCGCCGCGCTGATCGACCCCGCGGCCGGACTGTCGGACGGCTGGGCGCTGAGCCTTTACGGCCTGCGGCTGGATGCGCTGATCTACTCCGGACAGTCGGCGGCCATTGACGGTGAACTTGCCGCGCTTCAGGCACGCTTTCCGCAGGGCGGCTTGCCGGTGGCCAATCTGGCGGCCTGGGCGCTTTTGATGGCCGGGCGCACGGAAGAGGCGGACAAGGCCGCGGCCCCGCTGCGCGAGATGTATTACGATGCCGCGATGCAGGGCTACATGCTGGACACTCTGGGCCAGATCGACCTTGCGCTGGACCGGCGCGATCAGGCCATTCAGGCGCTGCATGATGCGGTCTGGCTGCAGCCCGGGCTGGCATCAGCGTGGATTCCGGCGCTGATCGAACAGGGCTTGCTGCCCACCACCCGCACCGCCGACGACATCCTGCTGACCGTCACCCGCTGCATCGAGGACAAGGGCCCGGCCTGCGACCTGAAGCCCCGGCCGGCGGGCGGCCCCTCGGCCGAGGTGGTGGTGGCTGCGCGTCCCGATCAGCCCGCGCCCGAAGGGCTGGGAACGGGGCCGGGCGATGCGCCCGCCTTCGAACCCGCGCCCGGGGCACCGGGCGCGGTGCCGGTCTCTCCCGCTCCGGCCCCTGCCCCGGCCGCAGAACCGGAGCCGGAAAAGCCCCGGCTTGGCGCCGCGCCGAAACCGGTGAAACCCACGCCCTGAAGGCTCAGCCCTGAGCGCAGCGCCGCTTAGTCACGGCGATCCCAGATCTCGACCACGGACAGGATCATCAGGCTCAGCGCAACATGGGTCAGCACGGGCAGCACCGCCCAGAACACCAGCCAGCCGCCGGGCGGCAGGGCGCGGATCAGTGTCTCGTTCAGGACAAGGAAGGTCAGGCAGAACAGCACCATGGACCGCGTCAGGGGCGCCAGATAGGGCCGCATTTCTGCCATGGGCCAGAAGCGCCCGGCCATATCCTCACGCCCGGCCAGCATGTCCGACAGGAACATCGCGCCAAGGACGATATACCATGCGCTTTGCGCCCGCTGGCACCACAGCGGGTCGTCCAGCGTGGCCAGAAGCGCCAGTGGCCCAAGCCCGATCAGAAGCGCGGTCAGCACCGTCTCGATGCGCGACAATTCACGCAGAAGATGCGACAGGATACTGTCGAACCGCAAAGCGATGCGGAAGGCCAGCGCCACAAGAAAGGCCGTGACGAAGGCCGCGCCTTCCTCGCCCGGGCCGGCCATCAGCGACAGGACCGGCCAGACCGCCAGCAGCACCGCCCCCGACACGAGGTTGCGCGCCGGAACCGGCGGAACGGCGCGGAACAGGGCTACAAGAAGGCGAAGGCGTCGAATCGTCTGGCGCATTGGATCAGCGGTCCCCGGGGCAACTGACGCCGGGATAGACGCGGATCATGGCAGTCAGACGGCGGAACCGCGTCTATTCCGCGCGGTCGTCTTTGGGTGCCTGATCGGGGTCGATCAGATAGCGGTTCAGCATGGTCAGCTGCGCCATCAGGAAGACGAACAGCAGGGCCGGAAAGGCGAAAGTCTCCAGCCAGACCCAGGTTTCCTCGGACTGGGTGCGCCAGATCACCTCATTCGCCACCGCCAGCACCGCGAACATCGCGGTCAGGCGGCGGGTCAGGATCATCCAGCCTTCGCGCTGCATCGGCAGGGTGGCGCCCAGGATCCATTCCAGCCAGCTTTTCCCGCGCAGAAGACCGATGCCCAAGAGCACGGCAAAGGTGCCATAGACCAGCGTCGTCTTCATCATGAAGAACCGCTTGTCGTTGAACCACGCGGTCAGCCCGCCGAAGAAGATCACCACAAGGCCGGTGAAAACCTGCATCCGGCTGAGTTCCCCGGTCAGTGCCCAGAGCGTGGCGATCCCGGCCAGAAGGATCGGCACGAAGACCAGCGCCGCCACGATGAAGCCGGAATATTCCGTGCCGCCAATCGTATAGGTCTTGTCCTTGATCAGCATGTAGATCGCGAAGAACAGGATCGTCGGACCCAGTTCAAGCGCCTGCTTCAGGGCGGGATTGATCTTCTTTGTGGCCATGTGCTTTGTCCTTACCCGTCGATGCCCACAAGGGCGCGGGCGAAATCCTCGGGGTCGAAGGGGGCAAGATCGTCGATCTGCTCTCCCAGACCGATGGCATGGATCGGCAGGCCGAATTTGTCGGCCAGCGCGACAAGGACGCCACCCTTCGCGGTGCCGTCCAGTTTCGTCATCACAAGGCCCGAGACATCGGCGATCTTGCGGAAAATCTCCACCTGCGTGACGGCGTTCTGCCCGGTGGTGGCATCCAGCACCAGCAGCGTGTTGTGCGGCGCGGTCGGGTCCACCTTGCGGATGACGCGGACGATCTTCGCCAATTCCTCCATCAGGTCGGCCCGGTTCTGCAAGCGGCCCGCGGTGTCGATCATCAGAAGGTCGGCCCCCTCGGCCCGCGCCTTTGTCAGCGCGTCAAAGGCCAGCGAGGCGGGGTCAGACCCTTCCGGCGCGGTCAGGACCGGCACGCCCGCGCGGTCGCCCCAGACCTTCAGCTGGTCGACCGCCGCCGCGCGGAACGTATCGCCCGCGGCGATCACCACCTTTTTGCCCGCTGCGCGGAACTGCGAGGCGAGCTTGCCGATCGTCGTCGTCTTGCCCGATCCGTTGACGCCCACCACCAGCACGACCTGTGGCTTTTGCGGATAAAGCGGCATCGGACGGGCCACCGGCCCCATGATCCGCGCCACCTCTGCGGCCAGCGCCTCGCGCAGTTCCCGGCTGGAGATGCGCTTGCCAAACCGGCCCTCGGCAATGTTCGCGGTCACCCGGACGGCGGTTTCCACCCCAAGGTCGGCCTGCACCAGCACATCCTCAAGGCTTTCCAGCATGGCATCGTCCAGCTCGCGCCGGGGTTCGTCCGGCTTGACGCCGAACATCCGGCCGATCAGCCCGGGCTTCTCCGCCTCGGCCATCGGGGCGGGCGCCTCTTCGACCAGCGCCTCCAGCCCCTCTCCGATCTTGTCGGAGGAGCGGAACATCCGGTCCTTGAGTTTCTTGAAAAAGGACATGGGCGGGCCTTTGGCTGCGGTTTCCTTCACCTAATGCCTTCCGCCCGGGTTGGGAAGGGTTCAGCCCGGCCAGAGCGCGTAAAGCGCCGCGCCCCCGGCAATCAGCGCCTGACCCAGCCAATAGGCGGGCCAGAGCGACAGCGACAGCGCCCGCTGCGCCCGCGGATCGCGCGCCACGAAGAGCCGCAGCGCCAGCATAAGGTCCGACAGGATGAACAGCACGCCGCCGGACAGGATCAACGGCGCGCCCGCCCCGCCGGGCAGCGCCAGCAGCGCCGCCCCCATCAGCCCGATCAGCAGCACATAGGCGCGGACCGGCCAGAGAAGCGCCCCGGTGCGCGGCGCCAGCCAAACTTCTGTAGACAGGAGAAGCAGCGCCAGCACCCCCGCCGCAGCCAGATGCAATGTGGTGATTTCAGGCCAGCCCCGCGCGGCAGCCAGCGCATAGATGCCGCTTACATAGGCCAGATGGCCCAGACCAAAGGCCGCCATCCCGGCCAGAAACGACCGTTCTCCCGGGCGGGCAAGGAACCAGTCCCCCGCCGCCCCCAATGACAGGCCAAGCGCGAAGGGCCAAAGGAGTGCTGCCTCCCCCTGCCCCGTCTGCAGCCAGAGCGCCAGTGCCACGAACCCGGTTGAGGCGGTCTTGATCGCCGCGCCCTGCAATCCCGGCGTATCCCGCCACGAAAGGCGCAGCCAATAGGCGACAGCCGCCGCCAGACCGAAGGCCCCCGCAATCATAGGCCCGTCCATTTCGCCCCCTCTGCGGCATGCTGCGGCCTTTCGGGCGCCGCGATTTCGTGCTGCACTGCCAGCATGACCGCCTCACCCGAAAACCGCAAACCTGCTTTCTCGACCGAGTCCTTTGCCGTGGCGTCACTGGCACCCATCCCCCTGCTGCTTCTGGGTGCATGGGCGGGCGGGCCGTGGCTGTGGGGCGGGTTCCTCTACATGGCGGTTTTGTCCTTCCTTCTGGATCAGCTGATCCCCATGGTCATGGGCGATGCGGAAGAAGGGCAGGAATTTCCGGGGGCCGACCTGCTTCTGGCCGGCATTGGTATCTCCGCGCTGGTCCTCTTGCCGGTGGCGACATGGGCCATCGCCGGGCCGTCCGCCCTGTCCACGGGGGAGAGAGTGCTGCTGTTTCTGGGCTGCGGCTACTGGCTGGGCCAAGTCGGCCATCCGGCCGCGCATGAGCTGATCCACCGTTCCGCCCGCCCGCTGTTCCGGCTCGGGCAGGCGTTCTACGCGGCGATCCTGTTCGGCCAGCATGCCAGCGCGCACCGTCTGGTGCATCACCGCCATGTGGCGACCGACCTTGACCCCAACTCCGCGCGAGAGGGCGAGGGGTTTTACCGCTTCGCCCTGCGGGCATGGCCCGGCAGTTTCATCGCAGGCTACCGCGCCGAAACCGCGCTGCGCGCCCGCGCGACCACGGCGCAGGGGCCCCATCCCTATGCAGTCTACCTGACCGGCTATGCCGTGGCGCTGGCCGTGGCGGCGCTGGTCGCGGGGCCGTGGGGCATGTTGGCCTGGGCGGGGCTTGGCCTGCATGCGCAGATGCAGATCCTCGTCTCGGACTACGTCCAGCATTACGGGCTGCGCCGTGCGATCCTGCCCGACGGGCGGGTCGAGCCGGTGGGGCCAAGGCACAGCTGGAACACGATTCACTGGTTTTCCTCGGCCATGATGCTGAACGCGCCGCGGCATTCCGACCACCACGCCCACCCGTCGCGCCCCTATCCGGCGCTGCGTCTGCCGGCAGAGGAGGAGGCGCCCCGCCTGCCCTGGCCCCTGCCGGTGGCCTGTGCCATCGCCTTTGTGCCGCGGGTATGGAAGCGGGCGATCCGGCGGCATCTCAGACGCTGGCAGCCTCGCGCTGATGTGACCGGCCCGGTCACGCGGGCCTGACTGGCAATCCGCCCGCCGCTCTGGCAGGCTGCGCCCGGTCCGAACCGCCGTCCGAACCGGAGAAGCCGATGTCCCTGATCCTGCGCGCCCTTTCCGTGGCGGCTCTGCCCGCCCTAGCCCTGCCCGCCCATGCGGCGGAACCGATGGATGCCGCCCAGTTCGAGGCCTATGTCACCGGCAAGACCCTGACCTATTCGCAGGGCGGTCAGGTTTTCGGAATCGAGGAATACCTGCCGGGGCGGAAGGTGCGCTGGCAGTTCACGCAAGACGAATGCCAATATGGCAGCTGGTTCCAGAAAGAGGACCTGATCTGCTTCGTCTATGAATATGACAGCACCGAACATTGCTGGACCTTCTGGAAGGAAGGCGATGTGCTGCATGCCCTTTCGGTCAGCGACGCGCCGGGGGCGGCGCTGTCCGAGGTGGCGCAGACCACGAACGGGCTGGCCTGTCCCGGCCCGGATGTGGGGGTGTGACGATGCGCGCAACGCTTCTGGCGCTGCCGGTCGCCCTGCTGGCCCTGCCCGCGCTGGCCGAAGGGCCGGCAACCACGGTCACCGACGACCCGCCCCTGACAGCCGAGGAATTCGACGCGCTGACCCGCGGCAAGACCATGGACACCCATGACGCCCTCTCCGGCCTTTACGGGGTCGAGACCTTTCTGTCGGGCCGCCGCGTGGTCTGGAAGGATGCCGAAGGCTGCATGAACGGCACGTGGGAGCAGGTGGGAGAGCAGATCTGCTTCATGTATGACGGCAAGCCGAACGATCCGGTCTGCTGGACCTATCACGACCGCGGAACATGGATCGAAGGCTTCTTCCGCGGCGACCGGCAGATGGTGCCGATCATGCTCTATCCCGGCGGGGTGCCGGTCAGCTGCGGCGAATATCTGGGGGCCTGAGCCGGCCCCCGGGTGCTATGCGCCCGCCGGAATTCGCAGATGGATTTCGGCGCGCAAGATGCGCTGCCGCCGCATGTCCGCGGATCACAGTTGCCGGGGGCCGGAGGGTTTTGGCGGCCCGCGCGGGTCAGAACAGACTGCCCTGTTCCGGTCCACCGCCGCCCTGGCTGCCCTCTTTCGGCTTTCTGGCCACCGGCCGGGGCGCGGGCTCTGCGGCGCGGGGCGCAGAGCCCGCGGCGGCTGCATCTGCGGGGGCAACCTCCACGCGGCCGTCCTGAAACTGGATTTCCAGATGCGGCGCGGCACCGGCGGCGCTGGCGGTGGTGACCACATGCCCGCCCGCGCGGACCACGGCAAAGCCGCGCTTCAGCGTCTGCTCATAGCCCAGACCGTCCAGTAACCGGGCCGCGGCCACCAGCCTCTCCTCTCCGCGGCGGGCGCGGCGGTCGGTCGCCGCCTCCAGCCGCTCGGACAAGGTATTGAGCCGCCCCTGCCCTTCCACCGTGCGGCGGGCAGCGTCGGACAGAAGCCGGGCCAGCGCCGGGTCCAGCCGCGACGCCCAGTTCTGGAACGCCGCCCGCTGCCGGTCCAGCCGCCGGTGCAGCCGCGACTCGGCCGCCTCGGCCAGCCGCATCAGCGCCGCCTGCCGCCGGTCCAGACTGCGCAGGAGGAGGTCCGGCTGCATCCGCGCCGCGGCGCGTTCGAATGCCGTCCGCCGCCGCGCCACGGTCAGGCCAAGCGCCCCGCCCAGCCGTCCCGCCGCATGGTCCAGCCTTTGCGCCGCCTGCCCGGTCAGCGCCTCGGGCCGCGGCAGGGCGCGCGACAGATCGGCCAGCCGCTGCCGCCGCCGGTCCAGCGCCGACAAGGTGCCGCGCGCCAGCCGCGCCGACAGCGCCGACAGCGTGGCGATCAGATCGGCGCGCACCGGCACCGCCAGTTCCGCCGCCGCCGTGGGCGTGGGCGCGCGCAGGTCGGCCGCATGGTCGATCAGCGTCGTATCCGTCTCATGCCCCACGGCGGAAATCAGCGGGATGCGGCTTTCCGCGGCCGCGCGGACCACGATTTCCTCATTGAAGCCCCAGAGATCCTCAAGACTGCCACCGCCGCGCGCGACGATCAGAAGATCGGGCCGCGGAATCGGGCCGCCCTCGGGCAAGGCATTGAAGCCGCGAATGGCGGCGGCCACCTCTGGCGCGCAGCGCTCGCCCTGCACCGCCACCGGCCAGATCAGCACATGGCGGGGAAAACGGTCGCGCAACCGGTGCAGGATATCGCGGATCACCGCGCCGGAAGGCGAGGTGATGACGCCGATCACCCGCGGCAGATAGGGGATCGGCTTCTTGCGGGCGGGATCGAACAACCCCTCGGCCTGCAGCGCGGCGCGGCGCTTTTCCAGCATGGCCATCAGCGCGCCCGCCCCCGCAGGGGCCAGATCGTCGACGATCAGCTGATATTTGGACTGGCCGGGAAAGGTGGTCATCCGGCCCGTGGCCACAACCTCCATCCCCTCCTCCGGGCGGACGGTCAGCCGGGCGGCCTGCCCCTTCCATGTGATGGCCGCAATGACGCTGCGATCATCCTTCAGGTCATAATACAGATGCCCCGAGGCCGGGCGGGAGACGCGCCCCACTTCACCCCGGACCCGGACAAGACCAAACTCACCCTCGATCACGCGCTTCACCGCGCCGGACAGTTCCGACACGGTATATTCCGGCTGGTTGCCCTGCGGGGCGGGGGCATCGTCTTCGAACATGTCCATGATCACAGACTAAGCCCCCCGCGGGCCAAAGAAAAGCCGCGGACTGGCTCTGCCCGCGCCGCCCCGCTATGCTGAAACCGCAAGGGGAGCGCGATGACCGGACGGCCCGAAAAACACTCGCTGACATTGCGCGGCCACCGCACCAGCGTGTCGCTGGAGGCGCCCTTCTGGCAGGCCTTCCGCGCCATCGCGGCCGAGCGCGGGCTGTCGGTGAACGAAATGGCCTCGGAAATCGACGAAGGGCGCACGGGGGATGAGGGGCTGGCCACCGCGATCCGGCTTTACTGTCTGGATTATTACCGCAGCCGGGCCAGCGCACCCGCCAGATCGCCATAGCCGGTGAAGCGGCGCTCATAGGCCAGACCCAGCCGGGCCGCGCAGTCCTCAGCGCGGGCATCCAGCGAGGCGTCCTCAGTCTGCGCCTGATAGACCAGCTTGGTGTAATTGCCGAACAGCATGTCCCGCAGCTCGGGGTGGCGGTCCAGACCCATCGGCCGCCAGACGAAAGCATCGAACTGGCGCACCAGAAAATCGGTCAGGTAGAAGGCGGTGATCTCGTCTTCAGCGCGGGCCGCAAAGGCGGCATTGCCCTCGAAGAACGAATAGCAATGCGGGCCTTCGACCATCTCGACCCCCAGCTCCCGGCATTTCGCGGCCAGAAGCCCGCCGGTCCCGCAATCGGCATAGACGACGAAGATACCGTCATAATCGGCGCGGCGGGCCAGCACCGTCTCTTCGACCGCGGCAGTGATCCGGTCAGGCCAGAGATGCAGATTGGCGGGCAGGCATTGCAGGTCCAGATGCGACCAGCCATTGGCCGCGCGCAAGTCCAGAATCTCGCGCGCCAAGGCACCGCAGGCGATCAGAAGGATGCGCCCCTGCCGGGCGGGAGGCAGTCCGGTCTCGGCCAGAACCGAATCGTCCGGGATCATTGTCGCCCCGTCACCCCTGTGTCAGCGCCACTGCCGCGCGCCAAGGATCAGGCTTCCCGCCAGCGCGGCGAAGGACAAGGCCACCAGCGGCACCTGCGCCCAGAAAGCCAGCGCCACGGTCAGCCCCGCAGTCAAGATCACCACGGCCAGCAGCCCGAGGAAATGAGTAAGCGGCATCATCAGACCCTCCACTCCCTCAATCTAGGGACGCGGGCGGGGATCACAAGCCCTGCCCCTGCCCCGAAGGCGGGACCCGGCCGGGACCCGCCGCAGATGCCGCAGGATCAGGCACCCATCTGGTTGTGCTTGCGCGCGACCAGCGTCTTGGCGGTTTCCACCGCCACGGCCGCATCGCGGCAATAGGCATCGGCCCCGATGGCACGGCCAAACTCTTCGTTCAGGGGCGCCCCGCCGACGAGGACGATGTAATCCTCGCGCATGCCCTTTTCCTTCAGCGTGTCGATCACGACCTTCATATAGGGCATGGTCGTGGTCAGCAGCGCCGACATGCCCAGAATATCGGGCTGTTCGGCGGCCAGCGCGTCGAGGTATTTTTCCACGGCATTGTTGATGCCAAGGTCAACCACCTCGAACCCGGCGCCTTCCATCATCATCGCGACAAGGTTCTTGCCGATGTCGTGGATGTCGCCTTTCACGGTGCCGATCACCATCTTGCCCATCCGCGGCGCGCCGGTTTCGGCCAGCAGCGGCTTCAGGATGGTCATGCCGGATTTCATCGCATTGGCCGACAGCAGCACTTCGGGCACGAACAGGATGCCGTCGCGGAAATCGTCACCCACGATCTTCATGCCGGCGACCAGCGCCTTGGTCAGCACGTCGTAGGGCGCCCATCCCCGCGCGATCAGGATGTTGACGCCCTCTTCGATCTCTTCCTTCAGACCGTCATACAGGTCGTCGTGCATCTGAAGCACAAGCTCGTCATCCGGCAGTTCGGACAGGATGATTTCGTCGTCGTCGGCCATGGTCGGCTCCAAAGGGCGGAAGTCTTCATCCTGAATGATCCGAAAGCGACGCCGCCACTTCGCGGATTGCGACATGCGCCGGATTAAAGCCGACAGAGCGGCGTCGCAGATGGTGCGGGCTTGGCAAATGTTCTCTTAATGTTCTAATCTCACGGCATGGAATCGACCCTGCCCCCCTCTGACGGACCACCCCTGCCTGAGGGGCTTCACCCCGGTGACCGGGCGCGCGGCCGCGGTGCAGTATCAAATGCGACCGGCCGGTATGAGGCGGCCAGCCGCGAAGCCGTGGATGACGGCTGGGACATTCCCCATGACGACCGGCTGATCCGGACCGAGGTGCGCGAGGAACGGGCGCGCTCTGCCCTGACCTTCAACAAATCCCCCGACCTGCCGTTCGACCGCAGCGTGAACCCCTACCGGGGCTGCGAACACGGCTGCATCTATTGTTTTGCCCGGCCCAGCCATGCCTATCTGAACCTGTCGCCCGGGCTGGATTTCGAAACGAAGCTGATCGCGCGGCCCGGCATCGGTGCGGTGCTGGACCGGGAGCTGCGGGCGAAATCCTACAAGGTGGCGCCTTTGGCGATTGGCACCAACACCGACCCCTATCAGCCGATCGAGGCGAAATACCGCGTCATGCGCGAGGTGCTGGAGGTGCTGACCACCTTCCGCCATCCGGTCGCCATCGTCACCAAAGGCACGCTGATCGAACGCGACATCGACCTGCTGGCGCCTCTGGCCGCGCAGGGGCTGGTGCGGGTCGGCGTCTCGGTCACCACGCTGGATGCGGGGCTTTCGCGGCGGATGGAGCCGCGGGTCGCCGCCCCGGCCCGCCGTCTGGCCACCATCCGCCGTCTGGCCGAAGCCGGCATCCCGGTCCGCGTCATGGTCAGCCCGATCATCCCCGGCCTGACCGATCACGAGATCGAGGCGATCCTGCAGGCGGCCAAGGATGTGGGCGCCACCAATGCCAGCTGGGTCATGCTGCGCCTGCCGCTGGAGGTGTCGCCGCTGTTTCAGGAATGGCTGGCCGAGGTGGAGCCGGGCCGCGCGGCCAAGATCATGGGGCGTGTGCGCGACACCCATGGCGGCAAGGATTACGATCCGGCCTGGGGCAAAAGGATGCGGGGCGAAGGTGTCTGGTCGAACATGATCGCGCAACGCTTTGCCAAGGCGGTGGCGCGGATCGGCCTGAGCACCGAACACCCGTCGCTGCGCTGCGACCTGTTCGCCGTGCCCTTCGCCAAGGGCGCGCAGCTGGGGCTGTTCTAGCGCTGCCCCGGGCGGCGGCCGATGCGGCCCAAATGGGTGTCCTGGAACGCTGTAGGAAGCTTCAGCCCGTAGCCCAGCATCCGGTCGAACCCGGCATGCGCGGCCCAGAGCGCCCCGCAGGCGGTCAGCACCGGCAGGCCAGAGACCAGCCCCACCGCCGCGACCGTTATGCCGAAGCCGTAAAGATGCACAGAATTGTAGGCGATGGCCCCGATCCGGGGGCCAAAGGCATAGCCCGCAAAGCTCAGATCCGGAGCAAAGAAGATCAGCACGGCACCCCAGACCGGCACGGGCAGGCCCAGATGCCAGAGGGCGGCCAGCACCGCCAGAAGAACCAGCGCACCTTCAGCCTGTTGCCAAAGCCGCGCCGGTGCCATCAGCCGCCCCGGCGCCCGCGGCGTTCGCGCTTGGGTCCCGGATCGTCGCCCGTCCCGTCCGACGCCGAGGAGAAGCCGCCCAATTTCGCCGCCACCTCCTCCAGCGAGGGGCGCGGACCCATGGGCCGCTCTTCCAGCGCGCGGCGCATGGCGGCCAGATGCTCGGGCATGGTGCCGCAGCAGCCGCCGATGATCCGCACGCCGCTGTCGCGCGCCAGAACGGCATATTCGGCCATCAGGTCCGGGGTGCCGTCATAATGGATATGGCCATCGTGATATTTGGGGATGCCCGCATTGCCCTTGGCGATCACCGGACGCTCGGTCCCCGAGGCCATGAAGCCCATGACCGTGCGCATCAGATCCGACGCGCCCACACCGCAATTCGCACCGAAAGCCAACGGCGGGTTCGGCAGCTTTTCGACCATCGCCGCCAATGCCTGCGACGTGACGCCCATCATGGTGCGCCCCGCGGTGTCGAAACTCATGGTTCCGGCCCAGGGCATCCCGGCCAGCGCCGCCGCCTCAGCCGCAGCCTTGTATTCCTCGGGCGCGCTCATCGTCTCGATCCAGAGCACATCGGCGCCGCCTTCCTTCAGGCCCTCGGCCTGTTCGTGGAAGATCTCCACCGCCTGCGCATGGGTCATGCTGCCCATCGGCTCGAAAATCTCGCCCGTGGGACCGACGGAGCCCGCCACAACGACCGTGCGGCCCGAGGCATCGGCGATTTCGCGCCCCAAGGCGGCGCCCGCGCGGTTCAGCTCGCGCACCCGGCCCTGCGCCTCGTGCAGCTTCAGCCGCGCCGCATTGCCGCCGAAGGTGTTGGTCAGAAAGATATCCGACCCGGCATTCACCGCATTGCGGTACAGGGTGCGGATATTCTCCGTCTGGTCGACATTCCACAGTTCCGGCGGCTCGCCCGAGGCAAGGCCCATATTGAACAGGTTGGTCCCCGTGGCCCCGTCGGCCATCAGCCAGTCACGGGTGGCAAGAAGCCGGCTCAGCGCGTCTTCGGACATGGGAACCCCCTGGACAAAATTCGGCAGAAAGGAAAAGGGCCGCTCTGGAAAGCGGCCCCGGAGCGTTCAGATCTCGCTCATCAGCTGGGCCTTGGCCACCGGCAACAGTTCGGTCAGCTTGGCGCGCACCTCATCGGCGCTGGCCTTGCCCGCCAGATCGGCCACGACCTTGCGGACCACATCCTCGTGCCCGGCTTCCTCGAAATCGGCGCTCACCACTTCGCGGGCATAGGCATCGGCGGCATCGCCGGTCTTGCCCATCAGCCCCGCGGCCCAAAGCCCGACCAGCTTGTTGCGGCGGGCCTCGGCCTTGAACTGCATTTCGCTGTCATGGGCGAACTTCGCCTCAAACGCATTCTCGCGATCGTCGAACGTGGTCATGTCCCGCTCCGGCTTAGGGCTGTTTCCTCCGATATGCCCATGCAAGGGCCGCGCCGCAAGATCAAAGCCGCGCCGCGCCCGCGACAGGACGCCCTGCGCCGCCTTGCGGGGCGCGGGCCACTGGCGTATAGGCCGGGAAAGACGGGGTGGCGGTCTGCAGGCGCAGGCGGGCGCCCCTTTCGTCATTTCCGCAGAGGCACGCATGGCACGTCGCAAGAAGGTGTACGAGGGCAAGGCCAAGATCCTGTACGAAGGCCCCGAACCCGGCACCCTGATCCAGTATTTCAAGGACGACGAACAGCCCGCCAATGTCTCGCCCATCTCGGCCGCGACCGAGGGCAAGGGCGTCCTGAACAACCGCCTGTCCGAATTCTTCATGACCGGGCTGAACAACATCGGTGTGCCGACGCATTTCATGCGTCGCCTGAACATGCGCGAACAGCTGGTCCGCATGGCCGAGATCGTGCCGCTGGAGGTGGTGGTGCGCAATTTCGCCGCGGGCGGGATCAGCGAAAGGCTGGGCATCCCCGAAGGCACGCCCCTGCCCCGCCCGATCGTGGAATATTACTTCAAGGACGACAATCTCGGCACGCCGCTGGTGTCGGAAGAACATATCATCGCCTTCGGCTGGGCCAACCAGCAGGATCTGGACGATGTCGTGGCGCTGGCGCTCCGGGTGAACGACTTCCTGTCGGGCGTCATGCTGGGCGTCGGCGTGCGGCTGATGGACTTCCGCATCGAGGTGGGCCGCATCTGGGAGGGCGATTTCATGCGCCTGATCCTGGCCGATGAGATCAGCCCCGATTCCATGCGCCTCTGGGACCTGCGCCTGCCCGAACGCTCCGACGGCCAGACCCCGGACCCGGCACCGCTGGCCGATGTCTACACCGAACTCGCCCGCCGTCTGGGCGTGCTGCCGTCGAATGTGACCCATCCGGCCAAGCCGTCGGTCATCAACTGAACGCCGCCCTTGCCCCTGCGGGGCGGGGGCGCTAATGCCCTGCATATCCACGAGCCACCCGGAGCCTGCCCGATGAAAGCCCGCGTCACCGTCATGCTGAAGAACGGCGTCCTTGACCCGCAGGGCGAGGCGATCCGCCACGCGCTTGGCGCCCTGGGCTTTTCCGGCGTGAACGGCGTGCGGCAGGGCAAGGTGATTGAGCTGGACCTCGCCGCCACCGATGCTGCCGCGGCCGAAACCGAGGTCAAGGCGATGTGCGAAAAGCTGCTCGCGAATACGGTGATCGAAGGCTACAAGGTCGAGATCCTGTAAGGTTCCGTCTTTGCCCGCCCACAGGGGCTCTGCCACCGGCCCTTCGGTACCTCGAACCGATGGCGTCCCCGTTGGGCCACCCGGGACATTCATGAACAGATGAACCGCGCAAATCATTCATCTGTTCATAAATATCCTCTGGGGGTGCGGGGGGCGAAGCGCCCCCGCTGCTACCGCCGCGTCACGCGCAGCCGGATGCCGTCCTTGGCCCGCACGGTCAGCTGTGCCTGCGGCACCGGGTCCTGGCCCTTGATCCGGCTGAACCGGTAGCTGCGCACCAGCATCGCCAGGAGCAAAACCCCCTCGATCATCGCGAATCCGGCGCCGGTACAGACGCGGGGGCCGGCGGAGAAGGGTAGGAACGCTTCGCGCGCAGAGATCCGGCCCGCCGCGGTCTGCCAGCGGTGCGGGCAGAAGGCATCGGGCAGATCCCAGAGCCGTTCGTGGCGCTGCAGGTGCCATGGCGACAGCACCACCTGCGCGCCGGGGGCGACGGGGCGGCCGCGGAAATCTTCGTCCTTGGTGGTTTCCCGCACCATCATCGGCACCGGCGGATAGAGCCGCAAAGCCTCACGAAACACATCGCGGGTGTATTTCAGCCGGCCCACGGCGGCGAAATCGGGCGCATCGCCCAGCAGGTCAGCCTCCTCGGCCACCTTCTCCTGAACATCGGGACACATCGCGCAAAGATAAAGCGCCCAGGCCAAAGCCGAGGCGGAGGTTTCGTGCCCGGCCAGAAAGAAGATCGCCACCTGATCGACCATCTCAGCCGGGGTGAAGGTCTCTCCCGTCAGCGGGTCCGGCGTGGTCATGATCTTGGTGGCCAGATCGTCCGGCGCGGTGCCTGCGGCGATCTCGGCCGCCCGCGCCTCGGTCAGGTCCGTGATCAGGCGCCGGATCACCTGCGCCGATTGCAGGGTGCTGCGGCGGTGAAACCGCGGGAACCAGCGCGGCAGCGGCAGAAAGGCGGCAAGGTTCAGGATCGGCTGCGTCCGCTGATAGCGGCGGAATTCCTGAAACACCCGGGCCGCCACCTCATGTTCGATCGGGATCGAGAACAGCGTGCGGAAGATCACATCCGCCGCGGCATGGCTCATCTGCTCTTCAACCTCGACCTCCCCCTCGCCCATGCGGGCGACGGCGGCGCGGGCGGCGGCGGCCATAGCGGGGAAAGTGTCGCGCAGGCGCCCGCCCTCAAACGCGGGGTCGATGATGCGGCGCTGGCGTTTCCAGACCTCGCCATTGGTCACAAAGACCGAATTGCCCAGCAAAGGCTCCAGCCCGGCGCGGATGCGGTTCGACTTCGGGAAATCGTCCGGCCGCCCCTTCAGCACCAGATCGACGAGCTTCGGATCGTTGCACATATAGCTGCGGAAGAATGGCGTGCGGAATTCGGCCATCCACGCCCGATACAGCCGCCCGGGTTGCGCCGAGAGGATGTCGCGCCGGAAAAGCCGCAGATATCCCAGAAGGGAAACCTTGTCGGCCCGCGGTTGCGGTTTCGGCGGAACGGGGCAGCGGCCGAACTCATCCATCAGGCCACGCTTCCATAGCCGTTGACCGCGCGTTCGATGCGGCTTTTCGACGGGGGCCGGGCGGCGAACCGTTCGCGCAGGGTCAGCGGCCCGGCCGTCACGCGGAAATAGTCATATTCATCGGCACGGTCGGCCAGATTGTCGAAGGCACAGAGATATTGGAAATGCAGCCGGAACCAGCGTCGTTTCAGTGCCTGCCATTTCGCGGGCGACAGCGTGCGCGTGAAGGCGGCAGAGATCACCAGCGGCCCCTTCTTGTCCGGCGGCGCCATGCCCGAGACGCTGACTGGATCGCAGAGCGCGAAGGCGCAGCCGTCGCCGGGCGCCGTCACGTCCAGCCAGAACACCTGCTCCTGCGCCGCCATAAAGCGCAGATCGGCGCGCAGCCGCGCGGCGTTCGGCAGGAAGGACACCATCGGCACCACCTGCCCCAAGGACAGGAAGGACAGCGCGGGGCAGCGCTCCGGCAATCCCTCGCGCAGCAGATCCGCCAGAATGGACACCGCCAGATGCGCGCCGGAGGAATGGCCGACGACCAGCACCTCATCATAATCCTGATCCAGCGCGGCGCGGATCTGGGTGCGGAATTCAGCCATCCGCACCTCCAGCGCGGGCGGGTTGGCCCCGCCGGACTGCGCGGAATAGGCGTAGTCATGCATCAGATACCAGGCAAAGACCTTGTTGTCCTTCGCCTTGAACCAGCGCAGCACCAACACCGCCACAAGCGCCGCCACCGCAAGGCCAAGCGTCCAATGGGTCAGGCCCGCAATCAATGCCCCCAACGCCCAGCCCAGAAGGCAGGCCAGCGCCAGCTGCACCAGCAGAAACACGATCGGATACAGCGCCGCGATCATCGGCCCCTTGCGCAGCCGCATCAGCCGGAACAGCGCGCCGGAGCCGATATAGGCCCAGGCGGTGCGCACCAGCTGCAGATAGGTGGCGGGGATCGTGCCGGACATGCTGTCGCGCACAATATCGGACCAGACCAGCACCTCGACATCGGCCTCGGCGGAGCGGCCTTCGATCACCCCCTCCACCTGCCAACCATAGGGTCCCTTCACCTTCTTGGGGCGCAGCGTCAGGCCGTAGCCGGACAGGTCAGCCTGTTCGGCCCCCTCTTTGCGGTAAAGCTCACGATAGCGGCGGGGATGGATCGGATCATAGCCCGGCAGATAGAACACCCGGCGGCGGAAGGTCCGCGTTGCGGCCTCCTGCTCTGGCACGGCGATCTGGGGCTCGGCATCTTTCATGCGGCCCAGATTACCCGGAATTCCGGCGGAAATAAGGGGTCAGCCGGGCAAAGGCAGGCCAAGCGTCTCGAAGATCTCCAAGAGCCACCAGCTGAAATCGGTGAAGGCGCCGGTGACCATCATCAGCCCGACGATCAGGAGAAGCGCGCCCATGGCCCGCTCGATCCACTTCATATGGGGCTTCAGCCGGTTCATGACGCCCATGGCGCGTTCGATGAACAAAGCTGACAGAAGGAATGGCAGGCCCAGACCCACGGCATAAATGCCGAGAAGCAATGTGCCCCGCCCGACCGAGTCGCTTTGCGCGGCCAGGGACAGGATCGTGCCCAGCTGCGGGCCGATGCAGGGTGTCCAGCCCGCCGCGAAGGCCAGCCCCAGCACGAAGGCCCCAAGGGCCGAACCGCCACGGTCGCCCGCATCCAGCCGCGCCTCCCGGTTCAGGACCGGAATGCGGATCACCCCCAGAAAATGCAGGCCGAAGACGATGATCACGGCACCCGCGATCCGCGCGAACAGCACCTGATTCGACAGGAAAAACGTCCCGAAGGCCGAGGCGGTGAAGCCCAGAAGAAGGAAGATCACCGACAGGCCCATGACGAAGAACAGCGCAGGCAAGAGAATGCGCCAGCGTGCCGAACCGCCGCCCTTCATCTCTCCCATCGTGATGCCGCCCATATAGGCCAGATAGGGCGGCACCACCGGCAGGACGCAGGGCGACAGGAATGACAGGACCCCCGCGACAAGGGCCACAAGCGCGGCGGGGCCAAGGCTGGCCTGAAAGAGGTCGATCCCGAACATGCGCCCTGCATAGCGGGTTGGCCGCCGCGCGTCACCGGGGCGCGGCTCACTTTGCCGGGAACGCATTGTCACAAAGCGCCGCAGGCGGGTAGAAGGCGGCATGACCGAGGATGCCCCCCTTCCCGCCCGACTGCCCGCCGCCGATGAGACCGTGGATTGCGCGGGCCTTCTGTGTCCGTTGCCCGTGCTGCGCGCGAGGAAGCGCCTTCTGGCCATGGTGCCCGGTCAGGTGCTGGGCGTCCTTGCCACCGATGGCATGGCGGCGGTGGACCTGCCGCATTTCTGCGGGCAGGCCGGGCATGCGTTTCTGGGATCCCGGCCGGAAGGGGCGGCAACCCTGTATCTGATCCGTGCCGGAGCGGTGGCCGGCGCCCCCTAGTCATTCTAGGCTATGGCCTGCCTTGAGGAAGCGGCGGTTGCGTCCAAGCCCGTCTGCGCGAGGCCGGGCGGGGTGAAACCTGCCGGTTTGCACCCTGCACCGATGCGACCCGCCCTCGGACCAAGCCGGCCTGACATCCGCAACGCTATGCCGCGTTCAGACCACGACAGCCCGACAGCCTAAAACGAAAACGGACGGACCTTCCGGCCCGTCCGTCTGTTTCTGTCTCAGACCGTCTTAGCGGCCCAGCGACCACCAGCCCTTTTTGCGCGGCTTCGGCTCACCGTTGTCATCGGTCTCCTCTTCCGCGGCCACGGGCTCTGCCGGATCGGGTGCCAGCGTCTCAGCCACGGCGGGGCCGGGATCGGGCTGCAGTTCGGGCAGCACCGGCGCCACCGCGACAGGCGCATCGACAGGCGCTTCGGCCACCGGGGCGGCCGGTTCTTCCGCCGGAGTTTCAGCCGCTGCAGCAGCGGCCGCAGCTTCCTCGGCCGCTTTCGCTGCCTTGGTCTTCGACGGCGCACGGGTGCGCTTCGGCTTGGCGGGCGGTTCCACTGCCTCGACCGGCAGGCTTTCGGCGCTTTCGGGTGCCGCCTCAGCCGCCGCTGCCGCAGCGGCAGCCGCTGCTTCTTCGGCCGCCTTCGCCGCCTTGGTCTTCGACGGCGCGCGGGTGCGCTTCGGCTTGGCCGGGGCCGCTTCTTCAGGCGCGGGTTCGGCCACGACCTCCACCGGCGCAGGCGCGGCTTCCGCAACCGCCTCGACTTCGGCCGGGGCCTCGGCGGCTACCGCCGGGGTGTCATCGACGCCGTCTTCCGCGCCTTCCCCGTCGTCATCGCCATCGTCATCCTCGTCGCCATCATCCTGACCGTCGGCCCCGCCGTTCGCGGTGCCATCCTTCGATCCGCCCCGACGCCGACGGCGGCGGCGGCGCTTCTTCTTGCCCGGCGCCCCGTCACCATTGCCGTCCGCCGAAGGCGCGGCGGGCGCGGCGGCCTCATCCTCTTCTTCCTCATCGACCACATCGTCGATCAGGTCTTCCTCTTCCTCATCCACCGGGGCGCCCATCAGACCGGCATGGCCCGAGATCACCGCCGAAGGTTCGGGCACGGTGCGGGTGGCGGTCTTGAACTTCTCGATCGAGTAATCGGGCGAGACGAGCGTGGGGTCCGCCTCCATCCGCACGGCCATGCCGTAGCGGGTTTCGATCAGCGCGATATGTTCGCGCTTGTGGTTGAAGAGATAGTTGACGATGCCGACCGGCGCCTTCAGCAGCACCTCTTTCGACCGCTTGCGCGTGCCCTCTTCCTCCAGCGCGCGCAGGACCGTCAGCGCCATGCTGTCGTCGGACCGGATCAGGCCGGTGCCATGGCAATGCGGGCAGGGCTGGGTGGTCGATTCCAGCATGCCGGGGCGCAGGCGCTGGCGGCTCATCTCCATCAGGCCAAAGCCCGAGATGCGGCCCACCTGGATGCGGGCGCGGTCGGTCTTCAGCTTGTCCTTCAGCCGCTTCTCGACCGCGGCATTGTTGCGCCGCTCTTCCATGTCGATGAAATCGATGACGATCAGACCGGCCAGATCGCGCAGGCGCAGCTGACGGGCGATTTCTTCAGCGGCCTCAAGGTTGGTCTTGAGCGCGGTCTCCTCGATCGAGCCTTCCTTGGTGGCCCGGCCGGAGTTCACGTCGATGGCGACCAGCGCCTCGGTCACGCCGATGACGATATAACCGCCGGATTTCAGCTGCACGGTCGGGTTGAACATGCCGCCAAGGTAGCTTTCTACCTGATAGCGCGCGAAAAGCGGCATCGGTTCGGTGTAGCGGACCACCTGCTTCGCATGGCTGGGCATGATCATCCGCATGAAGTCCTTGGCGGTGCGGTAGCCCGCTTCGCCTTCGACCAGAACCTCGTCGATCTCGCGGCTGTAGAGGTCGCGGATCGTGCGCTTGATCAGATCGCCTTCCTCATAGATGGCGGCGGGCGCGATCGACCGCAGGGTCAGGTCGCGGACCTGTTCCCACAGCCGCATCAGATATTCGTAATCGCGGCGGATTTCCGGCTTTGTGCGCTTGGCGCCCGCGGTGCGGATGATCAGGCCGGCGCCTTCCGGCACCTCCAGCTCGGATGCGATTTCCTTCAGCTTCTTGCGGTCGGCGGCATTGGTGATCTTGCGGCTGATGCCGCCGCCGCGGGCGGTGTTCGGCATCAGGACGCAGTAACGGCCCGCAAGGCTGAGATAGGTGGTCAGCGCGGCGCCCTTGTTGCCCCGTTCTTCCTTGACGACCTGGACCAGCATGATCTGCCGGACCTTGATCACTTCCTGAATCTTGTAGCGACGCGGACGCGGGCGGCGCGGGGCGCTGATTTCCTCGGCCACATCCTCTTCGGCGACCGATTCGATCTCGTCATCGGTGTCGCTGGCGTGGTCCACGGCGCGGTAGGGCTTTTCGCCGTTGCCGTTGCCATTCCCTTCGGCCGGAGCCTCTGCAACCGCCTCGGTCCCTTCGGGGGCTGCCGCGCCTTCGGATTCGTAGGCGGCCACACCGCCATCGGCCGCGGCATCCTCAAGGTCGATCACTTCCATGCCGTCGGGCATGCCGCCGGATGCCAAATCGGCCGCTTCGGTCGCCACCGGATCGGCGGCCACCGCGGCCGTCTTGGGCGCAGGCTTGCGCGACCGGCTGCGGCGGTTGTCCTCTTCCTCTTCGGCGCGGGCCAGCGCGCGCTCTTCCTCGATCAGCGCCTTCCGGTCGGCGACGGGGATCTGGTAATAATCCGGGTGGATTTCCGCAAAGGCCAGAAACCCGTGCCGGTTCCCGCCGTAATCCACGAAGGCCGCCTGAAGCGAGGGTTCAACCCGCGTCACCTTGGCCAGATAGATATTCCCTGCCAGCTGCCGCTTGTTCAGGGTTTCAAAGTCGAATTCCTCGACCTTGTTGCCGTCCACCACGACGACCCGGGTCTCCTCCGGGTGCGTGGCGTCGATGAGCATTTTCTTTGCCATGTTCTTCCATCGCGCCCCGAACGCACAAGGCCGCCCGGAGGACCGGACGGCGGATTGAACGTTGCAGGGCGGCTTGTCTGGGCGCGGACGGCGGGCACAGGGCCGCGGACCCTGCCCGGTGGGCAGTCCTCGCGTCCTTCTGTCATGCTCGCGCGCCTCATCGCGGTTCACGTCAAGGGGACTTGCGCCCCCCGCCTTGGTCAGCCGCCTGCCCTGCCCTTCCGGGCCGCAGGTCGGCAATGGTGCACGGCCTTGCGGCCGATCCGGCTCCCCTCGGTCTGCGGCGCGGGCCAAGGCACCAGGCGTTCCGGGGGGAGAGAATTTCTCGGGCAGCGTCATGCGCGCCTTGGGGCGAAACTAAGGGCAAACCCGGGGCAAGGGCAACGGGAAATTCATCGCAACGTTACCCGGCCGTGCCCAGGCGCGCGATCAGCCCGGCCTTCCGGCACGGATCCGCCGGATCAGCCGCACCACCAGCCAGACCAGAAGCACCGCAATCGCGACCGCCCCCACCGCCAGAAGGACCAGCACGGTCAGAAGACCGTCATAGCAGCCCTGCCCCAGACATTCGGCCGCGGCAGCAGCACCGCCAGTGCCGCCGCCAGCAGGCGCATCAGACGTAATCCGCCCGCTGAAGCCCGTATTTCGCCATCTTTTCGTTCAGCGTCCGCCGCGGCAGACAGAGTTCCTCCATCACCGCGACGATGCTGCCTTTGTGCCGGCGCATGGTGTTGTCGATCAGCATGCGTTCGAAGGCTTCGACATATTCCTTCAGGGGCTTGCCCTCAGTCGTCATCGCCGGGCCGCTGGCTTCGTTGTCGGCCATCAGCAAGGACGCGATTGAGCCGGAGCCGCGGCGGTTCTGCAAAACCGCCCGTTCGGCGATGTTGACCAGCTGGCGCACATTGCCCGGCCACGGCGCCTGCATCAGCTGCGCGGCCTCCTGCGCCGTCACCTGCGGAGCATCGCAGCCGTACTCCTCGGCGAATTGCTCGGAAAGGCGGGTGAACAGCTGCAGGATATCCTCGCCCCGCGCGCGCAGCGGCGGCAGGACGATGGTCATGGCGCCAAGGCGATAGAACAGATCCGACCGCAGCGCCTGTTCCAGCGTCACATCGGGCGCGTGCTGGTTGCGGATGGCGATGATCCGCGTCTCGGGCGGGGTGCCCTGATCGTTGATGAAGGTCAGAAGCCGCGCCTGCAGGCCCTGGCTCAGCGCCTCGATATCCTCAAGGCAGAGCGTGCCGCCCCGCGCCTCTTCCACCAAGGGGATCGCGCCATCCTCGGCCGGGCCGAACAGGCGGGCGGCCAGCTGATCCTCGCTCCATGCCGCACAGGATATGGTGACGAATTTCTTCGACGCCCGCGGCCCCACGGCATGAAGCGCATGGGCGACCAGCGTCTTGCCGGTGCCGGTTTCGCCGTCGATCAGGACATGGCTGTCCGCCTGCCCCAGATCGAGGATATCCTCGCGCAACCGCTCCATCGCCGGGGACGACCCGACCAGCTTTTTCATGATGGTGGAGCCATCGGCCAGTTCCCGGCGCAAGGCGCGGTTGTCCAGCGTCATGCGCCGGGACTGGGTGGCCTTTTTCGCAAGTTCGGTCATCCGGTCGGGATTGAACGGCTTTTCCAGAAAATCAAAGGCGCCGACCCGCATCGCCTCCACCGCCATGGGCACATCGCCATGGCCGGTGATCATGATGACGGGCAGACCGGAATCCTGACCCATCAGGCGCTTCAGGAACGCCATCCCGTCCATGCCCGGCATCTTGATGTCGCTGACGACCACGCCGGAATAATCCGGGCCGATGACCTTCAACGCCTCTTCGGCCGAAGAATAGGTCTCGGTGTCGAACCCGGACAGGGCCAGCCATTGGCTGATCGAGGCGCGCATGTCCGCCTCGTCGTCCACGATCGCCACTTTCATTGCGCGTGCCATGCTTACTCCGCTGCTTCCTGTTCACGTCCGAGGATGGGCAGCTGCATCTCGAAAACCGCGCCGCCCCCTTCCCCGTTGCGGGCGGTGAGCCGGCCACCCAGATCGGTGACGATCCCGGACGAGATGGCAAGGCCAAGGCCCACGCCCTCTCCGGGTTTTTTCGTCGTGTAGAAAGGCTCAAATAGGTTATCCAGATCGCCGATGCCGTGGCCGTTGTCGCGCACGGTCAGGGTCGCCGTCTCTCCCGCCGACAGAAGAAGGTCGATCTGCGGGGATTTCACATCCTTGGTCGCATCCAGCGCGTTGCGCAGCAGGTTGATGATCACCTGCTCCAGCCGGATACGGTCGGCCATCACCATCACCTCGCGCCGGGGCAGGCCGCGGGTAATCTTGACGTAGCGGGTTTTCAGCTGCGGCTCCATCATGGCCAGCGCCGAGGAGACGCAGGCGCGCAGGTCCACCGGCTCGAACGCCTCGCCGCCCTTGCGGGCATAGGATTTCAGTTGCCGGGTGATCGCGCCCATGCGTTCGATCAGATCGTCGATCCGCTGAAAGCTGGACAGCGCCTCATCCGCGCGCTTGCGCTGCAAAAGAAGGCGTGCGCCGGCCAGATAGGTCTTCATCGCGGCCAAGGGCTGGTTCAGCTCATGGCTGACCGCGGCCGACATCTCGCCCAGAACCGCCAGTTTGGACGATTGTTCCAGCGTCTGTTCCGCCACCTGAAGGTTGGCCTCCACCTTCTCGCGCTCTGCGATTTCCCTCTGCAAACGCGCATTCAGCATCCGCAGTTCCGCAGATTCCCGCTGCAGGCTGATCGAACGCGACCAGGCCCGGCGGCTGAGCAGGTAGAAGGTGATGGACATCAGGATGGCGAAGCCCATGATCTCCAGCGCAAGGATGCCGTTCACCTTTTCCCGCACGGTGCCGTAATCGGTGAAGGTCACGATCCGCCAGCCGCGGAAGGGGATCCGCGCCTCGGTCTTCATCATCGGTTCGCCCTGAAGCCAGGCGTCGGGCTTGGACCGGGCCCAGTCGGTGCTGGCCTGAAACATCCGCGACAGGGTGGAGGTGGGTTCCGTTACTGCCATCGCCTCGGTCAGCGACTTGCCGCGCCAAAGGGGAACGGTGGTCAGGATGACGGTGCCCTCGCTGTTCGTCACCACGACGGCATCCTGCAGCCCCGACCAGGCGCGTTCGTATTTGAACAGATCGACCGAGACGACGATGACGCCCAAAATCTTGCCATCCGCCTTCAGCGCGCGGCTGTAGGTGAAATCGAAGCCAACGGAATCGCGCGGCGCAGCGGTGAAGATCGTCTCATTGGTGCGCTGCGCATCGACGAAGTAAATCTCGTTGCGGTAGCTGGTGCCCAGAACGTTGCGGTTCGTGGCACCCACCACCCGGCCCGCGCTGTCCAGAAGCCGGATCGAGGCGACGCCGATTTCCGATTGCAGGGCGATCAGCTTGGCCGAGGTGCGCGAGAAATTCCCGTCGCGCAGCGCGGCAATCAGATCAGGGTCGCGCGACAACAAAAGCGGCACGACCGAGGTCCGCTGCAATTCGCTGACCAGGTTGCCGGAATAGAGCGCGAGCCGCACATCGCTGCGGTTGCGGGTGGAATCGACGAAACGGTCCGTCAGCCAGCGGTTCGAGACGACGACCACCCCGATGGCCAGCACGACCAGCAGGACAACCGCAAGCTTCACCCGCCAGGGCAGGCCCTGCGGTGCATCTTGGCTGTCTGTGGTGCGCTCGGCAAACATCGGGCGATTCTAGGCTCTGGCCCCTGCCCCCTCAAGCCGCAGGGCCTCAGGCCAGCGCCAACCCGCCCATCAGACCCGTGAACATCGCCGCCCCGTCGGTGGAGCCGTGCAAGCCTTCGGCCGCGCGCTCGGGGTGGGGCATCAGGCCCAGCACCCGGCGGTTCGCCGACAGCACCCCCGCGATATCCCCCATCGAGCCGTTGGGGTTGGCCGTATAGGTAAAGGCGATCCGGTCGCCGTCCTGCAATTCCTTCAGGCCCGCATCGTCGATCGTGTAATTGCCGTCATGATGGGCGACGGGAATGCTGATCTCCTGCCCGGCCTTATACCCTTGCGTAAAGGCCGAGGCGGTGGTGGCGACCCGCATCCCCACGGGTTTGCAGATGAATTTCAGCCCGGCATTGCGCATCAGCACACCCGGCAGGAGCCGCATCTCGGTCAGCACCTGAAAGCCGTTGCAGATGCCAAGGACATAGCCGCCGCGGTCGGCATGGGCCTTGACCGCCGCGCTGATCGGCGATTGTGCGGCGATGGCGCCGCAGCGCAGATAGTCGCCATAGGAGAACCCGCCCGGCACGCCCACGACATCAGTGCCTTCGGGCAGGGCCGTGTCCTTGTGCCAGACGCGCGCCACCTGAAATCCGGCCTTCTCGAACGCGACGGCAAGGTCACGGTCGCAGTTCGACCCGGGGAAGGTGATGACGGCGGCTTTCATGGGCGTGGCCTCGCTGGCATTGGGATGCCGGTCCCATACACCCCCCGCGCCCGTTCTGCCAGAGTGCGATTGCGCCAGCCGTGGACCAGCCGCGCGCTCTGCCGCGCCCGCGGACGCCTCCGGCGGTGGAGTATCTGGATCAAGAGGAAGCAGCAAGGGCAGAGCCCCGCCGGTGCCCGCGGGCCGGGCTTGCGGCAGGTGCGGCGGAAAGTTACGGAAAGCCTATGACCCAGATCCCTGCCCCCCGCGGAACCCTGACCGAAAACCGCCCGCTGGCCGACCTGACCTGGCTGCGCGTCGGCGGCCCGGCCGACTGGCTGTTCCAGCCCGCCGATGAGGCCGACCTTGCCGCCTTCCTGCGCGACCTGCCCCCCGAGGTGCCGGTCTTCCCGATGGGTGTGGGGTCGAACTTGATCGTGCGCGACGGCGGCATCCGCGGCGTGGTGATCCGGCTGGGCCGCGGCTTCAACACGGTGGTGGTCGAGGGCCCGCGGGTGACCGCGGGCGCGGCGATGCTGGACGCCCATGTCGCGCGCAAGGCGGCCGAAGCGGGGCGCGACCTGACCTTCCTGCGCACCATTCCCGGCGGCATCGGCGGTGCGGTGCGGATGAACGCCGGCTGCTACGGCCATTATGTCGTCGATTTTCTGGAGGAGGTGCGGATCGTCACCCGGCAGGGCGAGGTGCAGACCCTGCCCGCCGCGGCGCTGAACCTGCGCTACCGCCAGTCCGACCTGCCCGAGGGCGCAGTGATCGTCGCGGCCACCTTCCGCGCGCCGGAGGGTGACCCCGCCGCGCTGGCCGCCCGGATGGAGGAGCAGCTGGCCAAGCGTGACGCGAGCCAGCCCACCAAGGACCGCACCGCCGGATCGACCTTCCGCAATCCGCTGGGCCGCTCCTCCACCGGGACGGCGGATGACACCCATGAGCTGAAGGCGTGGAAGGTCATCGATGAGGCCGGAATGCGCGGCGCACAAATCGGCGGGGCGCAGATGTCGCCCCTGCATGCCAATTTCATGATCAACACCGGCGGGGCCACGGCTGAGGATCTCGAATCACTGGGCGAATCAGTGCGAAAAAAGGTGTTCCAATCCAGCGGGATCACGTTAGAATGGGAAATCATGCGGGTCGGCGAACCGGCGCGCTGAAACGGACCACGGGGCACAAGACCCTGACGAAGAACGAAAACGGGGTCTACCCCCGAGAGGCAGTTACATGGCGGCGGGATCGGGCAGATTTCCCCGCGTGGCGGTATTGAAGGGCGGCATGGCTGCCGAACGCGAGGTCTCTCTCGTGTCCGGTCACGAATGCGCCAAGGCGCTGCGCGAAGCGGGATATGAGGTGGACGAGGTCGACGCCGGCCCCGACCTTCCGGCCGTGCTCTCCGCACTGAAACCCGATGTCGTGTTCAACGGTCTGCATGGCCGCTGGGGCGAAGACGGCTGTGTGCAGGGTCTGCTGGAATGGCTGCGCATCCCCTATACCCATTCGGGCGTACTGGCCTCATCCCTTGCGATGGACAAGCAGCGCACCAAAGAGGTCTACCGCGCCGTGGGTCTGCCGGTGGTGGACAGTGTCGTCGCCACGCGTGAGGCGGTGGAGGCGGGCCATGTCCTGCCGCCGCCCTATGTGGTGAAACCGTTCAACGAAGGCTCCTCCATCGGGGTCTATATCGTTCATCCCGGATCGAACGCGCCGCGCCTTGCGGCAGAGATGCCGGCCGAGGTCATGGTGGAAACCTATGCCCCGGGCCGCGAACTGACCGTCACCGTGCTGGGCGACCGCGCGCTGTGCGTGACCGACATCATCACCGACGGCTGGTATGATTACGACGCGAAATACAAGCCGGGGGGCAGCCGGCATCAACTGCCCGCGAATGTGCCGGAAGAGATCACGGCGGCCTGTCTGGACTATGCCTTGCGCGCCCATGTCGCGCTTGGCTGCCGGGGGCTGACCCGGACCGACTTTCGCTGGGACGAAAGCCGGGGGCTGGCGGGGCTGATCCTTCTGGAGACGAACACCCAGCCGGGCATGACGCCCACCTCTCTGGCGCCGGAACAGGCCGCGCATTGCGGCATGACCTTCCCGCAGCTGTGTGACTGGATGGTGAGGGACGCCTCATGCAACCGCTGATCGCCCGCCGCTCTGCTGCCGCACCCGAGGCCCGCCGCCCTGTGGCGGGCGAGGCGCGGCGCGATCCGGCGCCGACGATCTGGGCCTATCGCATGCAGCGCGTCATGCTGACGCCCTATCTGCGGGCGCTTTTGCGCATCGGCCTGCCGACCATGGTGCTGGCCTCGCTCTGCGGGCTGTATCTGGCGGATCAGGCCCGGCGTGACGGGGTGGTGCAGATCTTCACCGATCTGCGCGCCAAATTCGAACAGCGCCCGGAATTCATGGTGACCCTCGCCTCGATCGAAGGCTGCTCGGACGAGTTGGCCGAGGCGGTCCGCGCGCGGCTGCACCTGAACCTGCCGCAATCGTCGTTCGATCTGGACCTTGAGGCCGCGCGCAGCCGGATCGAGGCGCTGGACGCGGTGAAATCGGCCGATCTGCGGGTGCGCTCGGGCGGGATCCTGCAGGTGGTGATCGTGGAACGCCAGCCGGTCGCCGTCTGGCGCACGGATGAGGGGCTGACGCTGGTCGATGACACCGGCCACCGCGTGGCCAGCCTGATCGAGCGCGCCGACCGCGCCGATCTGCCGCTGATCGCCGGTGCCGGTGCCGATCTGGCCACGCCCGAAGCGCTGCAGATCCTGGCCGCCTCTGCCCCCCTCGCCCCCCGCATCCGCGGGCTGGTGCGGGTGGGTGAACGGCGCTGGAACCTTGTCCTTGACCGCGGCCAGACCATCCTGCTGCCCGAAGATGCGCCGGTGCGCGCCATCGAACGCCTTCTGGCACTGGATCAGGCCCAGCCGATCCTGGGCCGCGACCTTGTTCAGGTGGACCTGCGCCATGCGGCGCGGCCCACCATCCGCCTGACCCCTTACGCGCTGACCGAACTGCGCCGCGCGCGCGGCTTGCCCATCGTGGAGACAGACCTGTGACAGATCTTTACCAGACGCAACGCGCCATGCGGAACATGCGCCGGGCTGCCATGCAGCGGGGCGTGATCGCCATTCTGGACGTGGGCACCTCCAAGATCGCCTGCCTGATCCTGCGCTTTGACGGAGAGGCGCGGCTGCGGGAAACCGAAGGCGTGGGCCCGATGGCGGGCCAGTCGCAGTTCCGCATCATCGGCGCTGCCACCACCCGGTCGCGCGGGGTGCGCTTCGGCGAGATCAGCGTGATGAACGAAACCGAACGCGCCATCCGCACCGCCGTTCAGGCGGCCCAGAAGATGGCTAATGTCCGGGTGGACCATGTCATCGCCTGTTTCTCGGGCGCAGAGCCGCGCAGCTATGGCCTCGCCGGGGATATCGAACTGGCCGACAATGTGGTGACCGAACAGGACATCGCCCGGGTGCTGGCCGCCTGCGACGTGCCCGACCTTGGCCACGGGCGCGAGGTGCTGCACGCCCAGCCGGTGAATTTCGCGCTGGACCACCGCTCGGGTCTGGGCGATCCGCGCGGCCAGATCGGCCAGCGGCTGGCCTGCGACATGCATCTTCTGTCGGTGGACGGCGGCGCGATCCAGAACCTTCTTTACTGCATCAAGCGCTGCGATCTGGAACTGGCGGGCATCGCCTCCTCGGCCTATGTCTCGGCCATCTCCAGCCTTGTCGAGGACGAGCAGGAACTGGGCTCCGCCTGCATCGACCTTGGCGGCGGTGCCACCGGCATCTCGATCTTCATCAAGAAACACATGATCTTTTCCGACAGCGCCCGGATGGGCGGCGATCATGTCACCTCGGACATCTCGAAAGGGCTGCAGATCCCGATGGCCACGGCCGAGCGGATCAAGACCCGGCACGGCGGCCTGTTCGCCACCGGCATGGACGACCGCGAGATGATCGAGATCGGCGGCGACAGCGGCGACTGGGACAAGGACCGCCGCCAGATCAGCCGCACCGAACTGATCGGTATCATGCGTCCGCGGGTCGAGGAAATTCTGGAGGAAACCCGCGCCATGCTGGATGCCGCCGGGTTCGACAGCCTGCCCAGCCAGCAGATCGTGCTGACCGGCGGCGGCAGCCAGATCCCGGGGCTGGACATGCTGGCCGCGCGCATTCTGGGCCAGCGCGTCCGTCTGGGCCGCCCGCTTCGGGTGCAGGGCCTGCCGCAGGCCGCCACCGGACCGGCCTTTGCCAGCGCCGTGGGCCTGTGCCTCTTTGCCGCGCATCCGCAGGATGAATGGTGGGATTTCGAAATTCCCGCAGAACGTTACCCCGCACGGTCGCTGAAACGGGCCTTCAGATGGTTCAAGGACAACTGGTAACCGCAACATCCGGGAAGACGTGCGAAATCCCGCCGATTGGACGGGATTTGCCCCTACATTTTGTGGGCAATTGGCGTTTTTTTGATGACCTCCCCGGTCGATGTCGATAGAATCAGGGGAATTGCGGTGGACGCGGGCTGGGGACAGGTCCGATCTGCCCGAAGAAAAGACGAACAGCTAAAAGACGACTGCGGCGTCACAAGAAACGGACAGGCGGAACCATGGCACTCAATCTGACGATGGCGAACCAGCGCGAAGAGCTGAAGCCGCGCATCACCGTCTTCGGTGTGGGCGGCGCGGGCGGCAACGCTGTGAACAACATGATCGAGCAGCAGCTGGAAGGGGTGGAGTTCGTCGTCGCGAACACCGATGCCCAGGCCCTGCAGCAATCGAAATCGCATGCGCGCATCCAGATGGGCGTGAAGGCCACCGAAGGTCTGGGCGCGGGCGCCCGCCCCTCGGTCGGGGCCGCCGCCGCGGAAGAGACCATCGAGGAAATCGTCGACCATCTGGCGGGGGCGCATATGTGCTTCATCACCGCCGGGATGGGCGGCGGAACCGGCACCGGCGCCGCCCCGATCATCGCGCAGGCTGCGCGGGAACTGGGCGTCCTGACCGTGGGCGTGGTGACCAAGCCCTTCCAGTTCGAAGGCAACAAGCGGATGCGTCAGGCCGAAGAGGGGATCGAAGCCCTTCAGAAGGTCGTCGATACACTGATCATCATTCCGAACCAGAACCTGTTCCGTCTGGCCAACGAACGCACCACCTTCACCGAAGCCTTCGCCATGGCCGATGACGTTCTGTATCAGGGCGTCAAGGGCGTGACCGATCTGATGGTGCGCCCGGGCCTGATCAACCTCGACTTCGCCGACGTGCGCGCGGTCATGGACGAGATGGGCAAGGCGATGATGGGCACCGGCGAGGCCGAGGGCGAAGACCGCGCCGTTCAGGCCGCCGAAAAGGCCATCGCCAACCCGCTTCTGGACGAGATCAGCCTGCATGGCGCCAAGGGTGTCCTGATCAACATCACCGGCGGCTATGACCTGACGCTGTTCGAACTGGACGAGGCCGCGAACATCATCCGCGAGAAGGTGGACCCGGACGCCAATATCATCGTCGGCTCCACGCTGGACACCTCGATGGAAGGCCGCCTGCGGGTTTCGGTCGTGGCGACCGGCATCGACGTGAACCAGCAGCTGAAGCCGGAAGTGCCGGTGACGCGCCGCCCGATGGCGCAGCCGCTGACGCTGCATCCGGCGCCGGCCCCCGCCCCGGAGCCGCGCCGCGCTCCGGTGCAGCAACCGGCCTATGCGCCTGCCGCCGCGGCCTATGCGCCCGCGCCGCAACCGGCCCCTGTCCCGCAACCCGCCCCGCAGCCCATGGCTGAGGCGCCCCGCGCGCAGGACCTGTTCGACCATCACGAGGACCATTCCGGCTTTGCCCCCGCGATGGAACCCGAAGAGATGCTGGACCACGACCTGCCCCCGCCGGTCTATCGGACGCAGGCCCCTGTCCACAGCCCGGCCGTGACACGCGCCGTGCCCTCGGCCATCGAAGCGGATGCCGGCGGTTTCGTCGCGCCGAAGCCCCGCCCCGCCGGTCAGCCCTCGCCCGAGGCCTTGGCCCGGCTGCAGGCCGCCGTGTCGAAGAACCCGGCGATGACGGCACAGCGCGGCGCGGCCCAACCCGCCCCGCAACCGGCCGCCGCCCCGGCCGCAGGCGCCAAGCCGCGCTTCGGTATCGGCTCGCTCATCAACCGGATGGCGGGCCATGGCGATGCCCCGGCCGAACGTCCCGCCACCACCCGTGCGCAACCTCCCGTCACCTCTTACGATGACGAGCAGGACCGCGGCAGCGACCATGACCGGATCGAGATTCCCGCTTTCCTGCGCCGTCAGGCCAATTGATTAACAGGCAAGAAGAAACGGCAGAAGGCCCGGGAGACCGGGCCTTTTTGCTGCAAAATCAACATATTGGACATGTTTCATTCCGTGTCACATTCCGTTGCAAAAGGTGAATTGTGATCGCACCCCCCCTTGATTACCTAGAATGCGACGGAACGGTGACGGTTGCGCGGGTGTTACGCCCATGTTGACCCGGTTGTTCCGGCCGAAGGCATCAAGGGAAGGCACGCTCGTGCAGAATACACTGAAATCCGCGATCAGCTTTGCCGGAGTGGGGCTTCACTCCGGTCGGCCTGTGCGCATGACGGTGCGTCCCGCCTCGGCCGATTATGGCATCTGGTTCCGCCGCACCGATGTCTCTGGCGTCGATGCCATGGTTCCGGCGATCTGGTCGGCGGTGCCGCCGTCGCGCCTGTGCACCATCGTGGAAAACGACGATGGCGTTTCGGTCTCGACGATCGAGCATCTGATGGCCGCGTTGGCCGGTTGTGCGATCCACAACGCCCTGATCGAGATTGACGGGCCGGAAGTGCCGATCCTTGACGGCTCGGCCGAACCTTTCGTCGCGGCCTTCCTTGCCCGTGGTCTGCGGTCGCAAATGGCCGAAGTGCGCACGATCCGCGTGCTGAAAGCCGTCGAAGTGCGCGAGGGCGAGGCCGTGGCCCGTCTGGAACCGGCGGACATGCTGGAAATCGACTTCCGCATCGAATTCAACGAAGCGGCCATCGGCACACAGGAACGCCACCTGCTGATGTCCAACGGTGCCTTCGTGCGCGAACTCTCGGACAGCCGCACCTTCTGCCGTCAGGCCGATGTCGATGCGATGCAGGCCCGCGGTCAGGCGCTTGGCGGCACGCTGGACAATGCGGTGGTCTTTGATGGCGACCGCGTGGTCAGCCCGGGCGGCCTGCGCCACCCGGATGAGCCCGTGCGCCACAAGATGCTGGATGCCGTCGGCGATCTTTCGCTTGCCGGTGCGCCCCTGCTGGGCCGCTATACCGGCCATCGTGCGGGCCATGCGCTGACGAACCGCCTGTTGCGGGCACTGTTTGCCGATCCCGAAGCCTATCGGCTGGAAAGCTGTGCCGCCTTTGTGGGGGCAAAGCTGCCGGGCGTGGGCGTCCATGCGGGCGATCTGCCCTCGGCCCGCCGTCACGCCGCCTGACGGCGGTGCTGCCGAAACCACGCGTCCAGTCCCGGAAACCTGACGAAAGGCGTTTTGCGCAGCCGATTTTTCTGTGCTAGGACAAGGCAAATCGCCCGGGCGGCGCCCTTTTGGGGGCGCCGGACAAGGAAGACAGGTTTGGACAAGCGGAAGATGGCAGGCACGGCGGCGGGCGTTCGGATCGGGGCGGCTTTGGCCCTTGCGGCGGTGCTTTCGGCCTGCGGCGGCGGCTCGGCCAATAAGGAACCGGCTTTCGAAAGCTTCACGGCCGACGAACTTTACCGTCAGGGCGAGCTGAAGCTCGAATCCGACGGCAAGCCCGAAGATGCCCTGCGCTATTTTCAGGAGATCGAGCGGCTTTATCCCTATACGGCATATGCCAAGCGCGCGCTGATCATGCAGGCTTTCGTACTGCACAAATCCAAGAATTATGAAGAAGCCCGCGCCGCCGCGCAGCGCTTCATCGATTTCTACCCGGATGACGAAGACGCCGCCTATGCCCAGTATCTGCTGGCGCTGTCCTATTATGACCAGATCGAGGATGTGGGCCGGGATCAGGGCCTGACGTTCCAGGCGCTGGTCGCCATGCGCGATGTGATCGAGAAATATCCCGACAGCGAATATGCCCAGTCGGCCATCCTGAAATTCGACCTCGCCTTCGACCATCTGGCGGCGAAGGAAATGGAGATCGGGCGCTATTACCTGAAGCGCAAGCATTATACCGCGGCGCTGAACCGCTTCCGCAGCGTGGTGCAGGATTTCCAGACCACCACCCACACGGCCGAGGCGCTGTATCGTCTGGTGGAATGCTATCTGGCGCTTGGTTTCGATGCCGAGGCCCAGACCGCGGCGGCGATCCTTGGCCACAATTACCAATCCTCGCCCTTCTATCAGGATGCGTTCAACCTGTTGAAAGGCAAGGGTCTTTCTCCCGAAGTCAAGGGTGACAACTGGCTGTCGAAGATCTACCGCCAGATGATCCGCGGCGAATGGTTGTAAGGGTGGGCCCCCTGCCCGCCCTGTGGTCCTGCCATGCTGCGCAGTCTTGAAATCCGCGATATCCTGATCATCGACCGCCTGGTGCTGGAGCTTGGCGCCGGGCTGAATGTGCTGACCGGAGAGACCGGGGCCGGCAAATCCATCCTGCTTGACGCGCTTGGCATGGTGCTGGGCTGGAAGGGCCGGGCCGACCTGGTCCGCCTTGGCGCCGACCGGGGCGAGGTGACCGCCGTCTTCGACCTGCCCGGCCAACACCCCGCCCGCGCCCTGCTGGAGGATGCCGGGATCGAGGCCGAGGATGAGCTGATCCTGCGCCGTCTGGCCCATGCCGATGGCCGCCGCCAGGCCTTTGCCAATGACCGCCGGGTTTCGGCCGAGGTGCTGCGCGGCCTGTCGGAGACGCTGGTGGAGCTGCACGGCCAGCATGACGACCGCGGGTTGCTGAACCCCCGCGGCCACCGGGCGCTGCTGGATGCCTTTGCCGGGCTGGACACCGCGCCCCTGCGCACGCTTTGGGCCGCGCAACGACAGGCCCGCGACGCATTGTATGAGGCGGAGGCGCAGATTGCCCGCGCCCGCAGCGATGAGGATTTCCTGCGCCATGCGGTGGCGGAACTGGACAAGCTGGCCCCGCTGCCCGGCGAAGAGGCGACGCTCGACGCCAAACGCCGCCTGATGCAGGGCGCCGCCCGCATCCGCGAGGATGTGTCGCGCGCCTTGGCCGCCTTGTCCGAAGACGGCGCCGAAGGCCGCATGCGCGATGCGCAGCGCTGGATGGAGGGCGCCTCGGACAAGGCCGAAGGTCGTCTGGATGCGCCACTCTCCGCGCTGGCGCGTGCAACGATCGAACTGGCCGAGGCGCAGGCCGGGGTCGAAGCCTGTCTTGAGGCGCTCGACTTCAACCCGGCCGAGCTGGAAGCCTGCGAAGAACGGCTCTTCGCCATCCGCGCCCTGTCACGCAAGCATGGCGTGGCGCCCGACGATCTGGCCAGCCATGCCGATGGCCTGCGGACACGGCTGGGCGCCATCGACGCGGGCGAGGCCGGGCTGGCGAAGCTCTCGGCCGCGGTGCGGGACGCCGAAGCCGCCTTCGCGGTTGAGGCAAAGCGCATCTCGTCCCTGCGCGCCACCGCGGCCACCCGGCTGGACCGGGCCATGGCGGCGGAGCTGGCGCCGCTGAAAATGGAACGCGCGGTCTTCCGCACCGTTCTGGACGCGGCCGAACCGGGGCCGGAGGGGCTGGATCAGGTGACATTCACCGTCGCCACCAACCCCGGCGCCCCGCCCGGTGCGCTGAACCGTATCGCTTCGGGCGGGGAACTCAGCCGCTTCCTTCTGGCGCTGAAGGTCTGCCTGACCGGCGGCGGCGAGGGGTTGACCATGATCTTTGACGAGATCGACCGCGGCGTCGGCGGCGCCACCGCCGATGCCGTGGGGCGGCGGCTGAAGGCACTCTCCGCTGCGGCACAGGTTCTGGTCGTGACCCATTCGCCGCAGGTGGCGGCGCTTGGCGCGCATCACTGGCGGGTGGAAAAGCGGGTGAAGGCGGATGTCACCACCTCGACCGTGACCGCTTTGTCCAAGGCTGAGCGGGTCGAGGAGATCGCCCGCATGCTGGCCGGGGATACCGTGACCGACGCCGCCCGAGCGGCAGCGCAGGCGCTGCTGGCGGCCTAGAACACCCCGTTCAGGACGTTCTGGATCACCGCGGGCAGCGCGCTGTCCGGCGTGCCATACAGCGTGCCGCCCTGCCCCTTTATCCAGCGCGCCAGGATCACCCGTCCGTCGCGGGTCGAAATCGCCACCCCCGCGCGTGAGGCGTTGCAGTTATGCGCCTCGCATCCGGCGCCCGCCACCCAATCGCCGTCGCGGGTCATCGGCACCGCGGACAGGACGGCGGCCAGCCGCACCTCGGCCAGAACGGCGGGGGAGACGATGCCCAGCAGGACAGGCTCCATTTCGGCCGCGCCCAGCACATCCCACGGCCATTTCCCCTCCCACTGCGCGGCATCGCGCGGGTTCGTGACACCGGCCGGGGCAAGGCCCAGATCCACCTCGGTCACCGTCACCCCGTCGAAAACAAAGCCGGAGATGCCGCTGTTGTCCGACCGGGACATCACCGCCATCGGCCCGCCTTCGGTCTGCCGCATCTCAGGGCTGCCGCCGCAGGTGCCGAAATTGGGCGTGGCCCACAGGCCCGCAGGGGCAATCGTGACCCAGACCAGATCGGGCGCGCACATCGACCCGCCGGTCGACGTTGCCAGCAGCACCGATTGCGCGGTGCGCGCCACCACATCGGGCAGATAGGCGGTCGCCAGTTGCACCGAAGATCGTCCGTCAGACACAACGGCGCGGAAATTGTCGCGGTCCAGCTGGATGACCAGCGACCCGTCCGGCAGGTCCACCTGTATGCGGTCCTGCGCGGCGGCGGCAAGCGGAAGGATCAGGGCAAGGCATAGGGCAATCGCGCGCATCCGGGCCTCCTGCGGGTGCGGCCATGGTGGCGGCGGATCGCCCGGTCGGCAAGGATTTCCGGCCATGCAGCATGGTCAGGGCGGGGTTGCGGTCAAAGCGCTGGCAATGCTGCAATGCGGCATTATCTTGACCCCGGGGAGGACTGTCACAGGAGATGCCATGCTCGCCCCGCTGAAAACCGCCCTGCGCGCCTTTCACCTGCCCATGATCTTCCCGGAACTGGAAACGGCCGAGCGCGCCTGCCTGCCTCCGCGCAGATTGTTCCGCGCGCGGCGCTGACTTACTCTGCCGGATCGCGGCTGCCGCGCAACCCGCGCCACAGGTGGATCAGCGGCCAGCGCAGGACCGAGGCACCGCCTGCAAGGAACAGCAGCCCCCAAAGCGGCCCTGCCGTCCAGGTCACCCAGCCCAGAAGCGGGATGCCCACGGCAATCAGCCCATAGGCCGCGCGCCAATGCTGGTCGCGCGAGGGCAGCATGGCGATAAGGTTCGCCACGACCAGCCAGAGGAAACCGCCGATCAGCGCCGCCGTCATGCGGCCTGCGCCGTCAGCTTGGCCGGAAGCGCATTGGCCCAGGCCGAGATGGTGCCCGCGCCAAGGCAGACAAAGATATCGCCCGGCCGGGCCTGTTCACGGAACAGTCGCGCCAGATCCGCCTCGTCCAGACAGGCACGCGCATGGCGGTGGCCATGGGCGATCAACCCGGCCACAAGGTCATCACGGCTGGCGCCGGGGATCGGGTCTTCGCCCGCGGCATAGACATCGGCGATGGCGACCACATCCGCCTCGTTGAAGCAGGTGCAGAAATCCTCGAACAGGCCGGACAGGCGGCTGTAGCGGTGCGGCTGGTGAATGGCGATGACGCGGGCGCCCGGCGTGGCCGAGACGGCCTGACGCGCGGCCTTCAGCACGGCGGAAATCTCAACCGGGTGGTGGCCGTAATCGTCGATGATGGTGACCCCATTGACCTCGGCCACCTTGGTGAAGCGGCGATTGACACCCCCGAAGGCAGCCAGAGCCTCGCGGATTTCCTCGCGCTTCATGCCCAGATGGCGGGCGACCGCCACCGCGGCCAGCGCGTTCGAGACATTGTGATTGCCCGGCATCGGCAATTCGCAGCCTTCAATAACCGAACCTTCGCCTTCATTCTGAAGCACGACATCAAAGCACGACTTGCCGTTTTCGAACCTGACATTCACCGCCCGCACATCGGCCTGCGCGTTGAAGCCGAAGGTGACGATGCGGCGGTCGGTGACGCGGCCGACCAGCGCCTGAACCTCGGGGTGGTCGGTGCAGCAGACGGCAAGGCCATAGAACGGGATGTTCGACACGAAATCCTGGAACCCGCGGCGCAGGGCGTCGATGGTGCCCCAATGCTCCATATGCTCGGGGTCGATGTTCGTCACGATGGCGATGGTTGCGGGCAGCCGGTTGAAGGAACCGTCGCTCTCATCCGCCTCGACCACCATCCATTCGCCGGCGCCTGCGCGGGCGTTCGATCCATAGGCATGGATCACGCCGCCGTTGATCACGGTGGGGTCGAAGCCGCCTTTGTCCAGCAGAGTGGCCACCATGGTGGTGGTCGTGGTCTTGCCATGGGTGCCCGCGACGGCGATGTTCGACCGCATCCGCATCAGCTCGGCCAGCATCTCGGCCCGGCGCACGACCGGCAGCTTGCGGCGACGGGCCTCTTCCAGCTCGGGGTTGCCCTTCTTGATGGCCGAGGAAATCACGACCACAGACACCCCGTCGCCGATATTCGCGGCGGCCTGCCCTTCGAAGAAGGTGGCGCCCAGCTTCACCAGACGGTCGGTGATCTTCGACGCCTTGGAATCCGAGCCCTGGACCCGATAGCCCAGCGTGATCAGCACTTCGGCGATCCCCGACATGCCGATCCCGCCCATTCCCACGAAATGAATCGGGCCCAATTCCAGCGGCAGCTTGGTGGCTGCATTCATGGCAGGTCTCCTGCAAGTTCTTCGACAAGGGCGGCCAGACGTGCGGCCGCGTCGGGCTTGCCTTGCGAAAGCGCATGGGCGGCCATGGTTTCGGCCGCAGCGGGGTGCCCGAGGATCGCCGCCATTTGCGCGCTCAGCGCGGCAGGGTCAAGCAGCTTTTCCGGGATCAGCACCGCCGCCCCCGCCTCGGTCAGACCGCGGGCATTGGCGGTCTGGTGGTCGGCAATGGCCGCAGCAAAGGGGATCAGGATCGACGGACGCCCGATGATCGAGATATCCGCCACCGAAGACGCACCAGAGCGGCTGATGACCAGCTGCGCCTCGGACAGGCGGCGGGGAATGTCGGCAAAGAAGGGCTGGACCTCGGCCCGGACGCCCGCAGCGGCATAGGCGGCGGCGGCGCGTTCGGCATCCTCGTCACGGGCCTGATGCGCCACCCGCAGATTGTCGCGCAGGCCCTCGGGCAGCAGCGCCACCGCTGCGGGCACCACATCCGACAGGATGCGCGCCCCCTGCGAGCCGCCGATGACCACAAGGCTCATCGGATAGTCACCCGGCGGGATATAGGGCGCGGCGGCACGTTCGCGCACGGCGGCGCGCACCGGATTGCCGGTGTTCTCACCCGTCACGCCCTGCGGCAGCTCGGTCGGCCAGGTGCCGCAGGCCACCTTGTCCACCCGGCCTGCAAAGACCCGGTTCACCCGGCCCAGAACGCCGTTCTGTTCATGGATCATCCGCGGCCGCCGCAGCAGCCAGGCCGCCGACAGCGCCGGGATGGACGGATAGCCGCCAAAGCCCACCACGACATCGGGCTTGTCGAGCATCATGCGGAACGTTGCGCCGATCACACCGCCCGCGATGCGGAACGGCACTGCGGCCCGTGCCAGAGCGCCCCCGCGCGCAAAGGTGGCCGAGGAGACCGTCTCCACCTTCACCTCGGCCGGAAAGCCGCCCGCATAGCGCGCCCCGCGGTCATCGGTGGACAGTTTTACCCGCCAGCCGCGCGCCAGCATCGTCTCGGCCAGCGCCTGCGCCGGGAACATATGGCCGCCGGTGCCCCCCGCCGCGATGAGGAGAAGCTTCGTCATCCGCGCCGCCGCCCGAAGAGTTCGGCCATGCGGTCCCGCGGGCGCGACCGGGTCAGCGCCAAAAGCATGCCCACGGTGATCCCCGCCGCGATGACGGACGACCCGCCGTAGCTGACGAAGGGCAGCGTCATGCCCTTTGCGGGCAGAAGGCGCACGGCCACACCCATGTTGATCATCGCCTGCACCCCGAAGATGCAGGCAAGGCCCGAGCCCGCCAGCCGGATGAACGGATCCCGCTCCGCCATCAGCCGAATCAGCGACCGCACCACCACCACGCCGAACAACGTCAGGATCAGCAGCACCAGCAGAAGCCCGTATTCCTCGGCCGCGACGGCAATGATGAAATCGGTATGCGCATCGGGCAGCGACCATTTCACCTGCCCCTCGCCCACGCCCACGCCGAAGAAGCCGCCCTCCTGAATGGCATTGGCGGCATAGCCCAGCTGGGTCCGCGGATCCACGTCGGGCGACAGGAAGCCGTCGATCCGGCGGGCAAAGTGTTCCGAGGCCGTATAGGCAAAGAACCCGCCCGCCGCGACGATGCCTGCAACGCTGGCGATCAGCACCATCGGCGCACCGGCCACGAAATAGACCACGCCCCAGGCAAAGACGATCAGCGCAGACTGGCCAAAGTCAGGCTGCATGGCCAGAAACCCCACCACGACCGTCAGCAGCCCGAAAGAGATCAGCTTGCCGGGCGGGCCGTTCACCTCCTGCGCGGCCGCCATCAGCCAGGCGGTCACGATCACGAAACCGGGCTTCAGAAACTCGGACGGCTGCAACGAGAAGCCGCCCAGCGACAGCCAGCGCACCGCGCCTTTGCCGTGATCCTGCCCCACGACGGGCAGCAGCATGACAAGGACCAGCGCCCCCAGAAAGCCAAGGATGCCCAGCCGCCGCACCAGCGCGGGCGAGGCCATCGACAGGCCCAACATCACCGCCAGCCCCATGGCCCCGAACATCGCCTGTTTCTGGACATAGAAGAACGGCTCCAACCCGTTGCGGCTGGCCAGCGGCACCGAGGCGGCCAGCCCCAGAAGCAGACCGATCCCGAACAGGACGAAGACCGACGTCATCGCCCAGCGGTCGATCGTGCGCCACCACCGCGGCAAAACGGGATCGCGCACCGCAACAGGGGACGAGCCATAGACCATCTCAGTCATGGGAATACCGCCTCGGATTATCTGCCTCTGGCCCGGATGTTCCCCCCGGGCTCTTGATCGGAAACTGTAACGGCAAAGCGGGGCTCTGGCTAGGGAAAACCGGCGCGCCCCTGTCTGTCCGGCACCCGCGCCTGCCGGATATGCAACCGACCCGCCGCGCGTCCCGCATTCCCCGTTGCGTCCCGGCGGCGGGGCGGCTTTGCGCTTTGCCGCGGCGCGGGGCTCTGCCACTCTGCTCCCGCGATCAGGAGGGCCAGAGGATGCGGATCGGAATTGTCGGGGCTGGCGCGGTCGGCGCACAGGCGGCCTTTGCCATTGCCTGCGACGGGGCCGCGCGGGAAATCATCCTCTGCGACCGCAACCCCGCCCTTGCCCGGGCCCAAGCCGAGGATATCGCCCATGCGGTGCCCTTCCTCTCGCCCGTGATCCTGCGCGCCGGAGAGATCGCCGAGCTGGAGGGCGCCGGGCTGATCATCCTTGCCGCCGGGGTCAGCCAGAAGTCCGGCGAAACCCGTCTGGCCCTCTTGGAACGCAATGCCGCGGTCTTCGCCGAAATCCTGGGCCAGATCGCACAGGCGGCACCGGAAGCGATCCTTCTTGTCGCCACCAATCCGGTGGACATCATGACCGATATCGCCACCCGGCTCTCGGGCCTGCCGCCGGGGCGGGTCATCGGCTCGGGCACCATCCTCGACACCGCCCGCTTCCGCAGCCTGCTGTCGCGCCACATCGGCATCGCCCCGCAAAGCTTTCACGCCTATGTATTGGGCGAACATGGCGACAGCGAGGTGCTGGTCTGGTCCTCGGCCCGGGCCGGCACCGGGGCGCTGGATCAGGTCGCGCGCCAGATGGGCCGCCCGCTGACCGGGGAAATCCGCGCCCGGATCGACGACGGCGTCCGCCGCGCCGCCTATCGCATCATCGAAGGCAAGGGCGCCACATGGTTCGGCATCGGCGCCGGGCTGGCGCGGATCGTGCGCGCCATCGCAAGCGACGAACATTCGGTGCTGTCAGTCTCGATCCGCACGCCCGAGGTGGCCGGCGTCACCGGCGCCACCCTGTCACTGCCCCGGGTTCTGGGCCGCGACGGCGTGCTGGCCGATCTGGACCCCGGCCTCGATCCGGAGGAGACCGCCGCGCTGGCCCGCTCGGCCCGGCTTCTGGCCGAGACCGCGGCCGAACTGCGGCTCTAACGCCGTTCGGCCAAATAGACGCTGCGCCCGGCGGTTTCCGGGTCTTCGGCCACGAAGCGGCGCAGGATCATGCCGCAGCCCTCCAGCGCGGCGGCATAGCCCGCGGGCGACAGGCTGGCATGATAGACCGGCCCGCCGGACACCGCGCCCCAGACTTCGCCCTCTTGCGGCCCGGCGGTGTAAAGGAACCACCCGCCCGGCACCAGATGCGCAGCGATCCGCGGGATCAGCGCCGCCTGCTCCGCCGCGGTCAGGTGGAAAAAACTGTCCCAGGCGATCACCGCGGCGAAGGTTGCGCCCAGATCCAGCGCGCGCATATCGCCCTGCACCCATGTGCCCCCCGGCATCGCCTGCCGCGCCACCGCCAGCATGGCGGCGGAAAAATCAAGGCCCGTCACCGCAAAGCCCCGCCCGGTCAGATCAGCCGCCACCGGATGGCCGCTGCCGCAGCCCAGATCCAGCACCGCCGCCCGCGGTGCCAAACCTGCGGCCAGACGGTCGATCCACGGACGCTCCGGATAGAACTCCGCACGTCCCTCGTGCCACTCTGCCGCGCTGCGGTCATAGACCGCCTCATGCCCGTGATCCGCCTCTGCCAAACCTGCGCCTTTCATATTGGTCCAAATATCCCGGGGGAGGTCAGCCGCCCCGGCTGACCCGGGGGCAGCGCCCCCGCTCGCCGGTCCCGCGCGCAAGGCGCGGGGCCGGGACAAAGGCGCGCGGGCCGCAAGGCCCGCACCATGAGCGCGCCCGCCTCAGGCCCGCGCGGCCCGGATCAGGTCGAGGATATCCTTTGCCGCAGCGGGAATATTCGTCCCCGGACCGAAGATCGCCTTTACCCCCGCCGCTTTCAAGAAGTCGTAGTCCTGCTGCGGGATCACGCCGCCGCAGATGACCAGAATGTCGCCCGCCCCCTGCGCCTTCAGGGCCTCGATCAGCTTCGGCGCCAGCGTCTTGTGCCCGGCCGCCTGCGACGAGATGCCGACCACATGCACGTCATTGTCGATGGCATCCTGCGCGGCCTCTTCCGGCGTCTGGAACAAAGGCCCCACATCCACGTCAAAGCCGATGTCGGCAAAGGCGGTGGCAATGACCTTGGCGCCGCGGTCATGGCCGTCCTGCCCCATTTTCACCACCAGCATGCGCGGGCGGCGCCCTTCATCCTCGGCAAACAGCTCCACATCGCGCTGGATCTGGGCAAATCCCTCATCGCCCTCATAGGCGGCCCCATAAACCCCTGCCAAAGTCCTGACCTCCGCCCTGTGGCGCCCGAAGGTGCCTTCCATTGCCAGACTGATCTCGCCCACCGTGGCCCGCGCACGGGCGCATTCCACCGCAGCCTCCAGAAGGTTGCCGCCTTCCACCGTGCGGCGGCCCAGTTCCAGAAGCGCCGCATCGCAGGCCGCCTGATCGCGGGTCGCGCGGATGTGTTCCAGCCGGGCGATCTGCGCGTCGCGCACCTTGACGTTGTCGATGTCCAGAATGTCGATCGGGTCTTCGCTGGCCTTGCGGTATTTGTTGACGCCGACGATCACCTCTTCGCCGCGGTCGATCATCGCCTGCCGCCGCGCCGCCGTTTCCTCAATCCGCAGCTTCGGCATGCCAGAGGCGACGGCTTTGGTCATGCCACCCATCGCCTCCACCTCTTCGATCAGCGCCCAGGCCTTTTCCGCCAGTTCCGCCGTCAGGCTTTCGACGTAATAGGACCCCGCCAGCGGATCCACCACATGAGTGATCCCGGTTTCCTCCTGCAAGATCAGCTGGGTGTTCCGTGCGATCCGGGCGCTGAATTCGGTCGGCAGGGCAATCGCCTCATCCAGCGCATTGGTGTGCAGGCTTTGCGTGCCGCCCAAGGCTGCCGCCATCGCCTCATAGGCGGTGCGGATCACATTGTTGTAGGGGTCGGCCTCCTGCAAGGACACGCCGGAGGTCTGGCAATGGGTCCGCAGCATCAGGCTGCCGCTTTTCTGCGGGTTGAATTCCTTCATGATCCGCGTCCACAGAAGACGCGCCGCCCGCAGCTTGGCCGCCTCCATGAAGAAATTCATGCCGATGGCAAAGAAGAACGACAGCCGCCCGGCGAAATCATCGACATTCATGCCTGCCGCCAGCGCGGCCCGGACATATTCCCGCCCGTCGGCCAGGGTATAGGCCAGCTCCTGCACAAGGTTCGCGCCCGCCTCCTGCATGTGATAGCCGGAGATCGAGATCGAGTTGAACTTGGGCATCTCTTTCGAGGTGTATTCGATGATATCGGCGATGATCTTCATCGAAGGTTCGGGCGGATAGATATAGGTGTTCCGCACCATGAACTCTTTCAGGATGTCGTTCTGGATCGTGCCGGACAGCAGCGCGCGGGAATGGCCCTGCTCTTCCCCGGTCACGATGAAATTCGCCAGAATCGGGATTACGGCGCCGTTCATCGTCATGGAAACGCTGACTTTATCCAGCGGGATGCCATCGAACAGGATCTTCATGTCCTCGACCGAGTCGATGGCCACGCCCGCCTTGCCCACATCGCCCACCACGCGCGGGTGGTCACTGTCATAGCCCCGGTGCGTGGCAAGGTCGAACGCGACGGACACCCCCTGCTGCCCGGCGGCCAAAGCCTTTCGGTAGAATGCGTTCGACTCTTCGGCGGTAGAAAAGCCCGCATATTGCCGGATCGTCCACGGCCGGCCCGCATACATCGTGGCGCGCACACCGCGGGTAAAGGGGGCGATGCCCGGCATCTCTCCCATCTGGGGCAGGCCCTGCACGTCTTCGGCCGTATACAGCGGCTTGACGGTGATCCCTTCCAGCGTCTGCCAGTTCAGGCTGTCCGGGCCCTTGCCCTTCAGTTCCTTCGAGGCCAGCGCCTCCCATGCCTTGCGATCCGTCATTCCCTACTCCGTTCCGCGGGGCATCTGCCCGCTGCCGCTTGGGATTTGCCGCGCCCTGCCTTATATCGGGGACATGGGTCCGCAGTTTTCCCGCCGTTCATTCGTCCTGATGGCCCTTCTGGGCCTGTCACCGCTTCCGCTTCGGGCCGCTGAACCGGCCCTGTCGCCCGTCCCCGCCACCGAGGTGGACGAGGCCGGGCTTCTGTTCCTGCGCCGTCCGGTCATCGTCTTCGCCGACAGCCCGGCCGATCCGTCCTTCACCCGGCAGATGGAGCTTTTGCAGCGCTACCTGCCGGAACTGGCGCTGCGCGACGTGATCCTGATCACCGACACCGATCCCGCCGCCCGTTCCGCCCTGCGGCAAAGATTGCGGCCCCGCGGATTTTCCCTTGTCATCATGGACAAGGACTGGGGTTCCGCCATCCGCAAGCCGCTGCCATGGGACGGGCGCGAGGTGGTGAATGCCATCGACAAAATGCCCCTGACCCGCGCCGAGGCGCTGGAAAAGAACCCGGCGGGACGCTGACGCCCCACCGGGTCCGCCACCGTTTACTCGAACTCCATGATCACATCGTCCACCTTCAGGCTGGCGCCCGGGGCGGCGCTGATCTTCCGGACCACGCCCTTGCGTTCGGCCTTGAGGATGTTTTCCATCTTCATCGCCTCGACCGTGGCCAAAGCCTGTCCTTCCTGCACCTCCTGCCCCTCTTCGACGCTGATCTTCACGATCAGGCCGGGCATCGGGCAGAGCAGGTATTTCGACGTGTCGGGCGGCAGCTTTTCCGGCATCAGCTTGGCCAGTTCCGCCGCGCGCGGGCTGCGGACATGGACCTTCAGATCGGCCCCGCGCAGCCGGATGCGGAAGCCCATCGGCACCTTGCCCACCTTCAGCACCAGCGGTTGACCGTCCACCGTCAGCCGCGCCAGCGACTGGCCCGGCGTCCAGTCCGACGTGACACGGTGGCTGTCGCCTTCGGCAAAGGTCACGGTCGAGCCGTCACGGTCCGCCGCGATCTGCACTGCAAAATCCTGCCCCGCCAGCGAGACGACCCAGACATCGCCCACCCGGCGCTGGTGATTGTCCATCGTGCCGGTGATCCGGGTGCGCCGGATTTCCGCCACCCGGTTCATCGCCGCCGCAGCAGCAGCCACCTTGCGCAGGGTCACCCCATCCAGCGTAGCGCCCTGGAACCCCTCGGGGTATTCCTCGGCGATGAAGGCGGTGGTGATATTGCCCGAGACGAAGCGGGGATGATCCATCACGGCGCCGACGAAGGGCAGGTTGTGGCCGATGCCTTCGACCTCGAACGTGTCCAGGGCCAGCCGCATTTCTTCGATGGCCTCGCCGCGGGTGGCACCCCAGGTGCACAGCTTGGCGATCATCGGGTCATAATACATGCTGATCTCGCCGCCCTCATAGACGCCGGTATCGTTCCGGACGATGCCGCCGCGGTCGGTCTTGCCCTCGACCGGCGGGCGGTAGCGGGTCAGCCGCCCGATGGAGGGCAGGAAGTTGCGGTAGGGATCCTCGGCATAAAGCCGGCTTTCCATGGCCCAGCCGTTGATCTTCAGATCTTCCTGCTTGAACGGCAGCGGCTCACCTGCCGCGACGCGGATCATCTGTTCCACCAGATCGACGCCGGTGATCAGTTCCGTGACCGGATGTTCCACCTGCAACCGGGTGTTCATCTCAAGGAAATAGAAGTTGCGGCTGCCATCCACGATGAATTCCACCGTGCCCGCGCTGGTATAGCCCACGGCCTTGGCCAAAGCGCAGGCCTGTTCGCCCATGGCCTTGCGGGTGGCTTCGTCCAGAAAGGGCGACGGCGCCTCTTCGATGACCTTCTGGTTCCGCCGCTGGATCGAGCATTCGCGTTCGTGCAGATAGACGCAGTTGCCGTGCTTGTCGGCCAGCACCTGAATTTCGATGTGGCGGGGCTGCGTCACGAATTTCTCGATGAAGATGCGGTCATCGCCAAAGCTGGCGGCCGCTTCGTTCTTCGAGGATTCAAAGCCTTCGCGCGCTTCGGCGGCGTTCCATGCGATCCGCATGCCCTTGCCCCCGCCTCCCGCCGAGGCCTTGATCATCACCGGATAGCCGATCTGGTCGGAAATCTTCACCGCCTCATCCGCATCGGCGATCAGGCCCATATAGCCCGGCACGGTAGAGACCCCGGCCTGCTGCGCCAGCTTTTTCGAGGTGATCTTGTCGCCCATCGCCTCGATCGCCGGGGACGGCGGGCCGATGAAGACCACGCCCATATCCTCCAGCGCGGCGGCGAAATCCATCCGTTCCGACAGGAAGCCATAGCCCGGATGGACCGCCTCGGCCCCGGTCTGGCGGATCGCGTCCAGAATCTTGTCGATCACGATATAGGACTGGTTCGCCGGGGGCGGCCCGATATGAACCGCCTCATCCGCCATCTTCACATGCAGCGCGTTGCGGTCGGCGTCGGAATAGACGGCCACGGTCTTGATGCCCATCTTGCGGGCGGTCTTGATGACGCGGCAGGCGATCTCGCCCCGGTTGGCGATCAGGATCTTCTTGAACATGGCTCTCCCTCAATTCCGCCCGGGCCAAGGGGCGCGCAAAACAAAAGGGGCCTTCCGGGCTGATGCCCCGGAAGACCCCGGTTCAGGATGGCGCAGCCGCCCGAAGGCGCCGCGGTCAGATCAGTAGCAGGTGTTGACGCCCGGCAGGATGCACGAGCCGCCACCGGCCACGGCGCCAATGAGCGCGCCCTTGGTCTTGGACCCGCCGGTCGCATCGGCGATGACAGCGCCCGCGGCCGCGCCGCCAATGGTGCGCACAGCAGCGCTGTCCATGGGCGAGTTGTTGCCATAGCCATTGCCGCCGACGCAGCCGGCAAGTGGCATGGCCAGAATCGGAAGGAGAACGATGAGTTTGCGCATGGAGAACTGCCTCGTAGTTTGTTTGTTATTGAGGCGGAGTCTATCGCAAGGCCCGGAAAAGCAAAGAGGGGTTTCGCCGACTTCACGTCATCGGCACCGATCCGCGCATGGGGACCTGTCAGAGAACGGGCCGGGAAAAAACCCGGGCGCGGTGTTTGGGCACCGTCCCGGGCCAAGATAGAAAGGGAACGTTCGAAACCCGTCACATGCGGCACGTCATCCCGCACGCCCTGGGCCAGCACTGCATCCTGCCGCGCCGGTCCCCGTGCCGCAACGGCCCCGAAAGACGCCACGGGCGCCTTGGCGGTAAGCTGCCGGACATCGGGAACCATGCGCGGATTCACGCCCAGTCCTCCTCGTCATCGTCAAAGGCCACCGGCGGCGCCTCGGGGGCAAAGACCTCCGGGAAGGCGATCTCTGCCTTCTTCACGTCGATCTTCAGAAGCGCGTCATAGCTTGCCGGGTCGAACGGATCTTCAGCAGGCACAACCTCGCGCCCGAACAGCCACGACAGCCGCCCGGCATCCAGATTGCCGCGTTCGAAGGTCTCTTCCCCGAAATACTGCCACAGCGCCGCCATGAAGGCACTGTCGGCCATCCGGTCCATATGCTTGCGGTCCTTGAACCGTTCGCGCCGAATGATCTTGGTCGCGCCTTCTTTGACATTGGCGCGCCGGATGGTGAACTGGAAATCAGACCCGGGCATCCGCCCGGGAAAACCGCGATGCTTCAGCATATGCATGTCCCCTTGGTTGCGGGACGGGCTGTAGCAGCGGAGGGCCAGCCTGCGCCAGCGGCACGGCGGCAGATAAGGGGAACCCCGGACGTCAGAACCGGCCGGAATTCCCCGGCAGTCTTACTTGTACTTGCCGGTATAGGCCGGTTCGACCGAGACGGGCTCGGGCGCAGGGGCCGGGGCGGGAGCGGGCTTCGAGCAGGCCGCGAGAGTCGCGAGAGCGAGCATCGAGAAGAGAGCAGTGGTGCGCATGTCAACCTCCAGTGTGAATCAGCGTTCCGCGCGGCAACATATTGCAGCGCCTGACCAGAGGGAATGCCAGTAGTCTGCGCCGCAGCGCAGAACAAGACCGGCGGCAGATTTCCGCCGGCATCGGGGAACCCGGTCCCGAAGGACCGGGTGCCTTCGCAGGTCTTACTTGTACTTGCCGGTGTAGACCGGTTCGACCGAGACCGGCTCGTCGATGTAGACGACTTCTTCTTCAGCCTTCTTGGCGCAAGCGGCGATGAAGCCGGTGACGGCCAGGGCCAGAACGATACGCATGGTGCTCGACATCCTCTTCTCCTTGATTCACAGGGGCTTTCTGCGGAGGGAAGATCCCCCTGCCCCCTTTGCGAGGTAACGGCCGCTTGGGTTCGGCCTGCGCCAACCATAGCGGAAAGCGCGCAGATTTGACACGGCGTGGCACCCAAGTTGTCACGCTGTGTCCGCGTTACATCAGGGGGGGCAATTTCCCGGGCAGAATCAACCAGATGTAGTGGCATCTTCAGAACATCTCCCACATGCAGGAGCCGTCCTTGACCCGGTAGGCCTCGAAGAACTGCACGGCCTCGGGCGCCGCCTCGCCAAAGGGCAGCGCGCGGTCGGCCAGCGACACGACGATCTGCTGCGGCGCAGGCACCATGCCCGCGATCCGTGGCATCGCATATGTGTCGCACAGAACCTGCATGTCCTCGGCCCAGTCCTCGTCCTGTTTCAGCCCGGGCACGACAAAGCGGAACCGGGCCGTCGCGCCCTCTGTCCCGGGCGCATTGGTGATCACATCCAGCAGATGCACCGTCCGGCCCGAAGGCACGGCCACGGCCTCGCCTTCGGGCGGCGGGCTTTCGTCCTCACAGGCCCCGGCCGCAAGACATGTCGTCAGCGCCAGAGCCAGAGCCACACGATGCAATCCGGCCATCCGATATCCCCCTTTGTTCAGAGGGGGATATTGTCGTGCTTCTTCCAGGGGTTCGAAAGCTTCTTGTTGCGCAGGGACGCAAAGGCCCGTGCCACCCGGCGGCGCGTGCTGCGCGGCTGGATCACCTCGTCGATAAAGCCCTTTTCGGCCGCAACGAAGGGATTGGCGAAGCGGTCTTCGTAATCCTTGGTCCGGGCGGCGATCTTGTCCTTGTCGCCCAACTCGCTGCGATAGAGGATCTCCACCGCGCCCTTGGCGCCCATCACCGCGATTTCGGCAGAGGGCCAGGCGTAGTTGAAATCGCCGCGCAGATGCTTGGACGACATCACGTCATAGGCCCCGCCATAGGCCTTGCGGGTGATGACGGTCACTTTCGGCACCGTCGCCTCGCCATAGGCGAACAGCAGTTTCGCGCCGTGTTTGATGACGCCGCCATATTCCTGCGCGGTCCCGGGCAGGAAGCCCGGCACATCGACAAAGGTCAGGATCGGGATTTCGAACGCATCGCAGAAGCGGACGAAGCGCGCGGCCTTGCGGCTGGAATCGATGTCCAGACAGCCGGCCAGCACCATCGGCTGATTGGCGACCACGCCGACGCTCTGCCCTTCGATCCGGATGAAGCCGGTGATGATATTGCCCGCGTAATCCTTCTGGATCTCGTAGAAATCGCCCTCATCCGCGACCTTAAGGATCAGTTCCTTCATATCATAGGGCTGGTTCGGATTGTCCGGGATCAGCGTATCAAGGCTGGTTTCCACCCGCGCCGGATCATCGAAGAACGGGCGGACGGGGGCCTTTTCGCGGTTCGACAGCGGCAGGAAGTCGAACAGGCGGCGGATCTCGGCCAAAGCCTCGACATCGTTTTCAAAGGCGCCGTCGGCGACGCTGGATTTCTTTGTATGGGTGCTGGCCCCGCCAAGTTCCTCGGCCGTCACCACCTCGTTCGTCACCGTCTTCACCACATCGGGGCCGGTCACGAACATGTAGCTGGAATCCTTCACCATGAAGATGAAGTCGGTCATCGCCGGCGAATAGACCGCCCCCCCCGCGCAGGGCCCCATGATGACCGAAATCTGCGGCACCACGCCCGAGGCCATCACATTGCGCTGAAACACGTCGGCATAGCCCGCCAGCGAGGCAACCCCCTCCTGGATCCGCGCACCGCCGGAATCGTTCAGCCCGATCACCGGCGCACCATTCTGGATCGCCATATCCATGATTTTGCAGATTTTCTGCGCATGGGTTTCTGACAGAGAGCCACCGAAGACGGTGAAGTCTTGCGAAAAGACATAGGCCATTCGGCCGTTGATCGTGCCCCAGCCGGTGACCACGCCATCACCCGCGGGCCGGTCCGCCTCCATCCCGAAATCGGTGCAGCGATGCGCGACGAACATGTCGAACTCTTCAAAGCTGTCGTCGTCCAGCAGAAGCTCGATCCGCTCACGCGCGGTCAGCTTGCCTTTCTGGTGCTGCGCGTCGATCCGGCGCTGGCCGCCCCCGGCACGTGCCGCAGCGCGGCGCTGTTCCAGCTGTTCCAGAATATCTTTCATGGCGCTCTCTCCCCGGGGAATCGAGCGGACAATATTATTACGCCGCAGCGAAGGAAAACGAAATTCCGTAAATTTGCAAACTATTGGCAATGAGAAAACCGAAAATTGCAAATCTGCCAAGAGGCGGTGGTGCGGGCGGCGGGAGTCGAACCCGCACGGGCCTGAGCCCAAACGATTTTAAGTCGCGTGTGTCTACCGTTCCACCACGCCCGCTGCCGGCCCTGCATAACGGCAGGCGGCGGGGGTCACAACATGCTTAGCCCGGCGGGGCTGCGGCCTGTCCGGTCGCGGCATTGATCACGTTGAAGACGCAAGGGTCCGTCACCAGCTCGGGCGGGGTCACACACAGGCCTTGAGCCACCTGCCAGGCCGCCAGCACCTTGGGCACGTAATCCCGCGTCTCGGCATAGGGCGGCACACCGCTGTTCTTCTTCACCGCGCCCTCGCCCGCATTATAGGCGGCCAGAACCATCAGCGGATCATTGTCGAATTCGTCCAGAAGCCAGTCCAGATAAGCCACGCCGCCCTTGATGTTCTGGGCGGGATCGGTGGAATCGGTCACGCCGAAACGCGCGGCCGTCGCGGGGATCAGCTGCATCAGCCCCACGGCACCGGCCGTGCTGACCGCATCCTTCCGGCCCGCGCTTTCAATCCCGATCACCGCAAGCACCAATGCGGGTGAGACGTCGGTGCCGATCGTCGCCATCAGGATCTCTCTGCCATAGACCTCGGCCAGCGTCTGCATCGACTGCAGCCGCGGCGCGGCGACCTGTGCCCCGCCCGGCCCCTGCGCCAGCGCAGCCATGGCAGCGGGGAAACGCCCGCCCACCTCGGCCCGCCCGGCGGGGACCAGATCCCAGAACCAAGCGTAATTCGATTTCGGCGCCGGAGCGGGGGCAAGAGGCGCGCCCGCCTCCGCCTCAACCGGGGGCAGATCCGCGGATTTCAGCGCCGGATCCTTCCACGCCGTCGCCGCCAGCCGCCGCGCCTGCTCGACCGGGTCCACCTGCACGGTGATCCTTTTGCCCGCCTCCATCTCGCTGACCTTGACCCGGCGAAAGGTGAAATCTTCCTCGGCCCGGCCCGCGGGGGCCAGAAGGGTCAGAATCACGGCGGCAAGTCCCGCGGGAATGCGCATGGGAGGGGCCTGCAATCTGCTGCTCTTGTCTTCTTGTTGCGGGAAGACTCGCAGAAAACCGGCCCCCGTCAAAGCCGGAATCCCGGCCTTTTACCGCATTTTCGCCTGAATTGGCGGGTTTGCCACGGGCCCGCGTCCGGAGCGGAGGCAAAGTTGTGATAGTTTTATATTTATTTTCATATATTTGAAAGAAATCTCACGAAATTGTGCTGTGCTGGAAAAAGGCCCTGATCGCTCCGCAGTGCCGCCACGATTCAGGGTGCATATGAGGACATCCCAAGCGGGACCGGCCGGAACAGAGGCCGGACCGGATGAGCCCCCGCCACGGATACGAAACCTGAACCAGAGCACCTTAGAAAGGGACACCACCATGCAATTCCTGAACCTCGTCAAGCGCTTCAACAAAGACGAAGACGGCGCCGTGACCGTTGACTGGGTCGTGCTGACCGCCGCCGTCGTGGGCCTTGGCCTGATCGTCATGGGTGCCATCCGCCCGGCCATCACCGGCCTGTCGGGCAACATCGCAACCCAGATCACCGCGGCCAACCCGACCCCGGTCAGCGGCGGCGGCAACTGAGCCTGAGCTGAAGGCAAAAGCATAACGAAGGCCGCGCCCCGAAAAGGCGCGGCCTTTTTACGTTTTCCCGCCCCGGCCCCTGAGAGGGCGGCCAGCCATTGCGTCCACTCTACACCGAGGCACAGACATCGGGGCAGAGTTGCTTCGATCCACGCCCCCCGTGAGGGGGCGACTTATGGCCCTCTTGTCCGGCGGGCGAGCCGTGGACGTTTCGATCCACGCCCCTCTGGTGGGCGCGGCGCCGTCAATAAAGCTTAAAACCATACGGAAAATGCCCCGAACAGATCCAAATCCCGCCACGATTCAGGGGCCATATGCAGTCATCCCAAGCGGGACCGGCCGGAACAGAGGCCGGACCGGATGAGCCCCCGCCACGGATACGAAACCTGAACCAGAGCACCTTAGAAAGGGACACCACCATGCAATTCCTGAACCTCGTCAAGCGCTTCAACAAAGACGAAGACGGCGCCGTGACCGTTGACTGGGTCGTGCTGACCGCCGCCGTCGTGGGCCTTGGCCTGATCGTCATGGGTGCCATCCGCCCGGCCATCACCGGCCTGTCGGGCAACATCGCAACCCAGATCACCGCGGCCAACCCGACCCCGGTCAGCGGCGGCGGCAACTGAGCCTGAGCTGAAGGCAAAAGCATAACGAAGGCCGCGCCCCGAAAAGGCGCGGCCTTTTTCTGTCGCTCCGGAGCCCCAAATCCTGCCCCAGCCTGCCACTGAAACAATCCCGCAATCGCATAGTTTTGCCGCAATCCTTGGCGAGACTCAGACGGAACAAGATTTTGGACATACGGGCACCATGCCCATACCGGAGAATGATTGTGCACGACGTGCTGGAATCTTTCGTAGATGAAGAAGACGGCGCCATCTCGGTGGACTGGGTGGTCCTGACGGCGCTCATTCTGGGGGTCCAGATCGTCCTGCTGATGCAGCCGATCCGCAATGCGCTGGTCGGCGTGTCAGAGGGTACAGGCGGCGTTGTCGAAGAATACAATGCCTTCCTTCAAGAATAGGAACCCCCTTCGGACTGCCCGGCAGATCTGTCGCGCTTAGGGAAATGAGGAACGGGTATGCGAGTTGTCTTTGCTCTGGTCTTGGTGGCAGGAATGGCATTGGCCGCAATGGCTGTCTTCCTGGCTCAGAACTACATGAGCCAGACGGAGGCCGCCCTGAACGCGGCAACCGAAATGCAGCGCAAGACGGGTCGGCTGGTCCAAGTCTATGCCGTCAACAAGCCCATGAAGTTTGGCACCCCCCTCACCAAGGATGACGTGCAGACGGTCTGGGTCCAGGCCCACGTTCTGACCAATGGTGCATTCTTGGTTGAGCCACCAGCCCAGACGGAGCCTCCGGCAAAGGCAGCCGCAGGCGAGGCCCCTCCGCCGGGCCCCGCCACCGAAGCCCTGTTCCCGACCGACAACAACAAGCCGCGTTTCCTTACCCGTTCGGTCGAGGCGAATGAGATCCTGCTCTTCAGCCGTGTCACCGCCCCGGGCGAAGCCGCCAGCCTGACCGGCAAGCTGGAGCCGGGCATGCGGGCCTTCCAGATCAAGGTGGACGTCGCCTCGGGCGTGTCCGGTTTCGTCATGCCGGAATCCTATATCGACATCTACTGGACCGGCGCCGCGTCGAACAATGTCTCTGGCGAGGTGACCCGTCTGATCGAAAGCGCGGTCCGCGTCATTGCGGTGGACAGCGCCTCGGGCGAGGGGCAGATGACCGGCAGTGGCGACGCCCGGACCGTGACCGTGGCAGCCAGCGCCGAACAGGTGGCGCGTCTGGCGCAGGCCCAGGCCACGGGCCGGCTGGCCATGTCGCTGGTCGCCTCTTCCGCCGATGCCGTCAACGGTCTGGTCGAGGTGGATCGCAACAAGCTTCTGGGGGTGGAGCAGCAGGAGGTCGTTGCCGTCGAGGCGCCGGAAGTCTGCACCATCAAGACCCGCAAGGGGCCGGATGTGATCGAAGTGCCGATCCCCTGCACCAACTGAACCAAGGACAGGCGGACGCCGGGCCACAGCATGTGGGGCCGGCGCCCCGATCCTTTCACCACGACTAGCGCTTGTTGCAGGTTATCCACATCAGGATTGCCCTCCAAGCGTATGATTCTTGCAAAAAAATGCCGCCTCGGGCAATCTGGCGGGGTAAATGGGCGAAAAGACCCCAGTTGAGGCGTGATCGAAAGGGCAGATCACATGAGCATGAAGACCTCTTTCGCGGTGGCGATGCTGGGCCTTGGCCTGGCCGCGGGCACCCCGATCACGGCCGCGGCCGAGGTGCTGCAGGTGATGACCGGGCAGGCCTCCAGCGCGCTGAACGTGCCGATGAATCGCGCCGTGGTGGTGGAAAGCGACGTTCCCTTCGCGGAACTGTCCATCGCCAACCCCGGGATCGCCGATATCTCCACCCTGTCCGACCGTTCGATCTATGTGCTGGGCAAGGCGCCCGGCCGCACCACGTTGACGCTGCTGTCTCCGGACGGCAAGCTGATCTCGAACGTGGATGTGCATGTCACCCCCGATATTGCCGAGTTCAAGGAACGCCTGCGGCAGATCCTGCCCGGCGAGAATATCGAGGTCCGGACCGCCAATGACGGGATCGTCCTGTCGGGCACCGTGAGTTCGGTCGCCAAGATGGACCGCGCGCTGGATCTGGCCAGCCGCTACGCACCGGACCGGGTGTCGAATCTGATGGTGGTGGGTGGCACGCAGCAGGTCATGCTGAAGGTCCGCTTCGCCGAAATGCAGCGGTCGGTGTCGAAAAGTCTTTCGGCTTCGGTCGGCGTGAAATCGAACAGCGGCACCGTCGGCGGCGGAATCGCCACCGGCAATATCGACGGCGTGAACAATTTCTTCGCGGGCAACCCGATCGAGACCTCGGCCAAAGGCGCCATGGGCCTTGGCTTCAGCGCGGGCGCGCTGGAATTCGCCGTGCTGCTGGAGGCGCTGGAATCCAAGGGCATGGTCCGCACTCTGGCCGAGCCGAACCTGACCGCGCTGTCGGGACAAGAGGCCAAATTCCTGGCGGGCGGCGAATATCCCATCCCCGTCGCGGACAACAACGGCATCAAGATCGAATACAAGCCCTTCGGTGTGGAGCTGAATTTCACGCCGGTGGTGGTGGACGGCGACATCATCAACCTGACGATCAACGCTGCCGTCAGCTCGATCGACACCACGATCTCGCTGGAAGCGAACGGCTTCAACCTAAACGCCTTCAAGCGGCGTGAAACCTCGACCACGGTCGAGATGCGCGACGGCGAAAGCTTTGCCATCGCAGGCCTTCTGCAGGACGATTTCCGCAACCTGAACGGTCAGGTGCCGTGGCTCGGTGACATCCCGATCCTTGGCGCCCTGTTCCGCAGCGCAGACTATGCACGCGCGCAGTCAGAGCTGGTGATCATCGTCACCCCGCATCTGGTGACCCCCGTTCATGGCGAGGCTTTGGCCCTGCCGACCGACCGTGTCCGCATCCCGACCGAGCGCGAGCTGTTCCTTTACGGCGAAGTGGCCGGCGCACCCAAGGGGGCCGCGGGCGAAGTGGCACGGCAGGACTTCTCGTCCTCCTACGGCTATGTGATGGAGTGAGGCGATGCCTGTGAAAGTCTCCCGCAGCATCAGCGCCCTGCTTGGCACCGGCTGCATTCTGGCCCTGTCCGCCTGCGGCGGTCCCAGCTTCGATGCCGAGATGGGCGCCGAAGTGGACAAGGGCCAGTTCGGCAATGCCACGATGAACAACACGCTCCTCCAGACCGGAGAGCTGGAATATACCGTCATGCTGGCCGAACGGTTCGCCCGTGAGGTGCCCGATACGGTGACCTTCGCCTTCGACAGCGCGCAACTCTCGCCCGAGGCGATGGCCGTGCTGGACCGTCAGGCGCATTTCATCCGGCAATTCCCCGAGGTTCGGTTCAAGGTCTTCGGCCATACCGATCTGGTCGGCGGACAGGGCTACAACTACAATCTCGGACTGCGGCGCGCGAAGGCGGTGGTGAATTATCTGGCGGCACGCGGCATCTCCAAGTCGCGGCTGGAGGCGGTGGTCAGCTATGGCAAGACCCGCCCGCTGATCCAGACCAATCAACCCGAAGAACGCAACCGCCGCACCGTGACCGAGGTATCGGGTTTCGTGAAGGGCAACCCGATGGTGCTGAACGGCAAATATGCCGAGATCATCTGGCGGACCTATTCCACCGGGATCGAAGGCGATATCGGGCTGGCCGCGCGGCCGCATCCGAGCAACACCGACGTGAAATCCAGTATCGACCCGAACAACTGACCCGTTCTGAAGGGCGAACCGAAGGCCGGGCGGCAGCGCCCGGCCTTTCGCGTTTGCGCCGAAGAAATCAAAGATTGACGCCAATCCGGCCCCATTCTTGCCCTGATCCCCGGCCAGTTTGCCTGCAATGGGAACGGTTGCGCGGGGGAACACCTGCGCCCGGCGTTCCGGGCCGTCAAGGATCGCGCTGCCTTCTGCAGCCGGCCCGGCCCGCGGTGCCGCCTGATAGGACGTGAGGCAAAATGACGAGCGTTGCAACTCTCCAGCCTGAACCGGCGCCGATCCTGGCCTGCACGGTTTCGCGCGATGTGCAGAATTTCGAGCTTCTGATCGACGATATGGAACGCGAACTGGGCGAAGCCTGGGGCGATCTTGGCTTTGACGATGCCCTGATCTTTCTGGACCAGCCCGAGGCGGAGACGCTGGAATTCATCGCCGTGGCGGTGGATGCCCAGGATGAAAGTGATCTGACCCGCATTTCCGAGGTGGTGCGCGCCGCGCTGGCCCACCGGGTCAAGGTCATCCTGGTGGCCAATCAGATCAGCCCCATGGTCCTGCATCAGCTGATGCGGCTCGGCGCCGATGATTTCGTGCCCTATCCCCTGCCCGATGGCGCATTGCATGACGCCATCGAACGCATCCGCAAGCCGGAGCCTGAGGCTCCGCCGCCACCCGCGCTGGAACCGCAGCCCGCCGCCGCCGCGGAAGAACGCCCCGCGTTCAAGGCCAAGGGCGACCGGCATGGCGTTCTGCTGCCGGTGCATGGCATGGCGGGCGGAACCGGTGCATCGACCTTTGCGGCCAATCTGGCCTGGGAACTGGCCACCTCGGACAAGGCCAATCCGCCGCGCGTCTGCCTGATGGATCTGGATTTCCAGTACGGGTCGATCTCCACCTATCTGGACCTGCCGCGCAAGGAATCGGTCTTCGAGACGCTGACCGATCCGCAATCGGCCGACAGCGATTCGCTGATCAAGTCGATGCAGACCTTCAACGAACGGCTGCATGTCTTCACCGCTCCCTCCGACATGCTGCCGCTCGACATCATCTCGGGCGAGGATCTGGGCCGGCTGATCGACATGGCGCTGGCGAATTTCGACTTTGTCGTGATCGACATGCCTTCGACCGTGGTGGCCTGGACCGAGGCGGTGCTGACACGGGCGCATGTCTACTTTGCCCTGCTGGAGCTGGATCTGCGGTCAGCGCAGAACATCCTGCGTTTTGTCCGTGCGCTGAAGGCCGAGGCGCTGCCGCATGAAAAGCTGCGCTATGTGCTGAACCGCGCACCCAAATTCACCGATCTGTCGGCCAAGGCCCGGGTGAAGCGCATGGCCGAAAGTCTGGACATCGACATCGAAGTACAGCTGCCCGATGGCGGAACCCAGATCACCCAGGCCAATGACCACGGGCTGCCCCTGGCGGAAAGCGCGGCGAAGAACCCGCTGCGCAAGGAACTTCAGAAACTGGCCAAATCGCTCTTCGACCTGAACAAGGCCGCCGAGGCGGGCAAGTCGTAACCGTCATCAAGGGTAGTCCCATGTTCAGCCGTTTCCGCAAAGACGCCCCTCCCACCACCGCCGGTGCCGCACCGCGCCCGGGCACCCCTGCCCCGGCCCCTGCCGCGGTGACGAAACCCGCGGCAGCCGCGCCCACGCCGAAAACGGCCGCCGCCACCCGGCCCGTCGCGGTGACCGGACGCTCACCAGCCGAGGCCGTGGCCGCCGACAAGGAGAAGAAGCGCAAGGACCGGCTGATGGAGCTCAAGCTTGAGATCCACAAGCGGCTTCTGGAAAACCTGAACCTTGCGGCGCTGGAACATGCTTCCGAGGCGAATCTGAAGGCGGAAATCTCGCAGCTCAGCTCCGAGGCGCTGGATGACATGTCCGTCGCGTTGAACAAGGACGACCGTACCCTTCTGGTGCAGGAGCTTTATGACGAAGTGATGGGCCTTGGCCCGCTGGAGCCCCTGCTGAAGGACGAGACGGTCAACGACATTCTGGTAAACGGCCCGAAGCGGGTCTTCGTCGAACGCGCGGGCAAGCTGCAGCTGTCGGACGTGACCTTCCGCGACGAACGCCACCTGATGCGGATCATCGACAAGATCGTCTCCGCCGTGGGCCGCCGTGTCGATGAATCGAACCCCTATTGCGACGCCCGTCTTGCCGATGGCAGCCGGTTCAACTGCATGGTGCCCCCGGTGGCGGTGGACGGCTCGCTCGTCTCGATCCGGAAGTTCAAGAAGGAAAAGCTCAAGATCGAAGATCTTGTGCGCTTTGGCGCCTTTACCGAAGAAATGGCCGCCTATCTTCAGGCCGCCGTATCCTGCCGGCTGAACATCATCGTCTCGGGCGGGACGGGTTCGGGCAAGACCACCACGCTGAACGCGCTGTCCTCCTTCATTGACAACACCGAACGGGTGCTGACGATCGAGGATACCGCCGAATTGCAGCTGCAACAGGTCCATGTCGGCCGGATGGAAAGCCGCCCGGCCAACGTCGAAGGCAAGGGCGCGGTCACACAGCGCGACTGTCTGCGCAACGCCCTGCGGATGCGGCCCGACCGGATCATCGTGGGCGAAACCCGCGGCGAGGAAGTGATCGACATGCTGCAGGCCATGAACACCGGCCACGACGGCTCCATGACCACGATCCACGCGAACAACCCGCGCGACGGCATTTCCCGTCTGGAAAACATGGTCGCCATGGCGGGTATCGAAATGCCGTTGAAGGCCGTGCGCAGCCAGATCGCCAGCGCGGTCAACCTGATCGTGCAGGCCTCGCGCCTTCAGGACGGATCGCGCCGCATGACTTCGGTCACGGAAATCACCGGGATGGAGGGCGAGGTGATCTCGATGCAGGAGGTCTTCCGCTACGAACGCCTTGGGATCGAGCCTTCGGGCAAGATCATCGGTCGCTTCAACGCGACCGGCATCCGCTCGGCCTATTCGGACCGTTTCCGCCAGTGGGGCTTTGACCTGCCGGCCTCGATCTACGAACCCATCAACTGAGGCCCGATCATGCAGATCAGCATCGCCCCTCTTATCTATATCATGATCTTCGTCGCGGTCGTGGTGCTGGTCGAGGGCCTGTATCTGACCGTCTTCGGCAAGTCGATCAGCCTGAACAACCGGATCTCGCGCCGGCTGACGCTTCTGGAAAAGAACGGCAACCGCGAACAGGTGCTGGAGCAGCTCCGCAAGGAGATGAACCAGCATCTGAATTCGAAGAACATCCCGCTTTATTCGATGCTGGCCAAGAAGGCGCAGCGGGCGAATATTGCCTTCTCGCCCATGCAGCTGATCGGCATCATGGCGGGGCTGTCGGTCTTTGCCTTTCTGGGGCTGACGGTGGGCACCTCTGCCGACCTTGGCACGCGCGCGCTCGTCGCCGTGGCCATGGGGGTGGGCGGCGTCTATGTCTGGGTGAACAACAAGGCCAAGAAGCGGATGTCGCTTCTGGAAGAACAGCTGCCCGATGCGGTGGAGCTGATGGTGCGTTCGCTGCGGGTGGGACACCCGTTTTCCTCGGCCGTGGCCATCGTCGCGCGTGAGGTGGCCGATCCTCTGGGATCCGAATTCGGGGTCATCGCCGACGAATCCGCCTATGGCCGCGACATTTCCGAAAGCCTGAAGGCCTTTGCCGAACGGATGGACAGCCAGGACCTGCGCTTTCTTGCGGTGGCCGTGTCGATCCAGCAGCAATCCGGCGGCAACCTTGCCGAAATTCTGGAAGGGCTGGCCAAGGTGATCCGCGCCCGGTTCAAGCTGTTCCGCCGTGTCAGGGCCATTACCGCCGAGGCGAAATGGTCGGGCATGTTCCTGTCGGCCTTCCCGATCCTGGCGCTGATCATGATCACCGTGATCCAGCCGGACTATTATGACGAGGTGAAAGAGACCCCGGTCTTCATCCCGGCGGCGCTGGTCGTGTTCACCTTCCTCATCATCAACGTGATCTTCATGAAGATCATGACCAACATCAAGGTCTGAGGCCCGTCATGCTCTCCAATCTGAACCAGACACTGGTCGATCTTCTGGGCCCGCTTGGCCCGCTGATCGCGGTTGGCCTCTTGGGCGTGGTGCTGATCCTGATCGCCCTGCCCACCATGATGAAGAAAGAGCGTGACCGTTTCGCCGAGCTGAAGGCAGAGACGAAACCGCAGGCCGGTGCCGGGAAAACCCTGCGCCGTGCCGCGGGCAAGGGCGACAAGCTGGAGAAATACGCCCATTTCCTTGAGCCGCAGAAGGCCGACGAAATGTCCGCCATCCGGCTGAAGCTTCTGCGGGCAGGCTATCCAGACAAGGGCGCGGTGCGGCTGTTCCATGCCGCCAAGATGGTGCTGGGTATCGGTTTTCTGGTGCTGGGCCTGATCTATGCGATGATCCAGTCCGCCACGACCGAAGTCTCGACCCAGTCGATGATGCTTTATACGCTGATGCCCGGCGCCATGGGCTATTACCTGCCGCAATACTGGGTGAACAAGCGGCTGGAAAAGCGCCAGACCGAGATCATCCAGGGCTTTCCCGATGCGCTGGACATGATGCTGGTCTGTGTCGAGGCGGGGCAGTCGCTGGATCAGGCGATCATCCGGGTGGGCCGCGAAAGCCGTGCAGGCTACCCGGCACTGGCCGATGAATTCGAGATGGTGGCGAATGAGGTCAAGGCCGGCAAGGAACGGGTCACCGTCCTGAAGGACATGTCCGAACGTGTGGGCGTGCCCGACGTGGCCAGCTTCGTCACCACTCTGGTGCAATCGGCCACCTTCGGCACGTCGATCGCCGAGGCGCTGCGGGTCTATTCCGCCGACATGCGCGACAAGCGCGTGATGCGCGCCGAAGAGAAGGCAAACATGTTGCCGACGAAGCTGACCCTTGGCACAATGATGTTCACCGTCCCGCCGCTGATGGTGATCCTGATCGGGCCTTCGGTCTACGGGATCTCCGTCATGCTGGGCAGCATGTAAAGGGCCCGTCACGAGGCCCGCGAGGGCAGAGTGAAAAGGGCAGGCATCGTTTTGCTGTTATTGCTGGTCCTGGCCGCCTGCGGCCCGGACCTTTCGCGCAATACCCCCTATGGGGCCGACCCCAAGCGTGCGGCCGTCGATGGCCTGCTGGTCGGTCACCGGCTGATGGCCGCGAACGAGCCGGAACTGGCGCTGAAATCCTATCTCCGCGCGGCGGCCGAGGATGGCATCAGCATCGACACGCTGTCGGCCATCGGCTCGGCCAATCTGGCGCTTGGCCGGCTGGGTCAGGCCGAACAGATCCTGCGCCGCGCGCTGGAGATCGACCCCGATTTCGTGCCCGCCCTGAACAATCTGGGCGTGGTGCTGATGGAGCGCGACAAATACGGCGAGGCCCGGGCCATGTTCCAGCGCGCCTATGCGCTGGACAGTGGCCAAACGGACTCGATCCGCGACAATCTGAAACTGGCTATCGCGCGGTCCGAGGCGGCCGTGTATGATCCCGGGACGGAAGAAGAAGGCGAGTTCCAGCTCGTCCGGCGCGACAAGGGGCAGTATGTCCTTCTGACGCAGCTTTGACGGGTTGGGGACGACCGGGCAGTCAACCAAAAGGACGCAACAATGCGCCACCCTGTTTTGCTTGCGCTGTGCCTTAGCGGCACGGCGGTTCTGGCCGCGTGCCAGAACGCGACCGATGCGCAGGTTCAGCGGGCCGTCAAGGACGTGAATGTCATCGACGAGTCCAATCTCAACGACATCATGCTGACTGTGGGCGACCCGAATGAGGCAGTGGCCTATTTCCAGGGTGCCCTGCAAAAAGACCCCGGCCGGGTGGATCTGATGCGCGGGCTGGCCAAGTCTCTGGTGCGGGCGCAAAAGCCGCTGGAGGCGGCACAGGTCTGGGAAAAGGTCGCCGCCAGCCCCGAAGGCACCGCCGATGACAAGGTGATGCTGGCCGATGCCCAGATCCGCGCCAACCAGTGGGACCGCGCAAAGGCCACGCTGAACACCGTGCCCCCCACCCATGAAACCTATGACCGCTACCGGCTGGAGGCGATGATCGCCGACAGCGAGAAGAACTGGAAAAAGGCGGACAGCTTCTATGAAATCGCCGCCGGCCTGACGTCGAAGCCGGCCAGCGTGCTGAACAACTGGGGCTTTTCGAAACTGACCCGGCAGGATTTCGGCGGCGCAGAAAAGCTGTTCATTCAGGCGCTGACCTATGATCCCGGGATGTTCACCGCGAAGAACAACCTTGTCCTGTCCCGCGCGGCGCAGCGCAAATATGATCTGCCCGTGGTCGAGATGACCCAGACCGAACGGGCCGAGCTGCTGTATACGATGGCGCTGGCCGCCATCAAGCAAGGCGACGTCTCCGTCGGCAAGGGTCTGCTGCAGCAGGCCATCGACACCCATCCGCAACATTTCGAGGCCGCCAGCCGCTCGCTGGCCGCACTTGATGCCAATGTGACGAATTGATCCCATGAATTTCACGCTTCCGACCGTCCAGCAGGCGCTTGTCCTTCTGCCTTTCGTCCTGCCCATTGCCGTCTGGGTCGCCTGGTCCGACCTGAAGTCGATGAAGATCCCGAACCGGGCGGTTCTGGCCATGGTGGCGGTCTGGGTGGCCGTGGGCTGGTATGCCGTCGGCCTGACACCTTGGCTGTGGAGCTTTGCGTTGATGGCGGCTGTGCTTGTGCTGGGCTTCCTTGGCAACATGATCGGGCTGTTCGGCGCGGGCGATGCCAAGTTTGCCGCCGCCATGGCGGGCGTCTTCATCGGGGGCGACATCTATCTGATCGCGCTTCTCTACGCTGGCTGTTCGCTTGGCGCGCTGATCCTGCACCGCATCCTGAAACAGATCCCCGCCGTGCGCCGCGCCACCCCGGACTGGACCAGCTGGGACAAGAAGAAGATGTTCCCGATGGGCCTTGCGCTGTCGGCGATGCTGGTCCTCTATCTTCTCGCCGCCTTCCTGCCCAAAGGCTGACACCTTTTGCAGGCATGACCCGGTCCGGGGCCGCCCGTGGCCCCGTTGAACAGGGGGCGTGCGATGAACGTTCAGGTCACTTCGGCGGCGGCACCGGCACAGGGCGTGCAGTCTCCGGCCAGCCCGAAGACGCTGGCCGACACCGGCATCTCGACCGTGATGATGCGGGATGTGCTGCTGAAGACGATGTTCCGCACCAATCTGGACCTTGTCTCGGCCCTGTCCAAAGCCATCGCCTTGACCGTGCCGCTGACGCAGGAACTGGTCGATCTGGCCCGCAGCCAGCGTCTGATCGAGGCGACGGGCACGCTGCATGCCAATTCCGGCAACGAAATGGGCTATCAGCTGACCGATGCCGGCAAAAGTCGCGCGCTGGATGCGCTGTCCCAGTCCGAATATTACGGCGCGATCCCGGTTCCGCTGAGCCAGTATTCCGAACAGATCAAGCGCCAGTCGATCCGCAACATCAAGCTGACCCGCGATCAGCTGATGGCGGGCATGGGCCATTTGATCCTGCCGTCGGACCTGATCGGCAACCTTGGCCCCGCCGTGACCTCGGGCCGGTCGATCCTGATGTATGGCCCGCCCGGCAACGGCAAATCCTCGATCTCGCACGGCATTCGCGCCGCCATCGGCGACAAGGTCTATGTTCCGCGCGCCATCGAATATGCGGGCCAGATCATCAGCGTCTATGACCCGATCGTCCATTCCGCCGCAGCCGAGATCAGCGACGACCCGAACAGCCTGCGCCGCACCTCGAACCGCTTCGACCAGCGCTATGTCTGGTGCGACCGGCCCTCGGTCATCACCGGGGGCGAGCTTTCGCTCGACATGCTGGACCTCGCCTACAACCCCACCTCGCGCACCTATCAGGCGCCGTTGCAGCTCAAGGCCACCGGCGGCATCTTCATCATCGACGACCTTGGCCGTCAGGCCGAGCCGCCGCAGAAGATCGTCAACCGCTGGATCGTGCCGCTGGAAGAAAGCCGCGACATTCTTGCCCTGCAATCGGGCGAGAAATTCACCGTGCCCTTCGACACGCTGGTGATCTTCTCGACCAACTTCCACCCGAACGAGATTTTCGACGGCGCGGCCCTGCGGCGGATCTTCTTCAAGATCAAGATCGACGGCCCCAATCAGGAGATGTTCCTGAAGATCTTCGCCATGGTGGCCCGCAAGAAGAAGATGCCGCTGGACGAACGCGCACTGATGCATCTGCTGCGGGTGAAATATCCGACCATCGCGATGAATTTCGCGAATTACCAGCCAACCTTCCTGATCGACCAGATGATCGCCATCTGCGAATTCGAGGGCATCCCCTACCAGATGTCGCCCGAGCTGATCGACCGGGCCTGGGCCAACATGTTTGTCCGGCAGGAAGAAATCGCCCGCTGACGGCTATTCCACCGCCACAGGCATGTCGGGCATCACCTCTCCGGTGAAAAGGTTCACGAGGTCGATGCCCAGCACCACCCCGGACGCCGTATGCAGGTGATAGACCGCCTCGCTGCGCGGGCTGCCGTCGAATGTCTCCTCCACCCGCAGCAGTTGCACCGGATAGTCGCAGCCGGCGATGGTATCGGTGCCCTGCCCTTCCGCCCGGATGGTCCAGCCGATCAGCCCGTCCGGCGTGCCGTTGAAGGTCTTGCTGCCCGACAGGCGCAGCACCGCACCCTGTTGCAGCGCCGTCAGATCGGGTAGCGGGTCGGGCCAGCGCCATTCGTGCCGCGCCTGCCGGTTGACCGAGGACAGCGGGATCAGCCCCTGCCAGTGCAGTTGCGTGATCCCCAGCCCCAGATGTTCGGTGGCGATCCGGTCGCCCTCGCGCCCGGTGACCGCGATAGTGGTGCCATCGGCCAGGTCCATGGCAGTGATCGGCCCTTCGACACAGACCGCCCCCGCAGCGCCCGACCACAAAGCAAGACCCGCGGCCAGCGCCCTCATTCCAGCGCAGTCACTTCCTGAACACGGGTATCGCCCTTTTCGGTGATCTCGCTTTTCAGGGTCAGCAGCGTGGGCAGATGGATCCATTTCACCGTCTCACCCAGCGGTTTGCCCGCCTCGGCGTTCTTCACGATCACCTTCAGCGCCTCATAGCTGCACCCCGCCACCTCGACGGTTTCCAGCCCCACCACCTCAATCTCGGCGGTGAAGGGCCGCGGCGGCAGGATGCCGGGCGTCGCCAGCATCGCCTCCAGCGCGAAGGTGGCGCCGGGCACCAGATCGGCGGCGGTGGGCAGCGGGGTCTTCCAGTCGAAGACCGCGCCTTCGCCGTCGCGCATCGCAGTCAGCGTGACAAGGCCCAGATGCACCGTCATCTCCACCGTCTGGCCGGTCGCTTCGACCGTTTGCAGATAGCTGAGCGTATCGCCCTCCTGCGCGGTGACGCGGATCGTGGCGCCGGAATTCAGGCTGACCTTCGATGGTTCAACCGGGCAGGCCCCGGCAAGGGCGGCCCCCGACAGGGACGAGGTCATGAGGGCGGCGGCAACAAGACGGCGGATCATCGAAATCTCCCGAAGCAAAGGTTGCCCCCTGTCTAGCGCGGCGGGCGGCGAATGCCCGTGAAAATTTCCGTCATCCGCGGATTATTCCAACGCCTCCAGCGCATAGGTGAAGGTCTTGCCGCTGGCCTGATCCACCGCTTCGGTGCGGAAGACGATCATCGCATCCGGGGCATAGACGACCACGCCCTCGGCCTCTTTCCGGCCGGCCGCGAACATGGTCTTGCGCAGGCGCAGCGCCTTGTAGATGCAATCCTCCCATTCCACCTCTTCGGGGCCCAGAATCTCCACTTCGGCCGCAACGGCCAGCCGCTTGCCCTTGGCATCCTGCCGCTCGCCCTCGATCCGGGCGGTGCCGCCCGCCGCCTTGACCGCCGCCAGATCGGGCAGATCCCCGGTCCAGAAGTATTCCAGCCGGAACCCGTCGCCCGTGTTCTCCAACGGCCAGATCCCGTCCTTGACCCGGCTGGTGACCTTGCCGCTGCGGTAGGTCAGAACGTCTCCCTCCCGCCCAAGGTATTCCAGCACCGAACCGCCGTCATATATCGCGCGGGCGGGCATGCCGTCGGCAGCAAAACAGCCCGCCGCGGCAGGACCTGCGGAGAGCAGCAGCAGAAGCGCAGCGCGGATCATCGGAAATCCCTCACCCCGGCCTCCGTCACGATCAGATCCAGCCGCTGGTCGGTGGGTTCGGTCGGAACCTCCTCCACCTCCTGCGCGGCAAAGGCAAAGCCCACGGCCAGCACCGGGTGGCGGGCACGCAGCCCCTCCAGCGTGCGGTCATAGAAGCCGCCGCCATAGCCCAGCCGGAAGCCACGCGCGTCAAAGGCCAGAAGCGGCACGATCAGCACCTCAGGCACGATCCACGCGCCCTCGGCCGGGATCTCGGCCCCGAAGGCGCCGGGCACCATCACACAGCCCGGCGACCATTCGCGGAAGCGCAACGGCGTGGCCTTGGCCTCGATCACCGGCACCCCCACCGGGCCGGTGTGCCGCGCCATGGCGGGCAGCGGGTCAATCTCGCTCCGCATCGGCATGTAACCGGACAGCGGGCACACGGCATGGGCGGCCAGCACATCGGCCAGCAGTTCCGCCGCCTGCCCCTGCCCCGCGGCATGGGCCACGGCCCGGCGGGCGTGCATCTCTTTGCGCAGGGCGGATTTGTCGATCACAGCAGGATCACCGATGCCAGCCCCAGAAAAGCAAAAAAGCCGATCACATCGGTCATCGTCATCACGAAAGTGCCCGAAGCCAGCGCCGGATCCAACCCCAGCCGGTCCAGCCCCAAGGGCACCAGAATCCCGGCCAGCGCCGCCACGATCAGATTGATCACCATGGCCAGCGCCAGAACCACGCCCAAGAGGGGCATGCCAAGGACCAGCCAGCCCACCAGCCCCATCAGCACCGCAAAAGCGCCGCCGTTGATCGCGCCCACCATCGCCTCGCGCCGCACGATACGCAGCGCATTGGCGCCGGTCAGATCGCGCGTGGCCAGCGCCCGGACGGCAATGGTCAGGCTTTGCGTTCCCGCAATTCCGCCCATCGACGCGATGATGGGCATCAGGGCCGCCAGAATCACGATGGCACCGATCGTGCCCTCGAACCTGCTGATGACAAAGGCCGAGATATTGGCGGTGAGCAGATTAACGAACAGCCACGGAATGCGGCTTTTCACCGTTTCCACGACGCCGTCCTGGATCGAGCTTTCGTCGCCCACCCCGGCCAGTCGCAGCATGTCTTCCTCATGCTCTTCGTCCAGCACGTTCATCGCATCGTCGATGGTGATGACGCCGGCGAGCCGGCCGTTCTCATCCACCACCGGGCAGGAGATCAGGTGATACTGGTTGAAGATATAGGCCACATCGGCCTCGGGGTCGGTGGCTTTCACCGTGCGGAAACTGTCTTCGGCAATATCCTTCAGCCGGACATCGCGGGCCGAGGACAGGGCGCGTCCCAGCGTGACATAACCCACCGGGCGCATCCGCGGATCGGTCAGGATGATGTGATAGAACTGGTCGGGCAGCCATTCCGCCACCCGCAGCCAGTCAATCGTCTCGCCCACGGTCCAGTGTTCGGGCGCCACCACCGTTTCGCGCTGCATCAGGCGGCCCGCGGAATATTCCGGATAGCCCATCGCCTGTTCCACGGCGACACGGTCGGCATCCTCCAGCGCGCCCAGGATCTTCTCCTGCGCAGGTTCGTCCAGATCCTCAAGGATATCGACCACATCGTCGGTATCCAGTTCGCGCACCGCATCCGCCACCACCGATTCCGGCAGCGCCTCGATCACCTCTTCGCGGATCGACTCGTCGATTTCCGACAGAACCTCGCCGTCGATCCCGCCATGCCACAGCGCCAGCAGGTCCGACCGGTTGGCGGGCGAAAGCTGTTCCAGAAGGTCGGCGATATCGGCCGCATGAAGCGGGTCCAGAATCGAATCGACCGCGGCGGCATCCTGCTGTTCGACCGCGGCCAGAACGGCCTCGATCCGGTCCAGCGCCCGGGCTTCTTCGTCGCGCTCTGCCTCGGTTTCCCGCATCTTCACCCCTGTCCGATTGCCCCGACCATAGCGAAAGCAGTTTCAGCGAAACAGGGGAAACCGGCGGATTCCCTTTCCCGCGCGACCGCTTATGCTGCCCGGAGACAAGGAAAGGGCGACAGATGGCCGATCTTCTGCTGGGACAGGTGCTGCACTTTACGGGCGATCCCTTCGTTCTGGGCGAAGCCGCCGCGCAGCACATCAGCGACGGTGCCGTTCTGGTCGAGGGCGGCCGCATCGCCGCCGTGGGGGAAGCTTCGGCCCTGAAGGCCGCCCATCCGCAGGCCACCCGCCACGATTATGGCCGCGCGCTGATTTCCGCGGGCTTTGTCGATGCGCATGTGCATTATCCGCAGACGGCCATGATAGCCTCTTGGGGAAAGCGGCTGATCGATTGGCTGAACGACTACACCTTCCCCGAAGAGATGCGCTTTGCCGATCCGGCCTATGCTGAAGACATTGCCGCGCGCTATCTGGACATCGTGACGGCCCATGGCACGACGACCGTCTGTTCCTATGCCACCATCCACCCGGCCTCGGTCGATGCGCTGTTCGGGGCGGCGCAGGCGCGGGGAATGCGGGTCTATACCGGCAAGACCTGCATGGACAGGAACGCCCCGCCCGGCCTGCTGGACACCGCACAATCGGCCTATGACGATTCGAAGGCCCTGCTGCGGAAATGGCACGGGGTGGACCGGCTGTCCTATGTGATCACGCCCCGCTTCTCTCCCACCTCGACGCCCGAGCAGCTGGCGGCCATGGGACAGCTCTGGAAAGAGCATCCCGATTGCCTGATGCAGACCCATCTGAGCGAGCAGACCGATGAAATCCAATGGGTGAAGGAGCTGTTCCCCCAGTCGCGCGACTATCTCGACACCTATGAGACACAGGGCCTCTTGCGCGAGGGCGCGCTTTACGGCCATTCGATCTGGCTGACCGAACGCGAAAAGGCCCGGCTCATCGAGGCCGGGGCCAGCCTGATCCATTGCCCCACCTCGAACACCTTCATCGGCTCCGGCCTCTTCGACATGGGCCTTGCACGGCAGTTGCGCGTGGGTCTGGCCACCGACACCGGCGGCGGGTCCAGCTTCTCGATGCTGCACACCATGGCCGCGGCCTATGAGATCGCCCAGCTGCGCGGGCAGGCCCTGAATCCGGCGCAGCTGTGGTGGCTGGCGACCCAAGGCTCCGCCCGCGCGCTGCATGCCGAGGACAAGATCGGCAATATCGCCCCGGGGATGGAGGCCGATCTGGTGGTGGTGGACCTCGCCTCCACCTTCCCGATCGAGCAGGCCACCCGCCGGGCCGAGACCCTTTGGCAGCAGATATTCCCCACCATCATGATGGGCGATGACCGCGCCATCCGCGCCACATGGATCGGCGGGCGGCCAAAGGGCTGAGTTTCCCGCTGGCCTTCGGTTTTCCGCCGGGGCTATTCAGGGGCCATGCGCATCCATTCCGTCACCGCGGTCAAGGACGAAGGCCCGTTCCTCTTGGAATGGCTGGCCTGGCACCGGATGCTGGGTGTCACTGGCTTCACCGTTGTGTCGAACGACTGCCATGACGGCACCGACCGGATGCTGGACGCTTTGGCCGCGGCGGGGGTGCTGGTCCATCTGCGCAATCCCTGCGCGCCGGGGGAAAGCCTGCAATGGCAGGCGCTGAAGGCCGCGTGGGATCACCCCACCCGCAAGGCCGCGGACTGGATGCTGATCTCCGACGTGGACGAATTTCCCATGATCCACGTGGGCAACCACCGTCTGCCCGACCTGATTGCCGCCTTGCCCCCCGGCACTGATGCCGTCGCGCTGGCGTGGCGGCTGTTCGGCGCCAATGGCGTCGCGCGGTTTGAGGACCGGCCCGTCACCGCCCAGTTCCTGCACGCGGCCCCGCCCGACATGTTCCACCCGGTCGCCGCCAGCTATTTCAAGACCCTGTTCCGCCCCGCCGCCTTTCGCCGCTCCGGCGTCCATCGCCCGAAACAGCGCGAGGGAGCGGCGCCTGCATGGGTGGATGGCAGCGGCCGCCCCCTGCCCGGCGTCATGGCCGGGAATGACAAGCGTCTGTCGCTGATGCCGCTGAAAGGCCACCGTGCCTTGGCCGAGATGCACCATTACTCCCTGCGCTCGGCCGAGAGTTTTGTGGTGAAATCCGCCCGCGGCCTGCCCAACCACAGCGACAAGGCGGTGGACCTGTCCTATTGGACCGGGCGCAACTTCAACACCCAGCCCGCCCCTTCCGCACTGGCCCAGCAGGACCCGCTGGCCACAGAAATCGCCGCGCTGATGGCCCTGCCCGGCGTGGCCGACCTGCACCGTGCCGCCTGCGACTGGCACCGGGCCGAGGCCGCGCGCCTGATCGCCACGCCCGCGGGCTTTCGCCTTTATGCCGATTGCCTGTATGCCGCCGGTTCCGCCGCCCTGCCCGAGGCCGAGGCGCTGCGGCTTCTACACCTCTATCAACGCACCCAAGGCTGAGACCGATGCCCGACCTGACGATCGCCGAAGAAAGCCCGCTGACCGCCGATCTGGCGCTGCTGTTCGAACGGCACACCGCCGACATGCATGCCGACACCCCGCCCGAATCCATCCACATGATGGACCGGACCGAACTGGCCATCCCCGAGGTGCGCTTCTTCGTCCTGCGCGAGGGCGACCAGCCGCTGGCCATGGGCGCGTTCAAGCAGATCGACGCCACCCATGCCGAGATCAAGTCGATGCATGTCCTGACCGAGGCGCGGGGTCGCGGCCTGTCGCGCAGGATGCTGGACCATCTGCTGGATCAGGCGCGCGCCGCGGGCTTCGCCCGGCTGTCACTGGAGACCGGCGTGCAGCCCACCTTCGTCGCCGCCCGCGCGCTTTATGCCAAGGCCGGCTTTACCGAATGCCCGCCTTTCGAAGGCTATGACGAAGACCCGAACTCGGTCTTCATGACCCGCACGCTGGCCTAGAGCGCAGCCCGTATCCATAGCCCCTCCGGATCAGGCAGTCTGCCAACTTCCCGATCCGGGCCAAAAACCGCTGGGAAAGAACACACCGGGCGGATCGGGCGGCGTTGCGAACCGTTTTCCGAACCGCTATCAGAGAAAACACGGCCCCGTAGCTCAACTGGATAGAGCACGGACCTTCTAAGTCTGGGGTTGGGGGTTCAAGTCCTCCCGGGGTCGCCAAATCATTGTCAACCAAGATTTAACCATGACGCCTCCGCCGTCTGCCGCGGCCTACAGGGGGTGCGGTTCTGCTCCGGTCTGGCAGTTTGGGGCCATAGTCGGGCTCAAGGCGATTGAGACCAGCCATCGGCAGGATGCGCGTAACGCCATCTCGCTATCCGGCCAGATGATCGGAAACCCCGTCGCTTCTGTATGTCGGTGCAGATCCTGCGGATCGCCGCGCGGGGCGGGCTGGGTTATGCCCGGTCATTGCCCCATGAGTTCGCCGGAGAGAGTCCGAAGGCCGGCGATGCTGCACCAAGGCCCACCGTGCACAGAAAACCCTTGCCGGAAATCCGTGCCATGCGCCCGCGGAACCCTCTCCGACCCCCTGCGTTACTCCTGCACAAACCGCAGCAAAGGACACGCATCATGAAGGGCATTTTCGCCTGGCTGATCGGCATTCCGATCCCCATCATCATTCTGCTGTACTTCTTCGACGTGTTCTGACGCCGCAGCTGGTCAGATCCGGCGCAGGCGGATCACCACGTCGACACGGGAAATCTCGGTCCCGCCCGGCGCTTCCGGAAGGCCAGCGATTTTCAGCTGGTCTTTCGGCGCATCGGTCAGCACAGCGGTATCTTCCCAGAAGAAATGCGGGTGGTCGTCCATGCGGGTATCGAAATAGCTTTTCGACCCGTCGACGACCACTTCGTTCATCAACCCGGCATCGCAGAAGGCGCGCAGGGTGTTGTAGACGGTGGCAAGGCTGACCTTCTCGCCCGCGCGATCGGCCATTTCGAACAGGCTTTCGGCGGTGACATGGCGGTCCTGCCCGTCGCCCACCAAGAGCGCGGCCAGAGCCAGCCGCTGCCGCGTCGGCCGGAGCCCGCCCCGTTCCAGCCACGAGGCCACCCGCGGGGACACGTGATCCTGTGTCATCAGATCCATGACGCCTTTCCTGCCGCTCCTGCCCTTAAAAGGCGTAGCTCATGTGAATATAGGACCGCGGGACACCCGGTTTCAATCGGAAATCCCGCAATTGGCCTGCCGGACGGGCGCGCATGCGCCGCAGGCCTCTTGGACGGGCACCGCCCTTGCCCTATGTTCGGTGCCTCTGTTAAGGGGGTTCAATCAGAACCATCACGGGATCGAGGGGGCCGATGGGGCGTTATCCGACGAGTTTCGACCGCGAAGACCTGCTTGCCTGTGCACGCGGGGAACTGTTCGGCCCGGGCAATGCCCAGCTGCCCGAACCGCCCATGCTGATGATGGACCGCATCACCGAAATCAGCGAAGACGGTGGCGAGCACGGCAAGGGCCATGTGGTTGCGGAATTCGACATCACCCCGGATCTGTGGTTCTTCGCCTGCCATTTCCCCGGCAACCCGATCATGCCCGGCTGTCTGGGTCTGGACGGGCTGTGGCAGCTGACCGGCTTCAACCTGGGCTGGCGCGGCTGGGAAGGCCGCGGCTATGCGCTTGGCGTGGGTGAGGTCAAGCTGACCGGCATGGTCCGCCCCGAGCGCAAGATGCTGCGCTACTATGTCGATTTCACCAAGGCGGTGCAAACCCGCCGCCTGACCATGGGGGTTGCCGACGGCCGGGTGGAAGCCGACGGCGAAACCATCTATCTGGTGAAAGATATGAAGGTCGCCCTCTCGGCCGCCTGACCTCTGGAAGGACTGGAACGCCATGCGTCGCGTCGTCATCACCGGGCTGGGCATCGTCTCGCCCATCGGCAATACCGTGGCAGAGGTCGAAGCCTCGCTGCGGGCCGGGAAATCCGGCATCATCTTCGCCCCCGACTATGCCGAGCGCGGCTTCCGCAGCCAGGTGCACGGCCAGCCGCAGATCGTGTTCGAAGATCACATCGACAAGCGCGACCTGCGCTTCATGGGCGATGGCGCGGCCTATAACTTCATCGCCATGAAACGGGCGATCGAGGATTCCGGGCTGGAGCCGTCGGATGTCTCGAACGAGCGCACCGGGATCATCGTCGGCTCGGGCGGGCCTTCGACCAAATCCTTCTTCAAGGCGCATAACATCGTCCGCGAAAACGGCAGCCCGAAACGGATCGGGCCGTTCGGCGTGACCAAGGGCATGTCCTCGACCACCTCAGCCTGCCTTGCCACGCCGTTCAAGATCAAGGGCGTGAACTATTCGATCACCTCCGCCTGCTCGACCTCGGCCCATTGCATCGGCAATGGCGCGGAACTGATCCAGATGGGCAAGCAGGACATCGTCTTTGCCGGCGGTGGCGAGGAGCTGGACTGGACCCTGTCCTGCCTGTTCGATGCCATGGGCGCCATGTCGTCGAAATACAACGATACGCCCGACCGCGCGGCCCGCGCCTATGACGCCAACCGCGACGGGTTCGTCATCGCGGGGGGCGGCGGCGTGGTCGTGCTGGAAGAGCTGAACCATGCCCTTGCCCGCGGTGCCAAGATCTACGGCGAAGTGACCGGCTATGGCGCCACCTCGGACGGCTATGACATGGTCGCCCCCTCGGGCGAAGGTGGTGAGCGGTCGATGAAGCTTGCCCTCTCCACCCTGCCGCAGGGCCGCCGGATCGACTATATCAACAGCCACGGCACCTCGACCGCGGTGGGCGACGTGACCGAGGTCGAGGCGATCCGCCGCGTCTTCGGCCGCGGCCAGACGCCGCCGATCTCCTCCACCAAATCGCTGACCGGGCACAGCCTGGGCGCCACCGGCGTGCATGAGGCGATCTATTCGCTGATCATGATGAACGGCGGCTTCATCACCGCCTCGGCCAATATCGAGACGCTGGATCCGGCGCTGGACCCAGGTGAAATCGCCACGACCCTGCGTGAGGGCGTGGAAATCGACGGTGTGCTGTCGAACTCTTTCGGCTTCGGCGGAACCAATGCCACGCTGGTGATGAGCCGCTGGCAAGGCTGACGACCTCTCGCCTGACGTTTCAGACAACACGAAGGGGACGCCACGATGGCCGATCTGATGCAGGGAAAACGTGGCCTCGTCATGGGTGTCGCGAACGACCATTCCATCGCCTGGGGCATCGCGAAAGCATTGCACGCCGAGGGCGCGGAACTGGCCTTCTCCTATCAGGGAGAGGCCTTCGGCCGCCGCGTGGCGCCCCTGGCCGCCTCGGTCGGGTCTGATCTGCTGGTCGATGTGGATGTGACCAACGAAGACTCGCTCGACGCGTGCTTTGCCCAGATCGCCACCCGCTGGGACCGGCTGGACTTCGTCATCCATGCCATCGCTTATTCCGACAAGTCGGAGCTGACCGGGCGGTTCATCAACACCAGCCGGGCGAACTTTCTGAACTCACTGAACATCTCCTGCTACAGCTTCATCGACGTGGCCCGCCGGGCCGCACCGATGATGACCGAAGGCGGCAGCCTGATCACCCTGACCTTCCAGGGATCGAACAAGATCGCGCCCAACTATAACGTGATGGGCGTGGCCAAGGCCGCGCTGGAATCGGCCACCCGCTATCTGGCCAATGACCTTGGCCCGCAGGGTGTGCGGGTCAATGCGGTCAGCCCCGGCCCGATGAAAACGCTGGCAGGATCTGCCATCGGCGGCGCCCGGGCCACCTTCCGCCATACCGAGGAAAACGCCCCGCTGCGCCGCAATGCCACGCTGGAAACCATCGGCGGCACCGCGGTCTGGCTCTGCTCGGATTACGGCGCCGCCACCACGGGCGAAGTCATCCACGTCGACGGTGGCTACCACGTCCTCGGCTTCCCGCAGGCCGGCAACCTCTGACCCGTTGCAAGGCGGAGCGGCCGCCACGGCGGCCGCAAGCCATTTGCCTCGGCTGCGGCGCAAAGGCGCCTTGCCTCAGCGGCGCGTCCCGCGCGCGGAGGTATTTGAGCCAAGGTGAAGCCGACAGGGCCGCACCTACCCCATTCATCTGTTCAGAAATATCCCGGGGGAGTCTCCGCAGGAGACGGGGGCAGCGCCCCCCTTGCAACAGCAGTCTCAGGGCACAACCGGGGGGTAATCTGGAGCGGGCGACGGGAATCGAACCCGTGTCTCTAGCTTGGAAGGCTAGGGTCTTACCATTACACAACGCCCGCTGCGCAGGGCAGAGATAGTCGCTTCGCGCGGCGGGTGCAAGCCTCTCAGGGCCGCCGCAGTGCAACCGCGCGGCTTGGGGTGGTCGCGGCCTCGCCCGGCATCGAGACATAGGGCGCGGTCACCTCCAGCGTCTGAAGCCCCGCCTCCAGCAGCGCCACGGCAAAGCCGCTGTCCCAGAGCGTCCCTTTCACTGTCAGCACCATCACACCGCCGGGCCGCAGGATGCGCACCAGCTCCGGCAGTGCCTCCACGCCGACATGGCCGGTGGTGAAGACGCCGGTCGAGATGATCCCGGCGAATTGCCCGTCGGCGAAGTCCAGCCTTTGGCCCAGCACCGCGCGCGACAGCCGGGCATAGGCATCCTTGCGCGCCGCCACCGCCAGCATGCCTTCGGAGATGTCCACGCCCCAGACCTCGGGCCAGCCCATGATTCCATACCACGGCCCGGCCAGCCCGGTGCCCACCCCCGCATCCAGAAGCGGCGCCGCCCCGCGCGGCAGATGGCGCGCCAGAAGCGCCAGCCCGATGGACGGATGGCGGTATCCGGCCTGCGCCATCTCGGCATCATAGCTTTCGGCCCATTGGTCATAGGCCGCCGCCACCTCTTCGGGCGCCTGCGCCGCATAGACCGCGCCAAGCGCGCCTTCGTGTGATTCCGCCATTGCAGCCTCCGCCTTGCCCGGCCAGCATAGCCATGGGGCCGCAGCAGGAAAGCACGAACGGGGGGATGATGACGGACGAGACCGAGATTGCCGGGCTGATCGCCACACTGCCCGCGCTGGCGGGCTATGCCGGTCCGGCCGAGCGGATGGGCGGGCTGACGAACCGCGTCTACCGGCTGGGGCCGCAGGTGCTGCGCCTGCCGGGCCATGGGACGGCGGATTACATCGACCGCGCGAATGAGGCGGCAGCGGCACAGGCGGCGGCGGCGGCCGGGGTCTCTCCCCCCGTGATCCATGCCGATCCCGCGACGGGGGTGATGGTCACGGGCTTCATCGACGGCACGGTCACGATGACACCCGAGGCGTTCCGCACCCGCCCCGGCAGTCCCGCCCGGGCCGGCGCGGTCTTTGCGCGGCTCCATGCCTCCGGGGCGGTGTTCCCGGCCCGGTTTGAGCTTTTTGCGATGATCGACGATTACCTCGGTCATCTGGAGGGCAAGCCCGTTGCCCTGCCCGACGGATACCATACCGTGCTGGAGGAGGCACAGGCGGTCCGCGCCGCGCTGGCCGCCCATCCCCTGCCCCTTGCCCCCTGCCATTGCGACCCCCTGTGCGAGAACTTCCTCGATACCGGCACCCGGATGTGGGTGGTCGACTGGGAATATTCCGGCATGAACGATCCGATGTGGGATCTGGGCGATTTGGCGGTCGAGGCCGGGTTCGATGCGGCGCAGGAGGCGGAGATGATGCAGGCCTATTTCGGCGGCCCGCCCTCGGATTTCGACCATGGCCGCATGGTGATCTACAAGGCGATGTGTGATCTCCTCTGGACGCTCTGGGGGTTGCTGCAAGTGGCTAATGGCAATCCCGCGGATGATTTTCAGGCCTATGCGGAGGGCCGCTTTGCAAGATGCAAGGCGCTGATGGCGACCAAAGAATTCGCGCAGGCCATAGCCGCAGTGAAGGCCGGGCCAGCCAGGTCTGAGTGATGGAGGTCGGGCAGACTCAGGGCAGATCGCGTCGCAGGTTTTCCCGATCCTGCAAACGACATCGCGCAGTCGAGATTGGGACGGTCAGCAATGGTGTTTGGAACTTTCCTAGACGACGAAACATGGCCTGTTTCGCCCGGAATGCCTGCCCAACCCCCGCTCTATCTTTGGCCGAGACTTGACGTTGTTGCACTTATCGGTGATGCGGATTCACGTCGTGAATCCTGAGCGTTAGATTCGGTCCATGCCGAAGCCTTCCTCTGCCCGCTACCGCACGACGAACTGGCCCGCCTACAATGCGGCCCTG